>NZ_JAAPBF010000281.1 GCF_022695985.1 Streptomyces sp. NP-1717 | reverse complement strand
AGGGAAGCAATCGGATCGTGGCTCTCCGGCCCGCGCTCGGCGGCCGAGGGGATGGGCGCGGACTTCGGGTACCGGGGCGAGCGCCTCGGGCTGCCGAAGGAGGGCCCCGGTTCCGCCGCCCCTCTCGGGCGGCGCTTCGGCGCCCTCTTCGTGGACTGGGCGCTTTGCATGCTGATCGCGTTCGGGCTCCTCGCCGACGACCCGCAGTCGGCGAGCAACTACGCGATCGGCGTTCTCCTCCTCATGAACATCCTCACCGTCGGGACGGTCGGCTCCACGATCGGCAAGCGGCTCTTCGGTCTGCGGGTCATCTCCGAGGGCCGCGACCGGCTGGGCCTCGGGTGGGCCGTGGTCCGCAGCGTGCTGCTGTGCCTCGCCGTACCCGCCCTGATCTGGGACCGGGACGGCCGCGGCCTGCACGACCGGCTCGGCCGCGCCGTACAGGTGCGGATCTGAGAAGCAGCGCATAGGAGAGGGCGGCGCGAACTCGCGTTCCGCGCCGCCCTCGACTGTGTCCGGAGACCGGAGAACCCGGTCAGCGCATCTTTCCGCCGCGCGGCATCCGCATGCCCTTCGGCATCGGACCCTTCGGCAGCGGCATGTTGCTCATCAGGTCGCCCATCGCCCGCAACCGGTCGTTGGCCGCCGTCACCTGCGGGCCGGAGAGCACCCGGGGCAGCTTCAGCATCGTCGTACGGACCTTCTTGAGCGGCACCTGGCCCTCGCCGTCGCCGACGATGATGTCGTGCACCGGCACATCGATGACGATGCGCGCCATCTTCTTCTTCTCGGCCGCCAGCAGGCTCTTCAGCCGGTTCGGGTTCCCCTCCGCGACCAGCACGATGCCGGCCTTGCCGACCGCGCGGTGGATCACGTCCTGGCTGCGGTTCATCGCGACCGCCGGGGTGGTGGACCAGCCGCGGCCCACGTTCTCCAGCACGGCCGCCGCCGCTCCGGGCTGCCCCTCCATCTGCCCGAAGGCAGCACGCTCGGCGCGGCGTCCGAAGACGATCGCCATCGCGAGGAAGGCCAGAATGAAGCCCAGAATGCCCAGATAAATGGGGTGGCCGACCAGAAAGCCGATCGCGAGGAAGACACCGAAGGTGACGATTCCCACACCCGCGACGACGAGACCGACCTTCTTGTCGGCCCGTCGGGTCATCTTGTAGGTAAGAGCGATCTGCTTCAGTCGCCCAGTTTCCGCAGCAGTGTCTGCGTTTTCCTTCCTCGCCATGTACGGAAGTTTACGTGGCTCGGGAAGCGCGGCCCGACACGGCCTCCAGTACGTGCTGCGCCTCGACCCGGTCCTTGGCCCTGCGGCGGTCCTCCAGGACGGCCGTCCAGGCGTTCCTGCGGGCCGTGCGCTGGCCGCTGCCGAGGAGGAGCGACTCCATGGCGCGCAGGGCGTGGGAGACGGAGGGCAGGGCGGTGGGGCGGGTGGATGCCGCCATCACCTGGGTGACGGGTCGTACCGGCGCGGCCTGCATGGTGGCTGTTCCCCCTAGGAACGAGTGCGAGTGGCGGTGCGGGAGTGGTCCGGGCCCGTGCGGGATCCGGTACGGGAACCGATGGGCGCGGTGCGTACTCATCAGGTTTACCCACCGGTGTTACCAGTGCGTGACCAGGTGGTCAAACGGCCGTGAATGCCCGGAGCCGGACCCCCGGACAGCGCCGCGGCCCGTACGCGGCCCCCGACCTGCGGGGAGCGTACGGGCCGCGGCGGTACGGCCGTTACTGTCGGGTAGTCGCTTGTGCTCGGATTCACACGCCGGGCGCGCGGAACGAGAGGGCGCAAGCCCCCTGGTTCACACCGCCTCGCGCACGGACTCCGTGCCCCGGCGCTCCGTCGCCTGCTGGAACAGCCGCCCCGCGCGGTACGAGGAACGGACCAGCGGCCCCGACATCACACCGGAGTAGCCGATCGCGTCGGCCTCGTCCTTCAGCTCCACGAACTCCTGCGGCTTCACCCACCGTTCGACGGGGTGATGGCGCGCGGAGGGCCGCAGGTACTGCGTGATGGTGATGAGCTCGCAGCCCGCGTCGTGCAGGTCCCGCAGCGCGTCGCTGACCTCTTCGCGGGTCTCGCCCATACCGAGGATCAGATTCGACTTCGTGATCAGACCGGCCTCGCGGGCCCGGGTGATGACGTCGAGGGAGCGCTCGTAACGGAAGCCGGGGCGGATCCGCTTGAAGATCCGCGGCACCGTCTCGACGTTGTGCGCGAGCACCTCGGGGCGCGAGGAGAAGACCTCGGCGAGCGCCTCGGCCTCCGCGTTGAAGTCGGGGATGAGGAGTTCGACCTTCGTACGGCCCGCCGGGCGCTGCGCGGTCTGCGCGTGGATCTGGCGCACGGTCTCCGCGTACAGCCACGCGCCGCCGTCCGGCAGGTCGTCGCGGGCGACGCCCGTGATCGTGGCGTAGTTCAGGTCCATCGTGACGACGGACTCACCGACCCGGCGCGGCTCGTCACGGTCCAGCGCCTCGGGCTTGCCCGTGTCGATCTGGCAGAAGTCGCAACGCCGCGTGCACTGGTCGCCGCCGATGAGGAAGGTCGCCTCGCGGTCCTCCCAGCACTCGTAGATGTTGGGACAGCCGGCCTCCTGGCACACGGTGTGCAGGCCCTCGCTCTTCACGAGCTTCTGCATCGCGGTGTACTCGGGCCCCATCTTCGCCCGGGTCTTGATCCACTCGGGCTTGCGCTCGATGGGGGTCTGGCTGTTCCGGACCTCCAGGCGCAGCATCTTGCGTCCGTCGGGTGCGACAGCGGACACGTCCGGCACCTCTCTCTGCTGGCGCGGCATTCGAATCTTCGGCGAAGACCAGAGTACGCCCGTTGATTGCTTGGTACTACGTGGCCATGGCGTCGCATGGCACAGGGACAACCGGTGGCCGTCGAAGGGCATTCCCCTTCCGGGCGCGACCGCGCGCCGTGGTGGCCACCGGGGTCAGGCGCGCGCCGGCTCGGCCACCTGGGCCCCGGCCGCCGCCGGCGCTTCGGCCCCGGCGTCACGGGGTTTCGGCTCCGCGTGCTCCAGCACGTCCCGCAGATGGTGCTCCACCACGGGAAGCACCTCCGCGACGGTGAGGTCGTGGCCCAGTTCGTACGACAGCGAGGTCACGCCCGCGTCCCGGATCCCGCACGGCACGATCCTGTCGAACCAGGTGTTGTCCGGGTTCACGTTCAGCGAGAAGCCGTGCATCGTCACGCCCTTGGCGACGCGGATGCCGATCTGGGCGAGCTTGCGGTCCTCACGGCGCTGGCCCGCGTTGGACGGGGCGTACTCGGGGCCGTTGAGCCGTGGGTCGAACTCCCCGTCGTTCACCCGGGGATCGAAGTCCAGCGACAGACCGCCCAGGGCCGGGCGGTCCTCCACCGGATCGCCGAGCACCCATACGCCGCTGCGGCCCTCCACCCGCGTCGTCGCCACCCCGAAGTCGGCCGCCGTACGGATCAGCGCCTCCTCAAGACGGCGTACGTGCGCCACCACGTCCACGGGACGCGGCAGCTTGAGGATCGGATAGCCGACGAGCTGGCCGGGGCCGTGCCAGGTGATCTTGCCGCCGCGGTCGACGTCCACGACGGGAGTGCCGTCCAGGGGGCGCTCGCTGTCCTCCGTACGCCGCCCGGCCGTGTAGACGGGCGGATGTTCGAGCAGCAGGCAGGTGTCGGGGATCTCGTCCGCGAAGCGGGCCGCGTGGACCTCGCGCTGCTTCTGCCACGCCTCCCGGTATTCGACGGCGTCGCCGCCGAAGCCCAGATGGACGAACCGCAGCTCACTCACGGCATTGCCTCCCTCGCTCTGTGCCCGGGATCCGGGGGGTGTCCCCGCGACGACCGGGCACGGTGCACGTGTCGCGCCCCAGCCACTGTACGGCCGCGTCCCGCGGAGCGGTCCGGCAGGCCCGAAGGGTTCCGGACGCTGTACCGGACCCGTATACGCGGTGCGTCAGCCAAGGCCGCAATCCTCACACGATCGGATGAATGTGGGACGAACGTGACGGTGCGGGCAGCTTCGACCGCTAAATTCGCGCCGTTCCATGAGGGCTGCTCCCGGGGCCCGGAAGGCAGGAGACCGTACAGCTGATGTCGGAACGACCTCCGCAGCGCACCCCCAACCGCCAGCTCGCCGCACTCATCGCAGAAGCCGGTTTCTCCAACGCGGGTCTCGCCCGCCGGGTGGACCAGCTCGGGCTCGAACACGGCCTCGACCTGCGGTACGACAAAACGTCCGTGACCCGCTGGCTGCGCGGCCAGCAGCCACGCGGCACCACGCCCGCACTGATCGCCGAGGTCTTCACCCGCCGGCTCGGCCGGCGGCTCTCCGCCCAGGACCTGGGCCTGGACGCCTGCGCGCCCGTCTACGCCGGGCTGGAATTCGCCGCGACCCCCGAGGAGGCCGTCGACATCGTCGGCGGCCTCTGGCGCAAGGACTCGGGAAGTCACGCGGAGCTGCGCAAGATCGCGTTCACCCCGGCGGGGCTCGTCGTGCCGAGCCGTGACTGGCTGATCGGCCGCGCGGACGAGCGCGTCGGGCACGACGGCTCGGCGGCCGCCCCCGCCGGGAAACCCGCGCAGGGGGCGGGCCGGGGGACGGTCCAGGTGCCGGGACAGCCCACCGGCCATCAGCTCGCCGCCGCCACGAGCGGGCCGCCGGCGACGCCGTCGTACGGCACCCGCTCCTACGGAGGCGGCGATGCGGGCCGCGAGGCCGACGCCGCGGCTGTACGGGTGCCCGCCCAGGGCCGCGCCACCGTGCCGCGACAGGCCGCCGTCCCCGCCGGTGTCCCGCCGGCCCGGCAGACGGACCGCGTCGCCGGACAGCGGGTCGGCGGCGGCGACATCGCGGCCCTGCGCTCCGTCGGCGAACTGTTCCGCACCCTCGACCAGGCGTACGGAGGCGGCCACGCCCGGCAGGCCCTCGTCCGGTACCTGGAGCACGAGTGCGAGCCGATGCTCCGCGGCGTGTACGGCGAGAACACCGGGCGCCGACTGTTCGCCGCCGCGGCCGATCTGACCAGACTGGCCGGCTGGACCTCGTACGACATCGCCGCGCACGGTCTCGCGCAGCGCTACTTCGTACAGGCGCTGCGGCTGTCCCAGGCGGCGGGGGACCGGGCCTACGGCTCCTTCGTCCTGATCACCATGAGCCGCCAGGCCGTCTACCTCGGACACGGCCGGGAGGCCGTCCAGCTCGCCCGCGTCGCCCAGCAGGGCGTCGGCTCGGCCGCGCCGCCCGTGGTGCAGGCCCTGCTGCACTCCGTCGAGGCGCGCGGGCACGGCGTGCTCGGCGAGGCGCGGGCCTGCACCGCCTCGCTCGTACGCGCCGAACGCGCCCTGGAGTCGGCCCGTCCCGGCGACGAAGTGCCGCACTGGGCGCGCACCTTCGACGAAGGGCAGCTCGCCGACGAGTTCGGGCACAGCTACCGGGACCTCCAGCAGTACCGCGCGGCCGTCCAGCACGCGGAGCGCGCACTTCAGTTACGGGCGCCCGGGTTCGCGCGCAGCAGACTCTTCTGCCGGGTGGTGCTCGCCTCCGCCCGCCTGGGACTCGGCGAACTGGACCAGGCGTGCGCGCTCGGTGCGGAGGCCGCGCAGCAGGCGACGGAGATCCGCTCGGCCCGCGCGGTGGACTACGTACGGGACTTCGAGCGGCGGCTGGAGCCGTACAAGGACGCGGCGGCCGTACGGGGCTACCGCGACCGGATCGCGGCGTTCGGCTGAGTGGCGGCCAGGAGGGACGCCACAGGCCCGCTACGCCGCTGTCGGGATCTGCACCGCTCCCTGGTCCGGCCGTACGCCCAGGTCGTCCAGGATCGCGTACGCGGCCCTGCGGCCCGACGAGAGCGCGCCCTGGACGGTGCTGGTGTCGCGGTGGTCCCCGCACACGTACAGACCCGACAGGAGCCGCACCTGACGGCGCAGATCGTGCGGCGGCGGCATGGCGGGGACCGCCTCGGCGTCGTGCTGGACGGCGAGCAGCTCCCAGCCGGCGGTCGACACGCCGTACAGCGTGGCCAGATGGGCCCGGACCGCGCCGTCGAGCTCCCTCTCGGGGGGCGGCGTGCGGAGCCCGAGAACCGTCGAGGAGATCAGCGTCCGGCCGGCCGGTGCACGCGACGGGTCCACCGCGCTCATGACCGTCGTGTGCGCCACCGGGCCGCCGCGCCGGTCCGCGTCCAGGAGCAGCGCGGGGTCGTTCAACGGGGCGGTGGGGGCCGTGTGGTGAAGGACCGTCACGGGATGGAAGTCCGGCACCCGGAGGCCCGGCAGCAGCTCGGCGGCGGCGCGGGCACCCGTCGCCACGAGCAGCGAGCGGCAGGTGATCTCGCCGTGCTCCTTCGTACCGACGGAGTTGATCGAGGTGTCCGTCACGCACACGCCCGTCCGCACCGTGCCGGGCGGCAGCGTGGCGGCCAGCAGCTCCGGCAGGGCTTCGGCACCCCCCTCGGGGACGCACAGCCGGCCCCGGGCGAAGCTCCGCAGGGCCAGGTCGGCGCAGCGGCTCGACGTGGTGAGGTCCGGGTCGCAGAGCAGCGCGGACAGCAGCGGCCGTACGAAGCCGTCGACCGTCCGCGCGGGCAGACCGCGCGCGGACAGCGCGGCGAGTGCGGGGCGTTCGGGGCGGGCCAGCAGCCGGGTCACCGGGGTGGTCGCGAGGCGGCCCAGCGCCGCGTGGAGCCGGGCCTGGTCGAGTGTGTTGCCCAGCGGGGGACGGGAGCCCGGACGGATCCCCGGGACGCGGCTGCGAACGGCCCTGGCGCGTGGGGCGCTTGCCAGGGCGCGTGCGGCGGTGAGTGCGCCCCGTGCGCTCCCCGCGGTGAGGGTGACTCCCGCGCGGTGGTGCCGGCCCTCGCTGTGGACCAGCACGCCCGGCGAGAACATCCGTAAGGAGGCGTCGCGCAGCGCCGGGGTGCGGATCAATTCCGGGTACGAGGTGTTGAGCAACTGCCCGATGCGGTCGAGCCGGAAGCCGTCGAGGTTCTCGGTGGCCATCCTGCCGCCGATGTGAGGGGCGGCCTCCAGGACGGTGACTGTTACGCCTGCCCGGGTCAGCTGGTGAGCTGCCGACAGGCCGGCGATCCCGGCGCCAATGATGACGACGTCCGCCTGATGTTCAGTGCTGAGCACGTGCCCCTCCCCGAGGTCGGCGCGGCTGTGTGGTCCTGGGCTGATGCCCCGGCCCCACCCAGGGAATACCCGAGTGCGCCTCGACACTAGGAAGGGAACCGGCCGTTCGCAGTCGCGCAGTGGGGGCGGCATGGGTGCGTGTGGGGCGCACGGATTGCCGTCCGGCGGTTGCGGGGTGCGGTGGCCGGTTGACCGGGTCCGCCCGGTGGTCGGTTCGTCCTCAATCGCCGGACGGGCTTGATGGGTTGCTGTTGTCGGCTGACGGGCGTGGGTCGGGGCCTCCGGAGGGGTATGTCCGGACGGCGTGATTTACGGCGCGTGCAGGGTTCGTTGGACCCGCTGACCCTTCTTGTCCACGCGCCACAAATCAGCCTGAGTGTCCGAACACACCCCTCCTGCGACCCCGCCCCCCTCACACCGCCGTGGGGTGCTGTTCACACTTCACCGGCCTGCGGGTCGGAAGGGGGACGCGCAGGGGTCGTGTCCGGACACTCAGGCTGATTTGTGGCGCGTGTGAATGAGGGCTCCCCCGAGACCAACGAACCTTGCACGCGCCGTAAATCACGCCGTCCGGGCATGACCCCGGAGCGGCACCCGGCCACCACCGCAACCACAACAAGCCCGGCCGGTGATTGAGGCCACAGCGGCCCGCAGCCGCGAACGGCACCGCCACTACATCCGCAGCGCCGCGAGGATCGACTCGTCGATCTTCGGGAACGCGAACGTGAACCCCGACTCCAACAGCCGCCCCGGCCGCACCCGTTGGCTTCCCAGCACGTCCTCCGAGAACTCGCCCAGCGCCACCTTCAGCGCCACCGACGGCACCGCGAAGAGCGTCGGCCGGCGCAGTACACGGCCCATCGCCGCCGTGACCTCGCGGTTCGTCACCGGTTCCGGGGCGGTGAGGTTCACCGGGCCCGACAGGGACTCCGTGTCGATCAGGTGTCGCAGCGCCGCCACGTGGTCGTGCAGGGAGATGAAGCTCCAGTACTGCCGCCCGTCGCCCAGCCGGCCCTGCTCCCGGTCGATCCGGTCCACGAGCGCCCGCACCCG
>NZ_JAAPBF010000280.1 GCF_022695985.1 Streptomyces sp. NP-1717 | reverse complement strand
ACGGCGACCGCCCCCGCGCGGCCAACGAGTGACCAGCGCGGAACGGATTTCCAGACAGCCCGACGGGGGTGCTAAGGTTTCACTCGTCGCAAGGGCCTGTGGCGCAGTCTGGTAGCGCACCTCGTTCGCATCGAGGGGGTCTGGGGTTCAAATCCCCACAGGTCCACGGCAAAACCGTTCGCGGGTCAGCTCGTAAGCGGTTCACGAATCCCGTCCGATCATTTGATCGGGCGGGATTTCGTCGTTCCAGGGCTCGTGGGAAATCTAGAAGCGGTCCAGGCGGCAACCCGACAGCGCCGACTCGGCGGTTCCGTCGACCAACTCCCGTGCGACCAGGCGGCCCACGGCCGCGGCGAGCGTGACCGCCGAGTGCATCACCGCCAGGTAGAGGCCGGGGACCCCGGCGACCGGGCCGACGATCGGCTCACCGTCGGCCGGCATCGGACGCACTCCGAGCCGGGTGCTCAGCAGCTCGACGTCCCCGGTGCCACGGAAAGTGGACCGGACGGCGGCGAGGGTCCGCTCGGGCGAGTCCGCGGCGGCGATCAGCCGGTCCGCGGCGACCTGCCGGAGATCGAAGTCCTCGGTGTTGACCACGGTGCGGACCAGACCGGCCGGGGCGCTGAGCCGGATCAGCGGACACGGCGACGGTTCGACCGGGACGCGCACGCCGAGCGGCGCGCCCAGCGCGGCCGTGGCGACTCCGGCCGCCAGCACCACCGTCGCACCGGAGAGGGGTCCCGCCGTCGTCTCGACCCCGGCGATCCGGCCCGCCGTGTCCCGGCGGACCGCGGTGACCGGCGTGTCCAGATGTACCCGGGCGCCATGGGCGCGAGCGCCCGCGACCAGCCGCTCGGTGACGCCCACCGAGTCGACGGCGCCGTCGTCCGGCGCCCAGACGGCCCACTCCGGAGGCTGCCGGAGTGTGGGTTCGAGCGTCGCCACGGTGGCCGCGTCCACGATCGTCTGCCCGGGCCCGGCGTCCGGCGCACTGCCCTCCCTGGTCCAGCTCAGCGAGCCGGACCAGGTCACCGGGAGCCCCGGCAACTCGGCCCCGAGCCGGTGGTACTCCGCCGTCGCGGTGGCCCGCAGTCCGGCGGCCGGACCCTTGCGTACGCCGGAAGCGCCGATCCAGGCGAACGAGTCCGCCGTCACGCCGGCGCCCGGCAGCCCGGCGTCGACCAGCGTCACGTCGGCGCCCGCCCGGGCGGCGTGATAGGCCACCGACGCACCGACAATGCCGGCACCGACGACCACCAGATCCCTACTCACCGCTGGGCTCACCATGTTCAGGACCCTAGCGCCCGCACACGCCGACCCCATGGTGAAGCCGGGCCTCGCGCGAGATGGGTGTGGTATTGGTCTAGGCCAGCCGCTCCCGTCCCAGTATCCTCACCCGTAGCCAGTGGCACACGATCCCCCCACCCAGGTTGCGTGGCGGCGCGGGCGACGCCGACTCAACTCCGCCCCAAGCAGCCGGGCCCCCCACTCGCCGCCTCTAGGAGTCACGGTGAAATTTCGCACCAGAAGCTCGGCGATCATCGGCACCATCTGCCTCGCCACCTCCCTCGCGTTCGCCACGGCCTACGCCGACGAGCCCGCCGCCCCACCCAAGGCGGCGGCGGACGTCGCGCTCACGGAAGTGGCCACGGCGCAGAACCCCACAGCCGGCGCGGCCGGCCCCGACGGCACCGTCTGGATCGCCGAACGCGCCGGGACCGTAAGGGTCCTGGACGACCAGGGGCTCGGTGAGCCCGTTCTCGACATCTCCGCCGAGACCACCACCGACGGTGAACGCGGCCTGCTGGGCGTGGCGTTCGACAACGAACTCGCGCACTTCTACATCTCGTACACGGACCTCGAAGGCACCAGCACCATCGACGAGTTCGCCGTGGAGTCGGGCGCGATCCAGCCGGACTCCCGGCGTACCGTCCTCACGCAGACGCAGCCGTACGAGAACCACAACGGCGGCGACATCAAGTTCGGCCCCGACGGCTACCTCTACATCGCGTTCGGCGACGGCGGCGCGGGCGGTGACCCGCACGGCAACGGGCAGAAGCTCGACACCCTGCTCGGCAAGATCCTTCGGATCGACCCGAGCGGCGGCGAGCCTTACGCCGTCCCGGCGGACAACCCGTTCGTGGACGACCCGAACGCGAAGGACGAGATCTGGTCGTACGGTCTGCGCAACCCGTGGCGGTTCTCCTTCGACTCCGGCACGGGCGACATGCTGATCGCCGACGTGGGCCAGAGCGAATGGGAAGAGGTCGACTGGGCCCCGGCGAGTAGCGCGGGCGGCGAGAACTACGGCTGGGCCTCGATGGAGGGCAACCATCCCTTCCGGGGCGGCACCGAGCCGGCGAACCACGTGCCGCCGGTCTTCGAGTACGACCGCAACGGGCTCGGCTGCTCGGTCACCGGTGGCTACGTCTACCGCGGCGACGCGATCCCGGGCCTCCAGGGCCAGTACCTGTACAGCGACTACTGCGACGGCACCGTGCGCGGTCTGACGATCGACAACGGTGAGGTGACCGGCCAGAGCGACCTCGGAGTCAACGGCGGCGAGGTCATCTCGTTCGTGGAGGACGGCGACGGCGAGCTGTACGTACTCGCGCTCGGCGGCAGCATCTCCCGCATCGACCCCGCGTAACGGCTCCAGGCCGGTACGTCGGTACGTCGGTACGTCAACGTGTCAGTGGTTCACGGCGTCCCGTCCGATCCCTCCGATCGGGCGGGACGCCGCTGTCACTGCCCCGTCGCCACCGGCCCGCCGGACCACAGACGGCAGGAGACGGCCACCACCAGCGGCCACAGGGCCTGTACGAAGGTCACCACCCGCTCCGCGACCCCCGGCGCCTTCCCGTTGCGCAGCTCGAACACGAACCACAACGCGCACACGCACATCAGCGCACTGGCGACGATCGCCACCTTGAACCGCAGTCCCCACGGCACCGTCCGGCGGCGTCTCGCGGCCAGTGCCGGCCACACCGCGAGCAGGACGAAGCCGACGGCCGCCACCGCCCCGTGCCCCAGCGCCCCGCCACTGATCGGCGCGGGCACCAGGGTCAGGACCATCGCGGACACCCCGCCCCCGGCCAGGGCGATCCGTCCGGCGGGCGCGGCCTCCCGCAGCCCGTGCGCCGTGACCACGTAACAGGTCCCCAGCACGATGAGCATTCCCGTCATCAGCCAGTAGCCGCGGGCACCGTAGGACGCCAGCACGCTGAGGGTGTCGACCGTGGGGTTGTAACCGGGTCCCTGCAGCCGCTGCGCGATCAACCAGGCGCCGACAAGGAGCAGAGGGGCGCCCCCCGCGGAGAGGAGGACCCACCAGGGGGCACGTCGCATCAGCCCACCGTAAACAGCGTTCGCCCTCTCTTCCCGGTGACACACCATCACCTGAACCACCCCGCCCCCGCGTCCGTGCCTCCTGTACAGATCCGCGGCTCAGGCCGTCCCCCTCACAGGAGAAACCACATGGCCACGGCGCCCCCACCCAAGCCGGAACCCAAGCCGGAACCGCCCACGACGCCGAGCGACGACCAGCCGGGCACGGACAACTGGCTCGCGCGTATGGCGCTGCGCTTCACCGCGTTCACCGAGAAGTGGCTGCCCGACGCCCTCGGCTTCGTCCTCGTCGGTACGTTCGCCGTCTTCGCGCTCGGACTCGCGACCGGGGAGGGTCTGTACGGGCGCCCCGACGACCCCGCGGACACCGCGGGATTCGGGCTGGTGGACGCGTGGGGGCAGGGCTTCTGGTCGCTCATCACCTTCACGCTCCAGATGGCGATGATCATCATCGCCGGGTACGCGGTCGCGGTCTCCCCGCCGATGAGCCGGCTCATAGCCAGGATCGCGCGCGTGCCCCGTACCCCGCGCGGCGCCATCGCGTTCACCGCCGCCGTCGCCATGGCGACCTCGTACCTCAACTGGGCCTTCAGCCTCATCTTCACGGCGATCCTCGCCAAGGAGATCGCCCGCCGGGTCCAGGGCGTTGACTACCGCGCGCTCGGCGCCATGGCCTTCCTCGGGCTCGGGACCGTGTGGGCCCAGGGGCTGTCCGGGTCCGCCGCGCTCCAGGTGGCCAGTGAGGCGTCGAGCCCGCCCGCGGTCCAGGAGGTCATCGCGGAGGGGCGCGGCAGCGGGCTCATCCCCCTCACCGACACCATCTTCCTGTGGCAGGGCATCGTGGCCACGGCGATCATCTTCGTCATCGCGGTCGTCATGGCCTGGTTCCTCTCGCCGTCGCCCGAGCGGGCGAAGACCGCGGAGCAGCTCGGTATCGAGCTGGGGCCGAGCGTCGCGCAGAAGCGCGCGGAGACCCGGCGCGGCCGGCCGGGGGAGTGGATCGAGTACAGCCCCGTCTTCGCGATCCTGCTGTTCGCGCTCGGCGCCTGGTACCTCGTACGGCACTTCGCCCTCGCCGAGGGCGACCCCCTCAACGCGCTGGACCTCAACACCGTCAACCTCATCCTGATCCTGCTGGCGCTCATCCTGCACTGGCGGCCCGTCCGGCTCGCCCAGGCGGTCAAGGAGGGCACGCCCGCGGCCTCCGGTGTCCTTCTCCAGTTCCCCCTGTACGGCGGCATCTTCGGCATGATCGCCTTCACCGGGCTGAGCAAGACGATCGCCGGCTGGCTGGTCTCGGTGTCGAACGAGTTCTTCTATCCGGCCCTCATCGCGATCTACAGCATGGTGCTGGGCGTCTTCGTGCCGAGCGGCGGCAGCAAGTGGGTGATCGAGGCGCCGTACGTCCTGGAGGCGGCAAACCAGCTCCAGGTGAACCAGGGCTGGATGGTCGTCGTGTACGACCTCGGCGAGGCCAGCGCCAATCTGCTCCAGCCGTTCTGGATGCTGCCCACGCTGACGATCCTCGGCCTGAAGGCGCGCGACATCATGGGCTACACCTTCGCCATGTTCCTCGCCTGTTTCCCGGCGGTGCTGATCCTCGTGACCCTTTTCGCCCGTACGCTTCCCTTCCCGTAGGGAGGATCCGGCGCGAAGGAGTGGGCGGACGTGCGGCGTATCGACGTGGCGGAGCGACGGGCCCGGATCGGCGTACGGCACCGCCTGGCGGTGGCGGCCCGCGCGGAGGGCCCGGTCGAGGTGGCGCGCGACATGGTCGCGCTGCACAGCACCGACCCGTCCTCCGTGTACGTCGCCACCTGGGCGCGGACCAACGGCGGTTCGGTACGGGAGGTGGAACGGGCGCTGTACGAGGACCGCTCCCTCATCCGGCTGCTGGGCATGCGCCGTACGGTCTTCGTCACCTCCCTCGACGTGGCCCCGGTGATGCAGGCCGCCTGCTCGCACGCGGTCGCCGCGCGTGAACGCCGCAAGCTGCTGGGCTTCCTGGCGGCGTCGGGGGTCGCGGACGACGAGGCGGGTGTACGGGCGTGGCTGGCCGGGACGGAGGACATCGCCGTGCGCGCGCTCGCCGCGCGCGGCGAGTCCACGGCCGCCGAACTCGCCGCCGACGACGCCCGCCTCAGTACGGAGGTGGTGCTCTCCGCGGGCAAGAGCTACCAGGGCACCCAGAAGGTCGCGAGCCGGTTGCTGCTCCTGCTCGCCGCCGAGGGCCGGGCCGTACGCGGCCGGCCGCGCGGCTCCTGGACCTCGCACCAGTACCGCTGGGCGCCGCTGACCGACTGGTTCCCCGGCGGCCTCGCGCACTGGGACACCCACCGTGCGGAGGAGGAGCTGGCCCGGCGCTGGCTGCGTACGTTCGGCCCGGCCACGGCGGACGATCTGCGCTGGTGGGCGGGGTGGACGAAGACCCAGGTCAAGCGAGTGCTGACGCAACTGCGGCCGGTCGAGGCCGATCTGGGCGGCGGCGCGAGCGGCCTGCTCCTGCCGGACGACCTGGAGGAGACGGCGCGGCCCGAACCATGGGCCGCGCTGCTGCCCGCGCTCGACTCCACGCCGATGGGCTGGCACGAACGCGGCTGGTTCCTCGGCGACCACGGGCCGCGCCTCTTCGACGGCTTCGGGAACATCGGCCCCTCGCTCTGGTGGGACGGCCGGATCGTCGGCGGCTGGGCGCAGGACCGGAGCGGCGAGATCGTGTGCCGTTTCCTGGAGGACGTCGGCGCGGACGCGGAGGCGGCGGTACGGCGGGAGGCCGAGCGCCTCGCCGTACCCCTGGGCACGGTCCGGCTCAGCGCGCGCACACGCGGCCGCACCTGGCTGGAGGACGAGTTGGCGGGCGCCGTCGCGTGACGACGTGCTCCCGCCCTGCCTCGCCGGGGGTTACGGAAAAGGGGGCCCTCAGCGCTCTCCCGCGAACGCGCACGGCATCGAGCGGACCCGGTTGTCGAAGTTCGACGGGACCAGCACCGGCGCGCCCACGGCGCGCAGTTCGGGCATTCTCGTCAGCAGCTCCCGGAACAGCGCCTTCATCTCCTGCTTCGCCAGGAACGTGCCCAGACAGTAGTGCGGGCCGCCCCCGCCGTAGCCCACGTGCGGGTTGGGGCTGCGGGTGATGTCGAAGCGGTCCGGGTCGGTGAAGACCGCCTCGTCGCGGTTGGCGGACGCGTAGAAGAGCACCACTCGCTGGCCCCGCCGGAAGTCGTGGCCGTTCATCCGGTGGTCCTCGGTGAGCCTGCGCCGGAACTGGATGATCGGTGTCGAGTGACGCACGATCTCCTCGACGGCGCCGTCCGCGTACCGGTCGAAATCGCCGATCAGCAGGGCGCGCTGGTCGGGATGGTCGGTGAGCAGGGACAGGCCGTGCGCGATCGCGTTACGTGTGGTCTCCACACCGGCGACCATCAGCAGCGAGAAGAACGAACCGAGTTGCCGGCCGTTGAGCGACTGCCCGTCGATATCGGCGTTCACCAGCGCGGAGATGAGATCCCCGGTGGGATTCCGGCGCCGCTGCCGCCCGAGGTCCGCGACCATTCCCTGCATGGACGCCAGCGCCCGAAGGCCCTTTCCGGGGACGCGAATTCTCTGCCGTACCGTGCGCGCGACACCGGTTTCGACGGATGCCCGGTTCACCTGCGCGAGGATCGACGGGCGTTCCTTCTCGGGGATTCCCATCAGATTGCAGATGATTTCGAACGGCATGCGCGAGGCGACCGCGGTGACGAAATCGGCGGGGCGTTCCCGGAGCATGTCGTCCACGATGCGGGTGGCGACCGAGCGGACGTCTTCCTCGGTCGCGGCGAGAATGCGCGGAGTGAAAGCGCGGGAGACGATCCGGCGCAGCTGACTGTGCTGCGGATCGTCGAGATTGACCAGGGACTCCCCGAACAGTGCCCGCACCCAGCGGGCCGGTTCGGGGGTCGTGACCCCCGGCGCGCTGCCGAACACCCGCGCGTTACGGCTGGCCTCCACCACGTCGGCGTGGCTGACCAGCGCGTGGAAGCCCACCTCCGGCCGGAGCCGGCTTCCGGGGCGTTCCACGAAGTACTGCGGCGTCCCGAGGGCGCGCAGCCGGGCGAAACCCGCCAGCCTTTCGGAATGCGGTAGTTGCCAGAAAGTGGGATCGGCGAGATTCGGCGTCATTTTTTCCATTCCTTCCGTGACTTGGAGCTTCCCACGGCCGACATGTCATCAGCATGTGTCGGACGTAGGGCAGACGGGGGTGTCGAAGGACTGCTTTCGCACTGGGGAACGAATGCTCCGCCACTCGGGTGACGCGAAATCACTCCGGGCGCCCGAGGGCCACTACTGTGCCGAAGCATGACCTCTACCAACACCGCGCAGGGAAGCCCGCAATACGCCCCTCTGCTCGGCACCCTGACGGTAATTCCCTGGACGGGCGAAGCCTCCGACGACCAGCGCAACCCGCCTTTCCTGCTGGCCTATTCACTCGGTGACGGCCGCGACGGCGCGGAGGCCGGAGAGGAGGCCATGCGCGCCGTCATCAACGAGGTCGGGCTCAGGACCGGCGCCGGGCTCGTCGACGTCGGGGAGTCGCCCAACATCCCGATCACCCTCCTCGTACAGGCCGGGCGGGCGGTGCTGACCATGCCGTACCTCAAGGCCCAGTGCGCCGTCCCGCCGGAGTGGGAGCAGGACGCGCGCGAGACCGGCGGGGTGTACTTCATCATCGCCACCCGGCCGTGGCCCGAGGGCACTCCCGGCAGGCCGGTGAGCGAGGAGGCGCTGCGCGCCTTCGTCGGCGACGAGGCGGTCCTCACCGGCGCCGCGCACTGCCTGGTGCCGGTGAGCAGCCTGCGCGGCTGAGCGCGGCCGGGGTACGGCCCCGAGGGTGCCGGCCCCGGCCCGCGCCCCGGCTCACCAGCCCAGCCGGCCGACCCCGCCGTCCGCGGGGACCGTACGTCCCG
>NZ_JAAPBF010000028.1 GCF_022695985.1 Streptomyces sp. NP-1717 | reverse complement strand
CACCTGGGCCAGCATCCGGTCCAGGTCGGCGGCGTCGGGCCGCGCCGCCGGCTCGCGTACCAGCAGCGCGTTCAGTACGGAGGTGAGCGGCCCGGACCGTACGGGCGGCGGGAGGGGTTCGTCCAGTACGGCGGCGAGCGTCGCCAGTGTCGTGGCGCGGCGCAGCGGGCTGACGCCCTCCACACAGATGTACAGCATCACGCCCAGCGACCACAGGTCGGACGCCGGGTCGTCGTCGTGGCCCCGGATGCGCTCCGGGGCGAAGTACTCGGGCGAGCCGACCAGTTCGCCGGTCGCCGTGAGCGAGGTCGAGCCCTGCAGGGCGGCGATCCCGAAGTCCGTGAGGACCGCGCCGCCGTCGGCGCGCAGCATGACGTTGGACGGTTTCACGTCGCGGTGCTGGATGCCGACGGCGTGGGCGGCCCGCAGCGCGGACAGCACCTGGCGGCCGATCCCGGCCGCCTCCACGGGGGTCAGGGCGCCCCGCGCGAGCCTGTCCTGGAGCGTGTCGCCGGGCAGCAGTTCCATGACGATCCACGGATGCGGCCCCACGTCGACGATGTGATGGATCGTCACCACATGCGGATGGCTGATCCTCGCCAGCGCCCGTGCCTCGCGCAGGACCCGCTCGCGCAGCACATGTCCGGTGCGGGGTGTGGCGGCGGCCGTCGCGGCGTCCGGGGACCTGACTTCCTTCAGCGCCACCTCGCGGTGGAGCACGGCGTCGCGTGCCCGCCACACCGTGCCCATACCGCCGCTGCCGAGCCGCTCCAGCAGCTCGAAACGCCCGTCGATGATCCTGTTCTCCGTGCCCCCGGTCATATGGATCAGCGTACGGGCCGACACGGGCCGGCCCGTACGCTGTTACCTCCCGGTTGCCCCGCGGTGACCCCGTGGCGTCACCCCGCGAGCGCCTTGGCGATCGCCGCCTCGAACTCCGGCACCGTCTGCGGGGCGTTGTCGCTGCCCTCCGCCGTGACCGTCTTCCCGTCCATCCGGAGCGTCGGGGTGCCCTGCACACTGCTGTTGTCGAACGTGGCGGACATCTTCATCGCCCAGGCGTCGAACGTGCCGTTCTCGACGTTCTTCTTGAACTCGGCGTTCCCCTTGAGTGCGTCCACCGAGTCGGCGATCTTGAGCAGGGCGCCGTCGTCGGCGAACTTGTCGTCGCTCTCGCTCGGGTGGTGCTGCGCCGAGTAGAGCGCGGTCTTGTACTCCGTGAACGCCTCGGGGCTCACGTCGAGCGCGGCGCCCAGCGCGGACAGCGCGTTCTTCGAGCCCTCGCCGTTGTCCGAGTTGTCGATGAACGTGGCGCCGATGTACTTGATCTTGTACTTGCCCGCGTCGACGTCCTGCTGGATCGTGGCGCCGACCTTCTGCTCGAAGGTCGCGCAGATCGGGCAGCGGGAGTCCTCGTACAGCTCCAGGGTCTTCTTCGCCTCGGGCTTGCCGATCACGACGGTCGTGCCGTTCGCGCCCGAGGTGTTCTTCGGGGCGGTGACGGACTTCACGTCCTTGGCCGCCTCCCAGTGCGAGGGCTTGTTCGCCTGGACGACGGCGAAGCCGACACCGCCGGCGATCGCGAGGATCGCGACGGTGGATCCGGCGACGACGACCTGGCGGCGGGCCCGGTCCTTCTTCGCCTGCCGCTCGCGCTCCTCGCGCAGCCGCTCGCGGGCGGCGGCCTTGTTGGCGTTGCTGTTGCGTGCGCTCATGGTGGGTCACTCCGTGTGGGGTCGAACGGGACGCGCGGGCGCGGATGCGAGCGCGCCGCCGCGCGGGGGACCGAAGGCGGCCGGAAGCGGCCGCCGACGTCGTACTCAGGCCGGGAGAAGGGCCGAGCGCGGTGGTCCCCGTCGTCCGACGGAGTGTGTGAACAGGCGTGTACGGGAGGCGCGCGGGAGGCCGGTGGGGCGCGGGAGGCGCCGTACGGTACGGCGGACCGTGCCGGCCACGGCGACCGCGACGAGCAACCGCCGGAAGGCGAATCCGGCGACCGCGCCCACCACGCGCGCCAGCGCGGCCTCGCCCCGGCGCAGCCAGAGCGCGGCGAGCAGACCGATCGCGACATGCGTGGCGAGAAGCAGCCACGGGAGCGCCGGGTCGGGGGAGCCGAGCAGGGTGGCCGCCGCGCTCTCGGGCGGGGCGACCGAGGAGACACCGGGCAGCGGGGAGCCGAAGCTGCCGCCGCACAGGACGTCGAAGCCGACGGAGCGCAGCGAGCCCGCGACGGGCCCGCCCGCGGGGCCGTAACACACGGTCTGGCCGGTGGTGAAGATCGTGTCCGCGGCCAGTTCGAGCGGGACGAGCAGGGCCGCTATGCGCCAGAAGCCCCGCTCGCGGCCCGCGAGGGCGTAGGAGACGGGGAACACGACGGCGCACAGGACGGCGACGACGGACAGCGGCAGCGGGGCCTGCGACAGGAGCACATGGGAACCGGCGGACAGCGTCACGGCCAGTGCCGTGAACAATGCCGCCCGCAGCGCCCTGAGCCGTGCCGCTGATATGTCCATCGTCGCCGAGTGTGCCACGGGAGCCTGTAAGGGGTCCTTAAGGTCCCCGTGGCCGGGGGTCGGATCAAGCCGGTCCGGCGGGGGCCGGATCGGGCGAGGTCAGTTGCCGCCGAGCCGGCCGTTGCGGAAGAGGTCCACGAAGATCTGGTGGTCCGCGCGGGCCCGCGCCCCGTAGCTGTGGGCGAACTCCACCAGCAGCTCGGGGAAGCCCTCCTCGTCGGTGGCGATCGCCGCGTCGATGGCCCGCTCCGTGGAGAAGGGCACCAGCGAGTGCCCGCTCTCGTCGTCCGCCGCGCCGTGCATCGTGGCCGTCGCCCGGCCGAGGTCGGCGACGACCGCGGCGATCTCGGCCGGGTCGTCGAGGTCCGACCAGTCGAGGTCCACCGCGTACGGGGAGACCTCGGCGACCAGCTGGCCCGCGCCGTCCAGCTCGGTCCAGCCGAGCCACGGGTCGGCGTGCGCCTGGAGCGCGCGCTGCGAGATGACCGTGCGGTGGCCCTCGTGCTGGAAGTAGCCGCGCACCCGCTCGTCTGTGATGTGCCGGGAGACGGCGGGGGTCTGCGCCTGCTTGAGATAGATCACGACGTCGTTCTCCAGGGCGTCGCTGTTGCCCTCCAGCAGGATGTTGTACGAGGGCAGGCCGGCCGAACCGATGCCGATGCCGCGCCGCCCCACCACGTCCTTCACCCGGTAGGAGTCGGGCCGGGTCAGGCTGGACTCCGGCAGGGTCTCCAGATAGCCGTCGAAGGCCGCGAGGACCTTGTAGCGGGTCGCCGCGTCCAGCTCGATCGAACCGCCGCCGGGCGCGAAGCGGCGCTCGAACTCACGGATCTCGGTCATCGAGTCGAGCAGCGCGAAGCGGGTCAGCGAGCGGGCGTCGCGCAGCGCGTCCAGGAGCGGGCCGTCGGCCGTGTCCAGCGTGAACGGCGGCACCTCGTCGTTCTTGGCGCCCGTGGCCAGCGCGTGGATCCGCTCACGGTAGGCGGCGGCGTAGATCCGGACCAGCTCGCTGATCTGCTCGTCGCTGAGGGCCTTCGTGTAGCCGATCAGCGCCAGCGAGGCGGCGAGGCGCTTGAGGTCCCAGGTGAAGGGTCCTACATAGGCCTCGTCGAAGTCGTTGACGTTGAAGATCAGCCGGCCGTTCGCGTCCATGTACGTGCCGAAGTTCTCGGCGTGGAGATCACCGTGGATCCAGACCCGGCCGGTGCGCTCGTCCAGATACGGCCCGCCGTGCTGCTCCCGCTCCAGGTCGCTGTAGAACAGGCAGGCGGTGCCTCGGTAGAAGGCGAAGGCGGAGGCGGCCATCTTGCGGAATTTGACCTGGAAGGCCGCCGGGTCGGCGGCGAGCAACTCGCCGAAGGCGGTGCCGAACACGGCGAGGATCTCCTCCCCTCGCTGCTGGTCAGCGGCTTCGACCGGGCGCGGGACCGACATGGGTGGTGCCTCCTGGGGCATGACGGAAAGGGCGGACGGACTGACACGCCACCCACCGGGGGCCGACGGCGCCGTCAGTACTCGCAACGCACGAACGTACCGGTGCGTGCCCGTCCCGCGCTCGTCGACCGGCAGGTTCGTACACCCCGGACCGGGGTGGCCGGGACACCTCCGGACCTCGCTCCGATTGTCGGTGGGCGGTCGTAGACTTCGACGCTGTCCCCCCCAGGGCACCCCTCGCTCGTCCGCTCGTTTCGCTGGAGGCCTCAGCCGTGACCAAGCCGCCGTTCACGCACCTGCATGTCCACACCCAGTACTCGCTGCTGGACGGTGCGGCGCGGTTGGGGGACATGTTCAAGGCGTGCAATGAGATGGGGATGTCCCATATCGCGATGACGGACCATGGGAATCTGCATGGTGCGTACGACTTCTTCCACCAGGCGAAGAAGGCGGACGTGACGCCGATCATCGGTATCGAGGCGTACGTGGCGCCGGAGTCGCGGCGCAACAAGCGGAAGGTCCAGTGGGGGCAGCCGCACCAGAAGCGTGACGACGTCTCGGGTTCGGGCGGTTACACGCACAAGACGATCTGGGCGGCGAACAAGACGGGGCTGCACAACCTGTTCCGGCTGTCGTCGGACGCGTACGCGGAGGGGTGGCTCACGAAGTGGCCGCGGATGGACCGGGAGACGATCGCGAAGTGGTCGGAGGGTCTGATCGCGTCGACGGGGTGCCCGTCGGGTGAGCTGCAGACGCGGCTGCGGCTGGGCCAGTTCGACGAGGCGATGCAGGCGGCCTCTGACTACCAGGACATCTTCGGCAAGGACCGTTATTTCCTGGAGCTGATGGACCACGGGATCGAGATCGAGCGCCGGGTGCGGGACGGTCTGCTGGAGGTGGGGAAGAAGCTGGGCATCCCGCCGCTGGTGACGAACGACTCGCACTACACGTACGCGAACGAGGCGACGGCGCACGACGCGCTGCTCTGTATCCAGACGGGCAAGAATCTTTCCGATCCCGACCGGTTCCGGTTCGACGGCACGGGTTATTACCTGAAGTCGACGGACGAGATGTACGCGGTCGATTCGTCGGACGCGTGGCAGGAGGGGTGCGCGAACACCCTTCTGGTCGCCCAGCAGATCGATACGGAGGGCTGGTTCCAGGAGCGGAACCTGATGCCGAAGTTCGACATCCCCGACGGCTTCACCGAGGTCACCTGGTTCCGCGAGGAGACCATGCGGGGAATGGCCAGGCGTTTCCCGAACGGCATCCCGGAAGACCGTCTCAAGCAGGTCGAGTACGAGATGGGCATCATCATCGACATGGGGTTCCCGGGATACTTCCTGGTCGTCGCGGACTTCATCATGTGGGCCAAGAACAACGGCATCGCAGTCGGCCCCGGCCGGGGGTCCGCGGCCGGCTCGATCGTCTCGTACGCGATGGGCATCACCGACCTCGACCCCATCGAACACGGCCTGATCTTCGAGCGGTTCCTCAACCCCGAGCGCATCTCCATGCCGGACGTCGACATCGACTTCGACGAGCGCCGGCGCGGTGAGGTCATCCGGTACGTGACCGAGAAGTACGGCGCCGACAAGGTCGCCATGATCGGCACCTACG
Organism: Streptomyces sp. NP-1717; assembly: GCF_022695985.1. Classification (GTDB taxonomy): domain Bacteria; phylum Actinomycetota; class Actinomycetes; order Streptomycetales; family Streptomycetaceae; genus Streptomyces. Next base: position 49,916 of record NZ_JAAPBF010000028.1, on the reverse strand, counting down.
GAAAGATCAAGGCGAAGAACGCCATCAAGGACTCGGCGCGGGTGCTCGGTTACCCGTACGCGATGGGTGACCGGCTCACCAAGGCGATGCCGGCCGACGTCCTCGGCAAGGGCATCGACCTCAACGGCATCACCGACCCCAAGCACCCGCGCTACAGCGAGGCGGGCGAGATCCGGGGGATGTACGAGAACGAAGCGGACGTGAAGAAGGTCATCGACACCGCGAAGGGTGTCGAGGGCCTGGTGCGGCAGATGGGTGTGCACGCGGCCGGCGTGATCATGTCCAGCGAGACGATCACCGACCATGTGCCGGTCTGGGTCAGGCACACCGACGGCGTCACCATCACGCAGTGGGACTATCCGCAGTGCGAGTCGCTCGGCCTGCTGAAGATGGACTTCCTGGGTCTGCGGAATCTCACCATCATGGACGACGCCGTCAAGATGGTGAAGGCCAACAAGGGCATCGACCTGGAGATGCTGTCCCTGCCGCTGGACGACCCGAAGACGTACGAACTGCTCTGCCGGGGTGACACGCTCGGCGTCTTCCAGTTCGACGGCGGCCCGATGCGTTCGCTGCTGCGCCTGATGAAGCCCGACAACTTCGAGGACATCTCCGCCGTGTCGGCCCTGTACCGGCCGGGCCCGATGGGCATGAACTCGCACACGAACTACGCGCTGCGCAAGAACGGGCAGCAGGAGATCACGCCGATCCACCCGGAGCTGGAGGAGCCTCTCAAGGAGGTCCTCGGTCTCACCCACGGCCTGATCGTGTACCAGGAGCAGGTGCAGAAGGCCGCGCAGATCATCGCCGGTTACTCACTCGGCGAGGCGGACATCCTCCGCCGCGTGATGGGCAAGAAGAAGGCCGACGAACTGGCGAAGAACTTCGTCCTGTTCCAGGCCGGTGCCAAGAAGAACAACTACTCGGACGAGGCCATCAAGGCGCTGTGGGACGTGCTGGTCCCGTTCGCCGGATACGCGTTCAACAAGGCGCACTCCTCCGCGTACGGTCTCGTCACCTACTGGACCGCCTACCTCAAGGCGAACTACCCCGCCGAGTACATGGCGGCGCTGCTGACCTCGGTGAAGGACGACAAGGACAAGTCGGCGGTCTACCTCAACGAGTGCCGTCGTATGGGCATCAAGGTGCTGCCGCCGAACGTGAACGAGTCGGTGGCGAATTTCGCGGCGCAGGGCGACGACGTGATCCTGTTCGGGCTGACGGCGGTGCGCAACGTCGGTACGAACGTGGTGGATTCGATCATCCGGTCGCGCAAGGCGAAGGGGAAGTACGCCACGTTCCCCGACTTCCTCGACAAGGTCGAGGCGGTCGTCTGCAACAAGCGCACCGTCGAATCGCTCATCAAGGCGGGCGCGTTCGACGAGATGGGCCACACGCGCAAGGGGCTGGTCGCCCACCACGAGCCGATGATCGACAACGTGGTGCAGGTCAAGCGCAAGGAGGCGGAGGGGCAGTTCGACCTCTTCGGCGGCATGGGCGACGGTGACGACGCCTCCTCCGAGCCGGGCTTCGGGCTCGACGTGGAATTCTCCGACATCGAGTGGGACAAGTCGTATCTGCTCGCGCAGGAGCGGGAGATGCTCGGTCTCTACGTCTCCGACCACCCTCTCTTCGGTATCGAGCACGTGCTCTCCGACAAGTCGGACGCGGCGATCTCCCAGCTCACCGGCGGTGAGCACGCGGACGGCGCGGTGGTGACGATCGGCGGCATCATCTCCGGGCTCCAGAGGAAGATGACCAAGCAGGGCAACGCGTGGGCGATCGCCACCGTGGAGGACCTGGCGGGCTCGATCGAGTGCATGTTCTTCCCCGCGACGTACCAGCTGGTCTCCACCCAACTGGTCGAGGACACCGTCGTCTTCGTCAAGGGCCGTCTCGACAAGCGCGAGGACATCCCGCGCCTCGTCGCGATGGAACTCCAGGTCCCCGACCTGTCGTCCGCCGGGACCAACGCGCCGGTCACCATCACCATCCCGACCGTGAAGCTCACCCCGCCCATGGTCAGCAGGCTCGGTGAGATCCTCAGCCACCACCGGGGCAACTCCGAGGTACGGATCAAACTCCAGGGCGCGCGCAAGACCACGGTCCTGCGGCTCGACCGGCACCGGGTCCAGCCCGACCCGGCGCTCTTCGGCGACTTGAAGGTGCTGCTCGGGCCGTCCTGCCTGGCCGGATAGCCGGCGGGCACCGGCACGGACCAACGGATCGGCACAGACCAGAGGGGCACACCCGGGAGACCGGGCGTGCCCCTCTCGTCATGTGCGGCCGGCCGCGTCAGTTGTGGCCGAAACGCTTCTCACGCCCCTTGTGAGGGACGTCCGACGGCGTGACCCGCTCCTGTATCTGCTCGGCCTTGGCGTCCGTGGAGGAGGACGAGGAGTGCTCCGGGCGGTGCTCGGCGCCCGAACGGTCCTGCTGCTTGCCGCGGTCACGGTTCTTGTTCTTGGCCATGGTGCTGCCTCCTGAAGGATGTTGGGGCCAGGGCCGCGACCAGATTCACATATGCCGTGACTCACCGCATTTTGGATCATCGCTGTGTGTAACGGACCATAGTTACGCCCTTCCTGGGGGTAGCCCTGAGGGGTACGCCACGCCGATGATCCAGTTCCGGCCGTTAAGCCTGTTGCGGTCGGGCAGACTCGAAGGAAACCCGTCATGACTTCCGATCCCGACGTTCCCGAAAGAGGGTGGAACACGTGGACCGCTGCGTCGTCCTGGTGGACGCCGGTTATCTGCTGGGCGCCGCCGCGAGCCTCCTCGCCGGAGAACCGGCCCGCTCACGCATCACCGTCGACCACGCCGCCCTCATCCAGGGTCTCCGGGAACGCGCCGAGGCCGACACGGAGCAGCCGCTGCTCCGTATCTACTGGTTCGACGGTGCCCCCGACCGGGTGCCGCAGCCCGAACACCGGCGGCTGCGCGTCATGTCACGTGTCACCGTCCGGCTCGGCGCCCTGACCCGGAGCGACGGGCGCTGGGCGCAGAAGGGCGTCGACGCGGCGATGCACGCCGAACTCACGGAGCTGGCCAGGAACCGCGCCTGCTCGGACGTGGTCCTGGTGACCGGTGACGGCGATCTGCTGCCCGGCCTGATGTCCGCCAAGGAACACGGCGTCGCCGTGCATCTGTGGGCGGTGCAGGCGGCGGACGGCGACTACAACCAGTCCGAGGACCTGGTGGCCGAGGCCGACGAACGCCGGGTGCTCGACCGGGCCTGGATCACCAAGGCCGTACGCGCCAAGGACTTCGGCGGAGTCTGCGCGCCGCCGCCGGTGCCCCGGCCCGAGATCGCGGCCATCCTCTCCGCGCCGCTGCCCGAGTCGGCGCTCGCCGCGTCCGCCGAGCGGGCGGCCGAGGCACAGGCCACGTCCGCGCGCAACGGGACGGCGCCGCCCGCCCCCGAGCACGCGCCGGGGCACGAGCACGGTCCCGAGGTGGCGCATCCCGCGCCGCCCGGCGGCAAGGGTGTCCCCACCCCCAAGGATCTGGCCGCCCTGCGCGCGCCCGGACCGCAAGCGGCGCCCTCGTCCCCGCCGGCGAACGCGACGCTGCGCTGGTCCTCCGACCGGGGCTGGGTCGAGCGTACGGGCGGCGGCCAGCTCGGGGAGTCGCCGGAGACGGCGTCACTGCCCACGCTCGCGCAGCTCACCAGCGCCGAGCAGCGCTGGGCGGACCGTGAGGAGGACATCACGACGGTCGGCGGCGACCCCTTCGAGGTCGGCCAGGTCTTCGCCCGGCGGTGGATGGAGCGGCTGCCCGAGGCGAGCTATGTGCAGAAGCTGTCGACGATGTATCCGCGGATCCCGCACCGGATCGACGGCGAGGTGCTGAGGTACGCGGCCCGCTTCGGACTGCTGGCGCACAAGGACGACCAGATCGACGAGCACGACCGGTACGCGATCAGGGCGGGCTTCTGGCGCGAGATCGACGTGCGGGCGGCGGCGGACCGCCCGTCCACGACGGATTAGGTCCTGCGGGCCGGACCAGGCTGGGCCGGTCCTGGCCGGCCCTGGCGGAGCCGTGCCGCGACCGGTGACGGTCGTGGCCCCTGGGGCTGTCCTGGGCCCCCGGAGGGTTCCGGGCGGGCCGACCCCGTAGGCTCGTCGCTTGTGAGTACGGTGTGCGCGGTGCGGGAACTGGTCAAGACGTACCCCGCCGCGCGCGGCAGGCGTGGAGCCCCGGCCACACCCGAGGTGCGTGCCACCGACGGCATCTCCCTGGACGTCCGGCGCGGTGAGATCTTCGGCCTGCTCGGGCCCAACGGTGCGGGCAAGTCCACTCTCGTACGCCAGCTCACCGGACTGATGCGGCCCGACTCCGGCAGCGTCGACGTCCTCGGACACGATCTGGTCCGGCACCCCGAGCGCGCCTCCCGGCTCATCGGCTATCTGGGCCAGGAGTCCACCGCGCTCGACGAGTTGACGGTCGGCCTCGCCGCCGAGACCACGGGCCGGCTGCGCGGGCTCGGCCTGCGCGAGGCGCGCGCGGAGCGCGACGCCGTCCTCGACGAACTCGGTCTCGCGGAGCTCGCCGGCCGTCCTCTGAAGAAGCTCTCCGGCGGCCAGCGGCGGATGGCCTGCTTCGCGGCCACGCTGGTGGGGGAGCGGCCCGTACTCGTCCTGGACGAGCCCACCACCGGCATGGACCCGGTCGCCAGGCGCGCCGTCTGGGCGGCGGTGGACCGGCGCCGGGCCGACCGCGGGACGACGGTGCTGCTCGTCACCCACAACGTCATCGAGGCTGAGACGGTCCTCGACCGGGTCGCCGTGCTGGACCGGGGCAAGGTCATCGCCTGCGACACCCCGTCCGGCCTGAAGGAGCAGGTCGCCGGCGAAGTCCGGCTGGAACTCGTCTGGCGCGAACGCGCCCCGCTCGACGTCCCGGAGGTCGCCGCGCTGCGCGGATCCGCGCAGGAGTCGGGCCGCCGGTGGGTACTGCGGCTGGCCCCCGACGAGGCGCGCGCGGCCGTCGCGGCGGTGACGGGCGGAGCGGCCTTCGCCGCACTGGACGACTTCACGCTGGCCACGCCGAGCCTGGAGGACGTCTACCTGGCGCTCGGCGGGCAGGTGCCGGGGCTGGTGAAGGCGTGACCGCCGCCGTGGCCGCGTGCGGGCCCGTGGCGGCCCACTTCGGCTTTACGGCTCCGAGGCCCGGCCCGCTCGCCCCCGGGGCCCGCGCCGCCGCCCCGGCGCGGGCAGTGGGGCCGTCTCCCGGGGGATGCACGGCTGCCGGGTGCCGCGCGGTTGCCCCCGCCGATGCCGGTTTTCGCGCTCGCGCCGGTGTCGTCGGGGCTGCCGTCGTAGCTGCGTCCGGCGGCGATGGCGCTCGCGTCGGCGTTGTGGTGTCTGTCGTCGTTGCCGTGCCGGCTCGTGCCGGGGTCGTTGAGCCGTGTCGCGCGGTTGCGCCTGTCGGTTCCGGTCCTGCGGCTCACGCCGCCGTCCCGGCGCCCGTCGTGGCTGCGCGGGCTTGTACGGGTGTCGTTGAGCCGCGTCGCGTTGCCGCGTCCGTCGGCGACGGTGTCCGCGCTCGTGCCGGGGTCGTTGAGCCGTGTCGCGCGGTTGCGGCCGTCGGTTCCGGTCTTGCGGCTCACGCCGCCGTCCCGGCGCCCGTCGTGGCCCTGTGGGCGCGCGCCGGTGTCGTTGAACCGCGTCGCGTTGCCGCGCCCCTCCGGGGTGGTCTTCCCGCTGGCGTCGGTGCCGGTGAGAGTCCTGTGCCCAGGGGGAGTTCGGCGCGTTCGGGGTGTATGACACGCTGGTCCCGGTTGGCGTCGTACCCGATGGGCCGCGCCCGCATCCGTCCGTACGCACCGAACAGGAGCAGCGCCAGGTGAGCATCGTGCCCGCGGAGGCCGTCTCCGGGAAGAGCCGGACGGTCCCGGACACCCGTGCCGTGACGGACCGAGCCGACGGGGTGCCGGCGCCGCTGGCCACCCGTGCGCGGCTGCTGCCGTCGCTCGCCGCCGTGTACCGCGCGCAGTTGTCGCGGGCCAGGGTCGCCCGGATCCCGCTGCTGTTCGTCGCGACCTTCCAGTCCGTCGGGATCATGATCCTGATGCGCGGTGTCGTGGACGGCGGCGCCGAGGCGCGGGCCGTGGTGGCCGGGTCCAGTGTGCTCGTCGTGGCCTTCGTCGCGCTCAATCTGCTCGCGCAGTACTTCGGCCAGCTCCGGGCGACCGGCGGCCTCGACCACTACGCGACGCTGCCCGTGCCGCCCGCCGCCGTGGTGCTGGGCGCGGCGGGCGCGTACGCCTCGTTCACCGTGCCGGGCACGGCCGTGACCGCCGTGACCGGCAGTCTGCTCTTCGATCTGCCGCTCACCCACCTCTGGGTGCTGGTCGCCGTGATCCCGCTCTCCGGCGCCGCGCTCGCCGGTCTCGGCGCGGCGCTGGGGCTGCTCGCCCCGCGCCAGGAGCTGGCCACGCTGCTCGGCCAGCTCGGCATGTCCGCCGCGCTGCTGCTGGGCGTCCTGCCGGCCGACCGGCTTCCGGGACCGATCACGTACGCCCGGGACCTGCTGCCGTCCACCTACGGCGTGGAGGCCCTGGCCCGCAGCTTCGACAGGCACCCCGACTGGCCGACCGTCGCCCTCGACCTCGCGGTCTGCGCGGCCGTCGGTGTCGTCTCGCTGGCCGTGGCGACGTGGGCGTACCGGCGTGCGGCGGTCCGATGAGGCACGGCCGTTCCCGGCCTGGCACGATGGCGGGGTGACAGCACCTCTGACGCCGCCCCACCAGCCGCCGAACGAAGACCCCTGGCAGACACCGCAGGGCGCGGGATCGACCGCGGCCCACGCCGCCGAGGCGGCGGACGGTACCGACACCAGGACCGAGGTGAGGCAGGCGGCCGTCGTGACGGTCGCCGTGGCCCTCTCCGGTGTCCTGCTCGGACTGCTCTGGCTCTGGCTGTCGCCCCGGGTGCCGCTCGTCGCCGGTGACTCGGCCGTCTTCCTGAAGGACACGGAGGGCGAGGAGGCGATCGGCGCCGACGGCACGTTCGTTCTGCTGGCCCTGGGATTCGGCGCCGTCAGCGCCCTCCTGGTCTTCCTGTTCCGCCGGCGCGGCGGCGTCCCGCTCGTCGTCGGGCTGGCGCTGGGCGGACTGCTCGCGTCGGGGCTGGCCTGGCTGGTCGGCTGGGGGCTGGGCCCGGACGACGTGGTGACGCAGGCGCGCGCGGTGGGGCAGGGCGCGACGTTCGACGCCCCGCTGGAGCTGAACGCGCGCGGCGCGCTGCTGGCGTGGCCGGTGGCGGCGATGCTCGTGCACCTGGCCCTGACGGCGCTGTTCGCGCCCCGCGATCCGGAGCCGGAATGGGTGCCGTTCGGGGCGCCCTACCTGCCCGCCGACCGTCAGGACGGGCCTGAAGAGAGGCGCTGACGGCAGCGGGGCGTCCCTCGGGCGCGGCCCGGTATCAGGCCCGTGCGATCGGGGCCAGCGTCGCCGACGTCAGCGCGGCCAGGTCCGACGGGGACAGCTCGACCTCCAGGCCGCGGCGGCCCGCCGAGACGCAGACCGTCGGGTGGGCCGCCGCCGAGGAGTCGAGCACCGTACGGAGCCGCTTGCGCTGGCCCAGCGGCGAGATGCCGCCCCGTACGTAGCCGGTGGTGCGCTCCGCCGCCGCCGGGTCCGCCATCGTCGCCCGCTTGCCGCCCACGGCGGCGGCCAGCGCCTTCAGATCCAGCGAGCCGGAGACCGGGACGACCGCCACGGTCAGTTCGCCGTCGACGTCGGCGACCAGCGTCTTGAACACCCGGTCCGCCGACACCCCCAGCGCCCGCGCCGCCTCCTCGCCGTACGAGGGCGCCGCCGGGTCGTGCTCGTACGCGTGCACCGTGAACTCGGCCTTCGCCGCCGTCAGCGCGACCGTCGCCGGTGTGCCGCCCGCGGCCTTCTTCGCCTGCTTCTTCGCCAAGGGACGTGTTCCTCGTGTCGGTCGAGTGGCCGGGCGGGACTTCCCGGACACGCCCTAGTTGGGGCTCGTGGGCTTCAGCGTGAGGTCCACCGCCGGCAGCGACGGCAGATGCCGGATCACCGCCGTCTCGGCCCGCAGGAGCTTCAGCTCCTCCCGCAGGCGCGTCACGGTGTCCGGTGCCTCCAGCAGCCGCTGTTTCGCCGAGATGTCCAGGACGGCCGCCGCCGCCACCAGGTACGAGACCACGGACGGTTCGTCGGGCAGGTTGTCGCTGGTCGACAGCGACCGCTCACGCGCGCCCGCCAGCCGTTTCTGGTAGCCGCGGAAGGCCCGCAGGACGACCTCGGCGAGTGATCCCGCGCCCTCGCCCGAGTCCTCCGCCAGGTCCTCGACCTCGGCGGTCAGATAGGGCCCGCCGGTGTCGACGGAGAGCAGCCGGACCCGGCTGGTGCCGGTGACCAGTACCTCGAAGCTGCCGTCCGTGCGTTCGCGGACGGTGGTCGCGTCGGCCACGCAGCCCACCTCGTGGAAGGACTTGAGCGGCTCGGGACCGAAGCCCGCCGAAGGCCCGCGTTCCCGCAGGGCCGTGGGGTCGGGCATGCCGGAGGCGGTCGGCGCGACCTCGTGTCCGTCGCGGATGGCGACCACGACGAAGCGTCGCGGTTCGGACTCGTCGGTCTTGAGCAGCTCGCGCATCATGGCGCGATACCGCTCCTCGAAGATGTTCAGGGGCATCACGAGGCCCGGGAACAGCACCGCGTTCAGCGGGAACAGAGGGAGATGTGCGGTGGTCACAACGCTCAAGCGTAATGGCCGCGCGGACGCCCTCCGTCTGTCCGGTTCCACAAGGGCATCCCGGAGGCCACCTGGAGGCGTACGCCGTCGCGTGTCTCCAGGAACTGGCCCAGCGGATCGTCGGTCAGCGACGTCCACGGGAAGGACGTCGCGTACGGGCCGATGAGCCGGAACTGCTCCAGCGCCTCGTCCCACCGATGCCGTCCCACCAGCACGTACGCCAGCAGGTTCCGTACCTCCGCCGGCCACGGGTCGCCCACCCCGTACACGGAGGAGAGCCGGATCGCCTCGTCGCACGCGGCGTCGACGCGCTCCGCCGTCACGGAGGTGACATCGCCGCCCAGCATCCGGCTGAAGGCCGCCCGCATCGGAAGTGCCTTCACGAGCGAGCCCGGCAGCGCGTCCTCGGCGGCCCGTTCGGCGAAGTCGAAGCACTCCTGGTGCGAGCCGTGCCACTGGGCCGACAGGTACTGCAGGGCCGCGACATGGCAGCCGTAGTGGTGCGAGGAGCGGCGCACCGCCTCGCCCCACAGCGTCTCGAACGCCTGATGGCCCGCGTGCGTGCCGCGCGCGTGGTCCAGGGCTATCCGCCACGGCACCGGGTCGCGCGGGTCCGTCTCGGCCGCCGCTCCGATCAACGGGCCCATCTCACGGAGCAGTTCGGTACGGGCGGGGGACTCCCAGGCCCTGCGTACCCCCAGCTCGGCCTTGACGACCAGCGCGTCCGGGTCGTGCGGGGACGCGGCGAGCCAGCGGCCGAGCCAGGCGTCGCGGTTGTGGGCGAAGGCGGCGAGCCGCATCACGTAGCGGTCGCGGTTCTCCCACTCGGCTGATTCGCGTGTGGTCGCCAGCAGCTTCGCCGCGTGCTCGTACTCGCCGAGCGCGGCGGTGACGAGCGCGGGGGCGAGCCGGTCGTCGGGGGCGTCGAGCAGTACCGCGTCGTCCGGCGGGAGCCCGTCGGCGAGCCGCGGAGTGTGCCGGAGCATGCGCGCGGTGCTGATCAGGGCGCGAATCAATGACATGGTGCGGCCCATTGAAAACCGCAGGTCGCAGGGGCGCCAGAGGGCATATGTGAAGCTTTTGTGGTGGGTGAAAGGTTGTCTCGGGGTGGGTCAAGGGAGGGCAAAGAAAGCGGGTCGGAGGTGGTGTCAGCCGCGACGCAGGAGGCGTGAGGCACCTGCTGCGACGGTTGTGGCGAGAATCCAGCCGAGCAGCACCATCGCCGCCGCCAGCCACTGCCAGCCGCCCTCCGTCCGCCAGTGCCCGTCCTGGCCGAGATTGATCACCGGGATCAGCAGATCCAGCACGTACAGCGCCGGATTCCACACCGGGTGCTCCTCGCCCTTGAGCGGTTCCGGCGCGTGCCGGGCGAAGGCGAACGTGCCCCCCGCCCACAGCATGGCCATCCACAGCGCGGCCCGGCCCGGCCGGTAGCCGTACGCCACCGTCCAGTCCTGGATGTAGCCCCATGTCTTCGCCGCCAGCGGCAGCGTCTCGCGCCGCCTGCGCTGCTTGGCCAGCAGCACCTCGCGGGCGTCCGCGTCCTCGCCGCTGTTGCGCATCACCTGCGCCAGGCGCTCGTACGGCTCCGGTGAGTACTCCGGCGTCGCCGAGTCCAGCCACTCCAGCCGCCGGGTCAGCGGGAAATGCCCGGACGGCACCACGTTCTCGTAGGAGAAGCCGCCCATGGCCAGACCGCCGGGGCCCGGCCAGCTCGTGGACAGGTCCATCAGCGTCGTGATCTTCGCGCCGTTCAGCACGACCCGGCCCTCCAGGGGCTTCTCGCACTGGAACCGCAGCTCCGTCGCGGTGATCCGGCGCAGCGACACTTCCTCGCCCGCCGCCATCAGGAAGCGGGCCTGATGGAAGTCGATCGTGTCGCCGAACCGCCCGTCGTCCAGCCGGACCCCGCCGTAGCACTCGAAGCGCCGGATCTCGGTGCCCGCCGGCAGCCGCGCGGTGTTGCCCGTGTAGACCGTGCCGTACGGGGGCGTGGAGTTGGAGTGGCCCGTCGCGATGCTCACGACCGCGCCCGTCATGTACAGCGAGCGCTCCACCGTGAGCTGCGGCGCGTTGAGCGCGCGGCGCTCGCCCGCCGCGCGCAGCCGGCTCCCGCGCAGCATCAGCGAGCCGCCCACCTTCGAGCCGCGCAGGCTGAACTCCCCGTGCGTCTCAATCTGTTCGGCCTGGAGATCCTGCCCCACCGACATCCCGTCCGCGGCGATCGACCGGCTGTTGCTGTCGGGCCGCACGGATATCTGGCTGATCAGCAGGTCCGTGCCGATCTGCGCGTCGGTCAGCCGGATACCGCGGGCCACCTGGCAGCGCGGCAGATGCAGATCACCCTCGGTGCGCAGCCGGGCGGCCTCCATGCGCGGGATCACACAGCCCACCAGCCGCAGCGTCGTGAAGTGGCACTCCGGCAGCACCAGCTCGCGCTCGAAGCGGCAGTACGTCAGCTCCACGTACGGTTCGACGTTGCCACCCGCGAGATCCAGCGACCCGCTGATGTACGCCCCGCGCAGCTTCAGGGCGGCGACCCGCCCCGGCCGCGCGGAGGGCCCGCTGAGCAGCAGCAGCGCGATCACGCGGGCGCGCACGCTCCGGTGCTCGCCCCAAGGACCGGCCGCCGCCGGATCGTTGAGCAGCGGACTCGGCACGCTCAGGTCGTAGGTGCTGCCGTTCCGGAAGGCCTGCCACATGCCGAGTTCTGTGGCCGAGAGCCAGTCCGGGGCTTCGTCGTCGTGCGGCTCGGACACTGCCGCGCCTCGCTTCCCCGTTTGCCGTGCCGTGCTGCGCGCCGCACCTCTGACGGGTGCCGTGTCGCGTGCCTGTCGCCGTCCGCGTCCCCGTGTGACTCCCGAGCAGCCGTCGCCGGGCGGGACTGCTGGTGTGGGGCCGTACGAATGTTCTTCCCTCTGAGTGACCAAATGAACGCCAATCGTCAACATTAGTAGCCGTGAGTGACATTCACGGCTCATATCAGCCAGTGATACGGGCGACCGGCGGTCTGATGAGGTCTGCGAGAATTGACCGCGTGATCTCACGAATCGATCTGCGCGGCGACGCCCTCCCCGAGGGCGGCGCACTGCGCGGCCTGCTGCCCCGTGCCGAGTTCGACGTGGAAGCCGCCCTGGCGAAGGTGCGGCCCATCTGCGAGGACGTACGCCATCGCGGCACGGCGGCGCTGATCGAGTACGCGTCGAGGTTCGACGGCGTGAAGCAGGAGCGCGTACGGGTCCCCGCCGAAGCCCTCGCGCGCGCCCTGGCGGAACTGGACCCGGCCCTGCGGGCGGGGCTGGAGGAGTCCGTCAGGCGGGCCCGTATCGTGCACCGCGCCCAGCGCCGGACCGAGCACACCACGCAGGTCGTGCCCGGTGGCACAGTCACCGAGAAGTGGGTGCCGGTCGGCCGCGTGGGGCTGTACGCGCCCGGCGGACGCGCCGTCTACCCCTCGTCCGTGATCATGAACGTGGTCCCCGCGCAGGAAGCGGGCGTCGGCTCGATCGCGCTCGCGTCACCTCCCCAGAAGGAGTTCGACGGCCTGCCGCACCCGACGATCCTCGCCGCCTGCGCGCTGCTGGGCGTCGACGAGGTGTACGCGGTCGGCGGCGCCCAGGCCGTCGCGATGTTCGCGTACGGCACGACCGGGCCCGACGGCTGCCTGCCCGCCGACATGGTCACCGGCCCCGGCAACATCTGGGTCACCGCCGCCAAGCGCTACTTCGCGGGCCGTATCGGCATTGACACCGAGGCCGGACCCACCGAGATCGCGGTCCTCGCCGACGCGACCGCCGCCCCGGTGCACGTCGCCGCCGACCTGATCAGCCAGGCCGAGCACGACCCGCTCGCCGCCGCCGTCCTGGTCACCGACTCCGTGGAACTGGCCGACGCCGTCGAGAAGGAACTGGCGCCGCAGACCGCCGCCACCAAACACGTCGAGGAGCGCATCGCGCCCGCCCTGGCGGGCAAGCAGTCCGCGATCGTGCTGGTCGACGGCATCGAGGAGGGCCTGCGGGTCGTCGACGCGTACGGCGCCGAGCACCTGGAGATCCAGACCGCCGACGCCGCGGCCGTCGCCGCCCGGGTCCGCAACGCGGGCGCGATCTTCGTGGGCCCGTACGCGCCCGTCTCGCTCGGCGACTACTGCGCCGGCTCCAACCACGTCCTGCCGACCGGCGGTTGCGCCTGCCACTCCTCGGGACTGTCCGTCCAGTCCTTCCTGCGCGGCATCCACATCGTCGACTACACGCGCGACGCGCTCGCCGACGTCGCCCACCACGTCGTCACGCTCGCCGAGGCCGAGGACCTGCCCGCGCACGGCGCGGCCGTCAAGGCGCGTTTCGGCTGGAAACTGCCGTCCGCGGGGGAGCCCTCGGGGGAGGTGTCCGGCGAATGACGCACATCGACGACCTGCCCGTACGTGACGAACTGCGCGGAAAATCCCCCTACGGGGCGCCCCAGGTGGACGTCCCCGTCCACCTCAACACCAACGAGAACCCGTACCCGCTGCCCGAACCGCTCGTCGAGCGGATCACCGAACGGGTCCGGGAGGCCGCGCGCGGGCTCAACCGCTACCCCGACCGGGACGCGGTGGAGCTGCGCACCGAACTGGCCGCCTATCTGCGCCGCACCGCCAAAGACCTCCCGCTGACCGCCGCCAACGTGTGGGCGGCCAACGGCTCCAACGAGGTCATCCAGCAACTGCTCCAGACCTTCGGCGGCCCCGGCCGCACCGCGATCGGCTTCGAGCCCTCGTACTCCATGCACCACCTCATCGCGCGCGGCACCAGCACCGGCTGGGTCTCCGGCCCCCGCAACGAGGACTTCACCATCGACGTCGCCGCCGCCGAGCGCGCCGTCGCCGAGCACCGCCCCGACGTCGTCTTCGTCACCACCCCCAACAACCCCACCGGCAGCGCGGTCGACGCCGCGACCGTCCTGCGGCTGTACGACGCGGCGCAGGCCGCCCGTCCCTCGCTGGTCGTCGTGGACGAGGCGTACGTCGAGTTCAGCCACCACCCCTCGCTGCTGCCGCTGCTCGCGGGCCGGCCGAACCTCGTCGTGTCCCGCACGATGTCCAAGGCGTTCGGCGCAGCCGGACTGCGGCTCGGCTATCTCGCTGCCGACCCCGCCGTCGTCGACGCCGTCCAGCTGGTGCGCCTGCCGTACCACCTCTCCGCCGTCACCCAGGCCACCGCGCTCGCCGCGCTGGAGCACACCGATACGCTGCTCGGATACGTCGAACAGCTCAAGACCGAGCGGGACCGGCTGGTCACCGAACTGCGGGCGATGGGCTTCGACGTCACCGACTCGGACGCCAACTTCGTCCAGTTCGGCCACTTCGAGGACGCGCACCGGGCCTGGCGGACCATCCTCGACCAGGGCGTGCTGGTACGCGACAACGGCGTCCCGGGACGGCTGCGGGTCACGGCGGGCACCCCGTCCGAGAACGACGCGTTCCTCGACGCGGTACGTAAATTGACGAAGGAGCAGAGCGCATGAGCCGTATCGGCCGCGTGGAACGAACGACCAAGGAGACCTCGGTCGTTGTCGAGCTCGACCTCGACGGCACGGGCAAGGTGGAGGTGTCGACGGGCGTCGGCTTCTACGACCACATGCTCGACCAGCTCGGCAGGCACGGACTCTTCGACCTCACGGTCAAGACCGAGGGCGATCTGCACATCGACTCGCACCACACCATCGAGGACACCGCCCTCGCCCTCGGCGCCGCCTTCAAGCAGGCGCTCGGCGACAAGGTCGGCATCTACCGCTTCGGCAACTGCACCGTCCCGCTGGACGAGTCGCTCGCCCAGGTCACCGTCGACCTCTCCGGCCGCCCCTACCTGGTGCACACCGAGCCGGAGTCCATGGCGCCGATGATCGGCAGCTACGACACGACGATGACCCGGCACATCCTGGAGTCGTTCGTCGCCCAGGCACAGATCGCGCTGCACGTGCACGTCCCGTACGGACGCAACGCGCACCACATCGTGGAGTGCCAGTTCAAGGCCCTCGCCCGCGCCCTGCGGTACGCCAGCGAGCGCGACCCGCGCGCCGTCGGCATCCTCCCGTCCACGAAGGGCGCCCTGTAAGCCCATGACCGGCCTCAACACCATCCTCATCGTCCTCGGCCTGTTCCTCGCCGGCGGCGTCTACTCCTTCGCCAAGCAGAAACAGCCCACGGGCGTCATCGTCCTGCTCGCCATCTGCTCCGCGCTCTGCCTGCTCGCCGGCATCCTCCGCATCCAGGGACTCTGGGAATGACCAAGAACGTAGTCGTCCTCGACTACGGCTTCGGCAACGTCCGCTCGGCCGAGCGCGCCGTCGCCCGCGCCGGGGCCGAGGTCGAGATCACCCGTGACTTCGACAAGGCCATGAACGCCGACGGGCTCGTCGTGCCCGGCGTCGGCGCCTTCTCCGCCTGTATGGAAGGGCTCCGCTCGGCACGCGGCGACTGGATCGTCGGCCGCCGGCTGGCGGGCGGACGACCCGTACTCGGCATCTGCGTCGGCATGCAGATCCTCTTCGAGCGCGGCATCGAGCACGGCGTGGAGACCGAAGGGCTCGACGAGTGGCCGGGCACCGTCGGCCCCCTCACCGCGCCCACCGTCCCCCACATGGGGTGGAACACCGTCGAGGCGCCCGCGGACAGCCTGCTCTTCGCCGGACTCGACCCTGCCGAGCGCTACTACTTCGTGCACTCCTACGCCGTCCACGACTGGAGTCTCGAAGTCACCAACCCCAAGATCCGCGCCCCGAAGGTCACCTGGTCCCGGCACGGCGAGCCGTTCGTGGCCGCCGTGGAGAACGGTGCACTGTGGGCCACGCAGTTCCACCCCGAGAAGTCCGGCGACGCCGGAGCCCAGCTGCTGTCCAACTGGATCGGAACCTTCTGATGTCCCCCGCACCCACCCCGTCCTCCGTACGGAGGCTCGAACTCCTCCCCGCCGTCGACGTGCGCGACGGCCAGGCCGTACGGCTCGTCCACGGCGAATCGGGCTCCGAGACCCGCTACGGCTCACCGCTGGAGGCCGCGCTCGCCTGGCAGCGCGCGGGCGCCGAGTGGCTGCATCTCGTGGACCTCGACGCGGCGTTCGGCACCGGTGACAACAGGGACCTCGTCGCCGGGATCACCGAGGCCATGGACCTCCGGGTCGAACTGTCCGGCGGTATCCGCGACGACGCCTCGCTCACCGCGGCCCTCGCCACCGGCTGCACCCGGGTCAACCTCGGTACGGCGGCGCTGGAGACCCCCGAGTGGGCGGCCGAGGCCATCGCCGAGTACGGCGACAGGATCGCGATCGGCCTCGACGTACGCGGCACGACGCTGCGCGGACGCGGCTGGACCAGCGAGGGCGGCGACCTCTACAAGACGCTGGAGCGCTTCGACGCGGCCGGCTGCGCCCGGTACGTCGTCACCGACATCGCCAAGGACGGCACCCTCCAGGGGCCCAACCTCGACCTCCTGAAGAGCGTGTGCGCGGCCACCGACCGGCCGGTCGTCGCCTCCGGCGGTGTCTCCTCGCTCGCCGACCTGCGCGCGATCGCCTCGCTGGTGCCCGACGGCGTCGAGGGCGCGATCATCGGCAAGGCCCTGTACGCGAAGGCGTTCACCCTGGAAGAGGCCCTCACGGAGGTGTCCCGATGAGCGAGAGCCCGCCCGGCACGAACACGGCGGACGGGGTACGGCGGGTCTCCTCGGACGGTCCCTGGGAGGACGCCTTCGGCTACTCCCGGGCGGTCCAGCTGCCCGGCGGCCTCGTCCTCGTCTCCGGCTGCACCTCGGTGGTCGACGGGCGGATCGCGGAGGGCGGCCCGTACGAGCAGGCCGTCACCGCCTTCGGCGTCGGCATCAAGGCGCTCGGTGAACTCGGCCTCGGCGCGGAGCACGTGGTGCGCACCCGGATGTATCTCACGCACGCCGGGGACTCGGACGACGTCGGGCGCGCCCACAAGGAGCTGTTCGGGGCCGTACGGCCGGCCGCTTCGATGATCGTCGTCGCCGGTTTCATCGACCCGAGCCTGGTGGTCGAGGTCGAACTGGAAGCCTTCCGCGCACCCTCCGGAGGCCCGGCATGAGCCTCGCCGTCCGAGTCATCCCCTGCCTCGACGTGGACAACGGCAGGGTCGTCAAAGGCGTCAACTTCCAGAACCTGCGCGACGCCGGTGACCCCGTCGAGATGGCCAGGCTGTACGACGCCGAGGGCGCCGACGAGCTGACCTTCCTCGACATCACCGCCTCCTCCGGTGATCGCGAGACGACCTACGACGTGGTGCGCCGCACCGCCGAGCAGGTCTTCATCCCGCTCACGGTCGGCGGCGGGGTCCGCACCCCCGAGGACGTCGACAAGCTGCTGCGGGCGGGCGCCGACAAGGTCGGCGTCAACACGGCCGCCATCGAACGCCCTGATCTCATCCGGGAGATCGCCGAACGCTTCGGGCGCCAGGTGCTCGTCCTGTCGGTCGACGCGCGGCGCACCCCGGAGGGCACCTTCGAGGTCACGACGCACGGCGGGCGCCGGGGCACGGGCATCGACGCCGTCGAGTGGGCGCACCGCGCGGCCGAACTCGGCGCCGGTGAGATCCTGCTCAACTCGATGGACGCCGACGGCACGAAGGACGGCTACGACACGGAGATGATCGCGGCCGTACGCGCGCACGTCACGGTCCCCGTCATCGCCTCCGGTGGCGCGGGCGGCCTCGCCCACTTCCCGCCGGCCGTCGACGCGGGCGCGGACGCCGTGCTCGCCGCCTCCGTCTTCCACTTCGGCGACCTTCGGATCTCCGAGGTCAAGAAGGCGCTGCGGGACGCGGGACACGCGGTGCGCTGACGCCGGCCGCCCTCAGGGCGTACGCACGGCCGCTGCCCCGGAACGATCCGTTCCGGGGCATTTCGCGGTCAACACCGGCGAACTCGCCGATGCGTGAAGGGGGTTGGCGGCGGGAGGGTGGTTCCCGTCAGCCAGTACGGCGGCCGCCATCCGGCGGGGCCCGTGGCCCAGGACGACGGGCCCGGTCTTCGTACGAGGGCGCCCGCCCCCACCGAGAGGACCCCCCTCGTGCAGCAACTCTCCACCGGCGACAGCCCGGCGGGCCGCGGCCGCGATCGTCTCTCGTTCCGTACCCCCTCCGTTTCCCTCACTCGTTCCCGCTCCCGCGCCTGGAGCGTCGCGCTGACCGCCGGCGCCGCGACCGCGGCCCTGTTCGGCGGGCTCGTACCCGGCGCCCAGGCGGCCGGCACCGCCGCCGGGGCGGCCGCCGCCAACCCCTACGAGCGCGGCCCCGACCCGACCGTGTCCAGCATCGAGGCGTCACGCGGCTCGTACGCCGTCTCGCAGACCAGCGTCTCCTCGCTCGGCGTCAGCGGCTTCGGCGGCGGCACCATCTACTACCCGACGTCCACGGCCGACGGCACCTTCGGCGCGGTGGCCATCGCCCCCGGCTTCACCGCCACCCAGTCCAGCATGGCGTGGCTCGGCCCCAGACTCGCCTCACAGGGATTCGTCGTCTTCACCATCGACACGAACTCCACCCTCGACCAGCCGGACAGCCGGGGCCGCCAACTGCTCGCCGCGCTCGACTACCTGACCCAGCGCAGTACGGTCCGCGGCCGGATCGACGCCGCCCGGCTCGGCGTCATGGGTCACTCGATGGGCGGCGGCGGGACGCTGGAGGCAGCCAAGAGCCGCACCTCGCTGAAGGCGGCGATACCGCTGACCGGCTGGAACACCGACAAGACCTGGCCCGAGCTGCGGACGCCGACCCTGGTCGTCGGGGCCGACGGCGACACGGTCGCCCCCGTCTCCACGCACTCGGAACCGTTCTACGAGTCGCTGCCCGGCTCGCTCGACAAGGCGTATCTGGAGCTCAACGGCGCCACCCACTTCACGCCCAACTCGTCCAACACGACGATCGCGAAGTACAGCATCTCGTGGCTGAAGCGGTTCATCGACGACGACACCCGCTTCGAGCAGTTCCTGTGCCCGCTGCCCCGGCCGAGCCTCACCATCGAGGAGTACCGGGGGAGTTGCCCGCTCGGCTGACCCCGCCGCCCGGTCCGTCACGTGACACCGGCCCCCGTACTGTGCCCGTGCACAGTACGGGGGCCCGGCCGCTGGGTCGGCGCCCAGCCCCGGCCGTCCCTGGCAAGGCCCCTGGACGCGAGCCTTCCGGGCTTGTTTACGCGGCAGTAACGTGCCGGACGTGACCCCATCGACGACCGTTCGCAGTCCGCTCCGGCTGTACGGCCGCAGCGGTGAACTCGCCATCCTGGAAACGCTGCTGACCCGGCTGAGGGCGGGCCGGGGCGGCACCCTCGTCCTGACCGGGGCGCCGGGTCTCGGCCGCACCGCGCTCCTGCGCCACGCGCTGGACACGTACGGCCCCGACACGCACGCCACCGACACGCACGCTCCCGGAACCCGCGCGGGAGGCGGCACCCGCACCGGCCCCGGCGCCCCGGTCCTGCTGCACGCGACCGCCGCCCCCGCCGAACGGCTGCTGCCCTACAGCGGGTTGCACACCCTCCTCTGCTCGGCGCCCGGACCGCTGCCCCGGCCAGTCGCCGGCGTCCCGCGCCCCGACACCGCCCCCACCGCGCTGCTCGACCTCCTGACGACGCTCGGCGCGCTCCGCCCCCTGCTGGTCTGTGTGGACGACGCGCACGCCTGGGACGCCGGGTCCAGAGCCGCGCTCGTCTTCGCGATCCGCCGCCTGACCCCCGCCCGCGGGGTCGCCGTACTGCTCACCGCCGCCGAACAGCACGCCGGGGAACGGGACTTCGCCGCGCTGCCCGAGCTGCGCCTCGGCCCCCTCGACCGGTCCGCGTCCCGCGCGCTGCTCGACCGGCTGACCGGAGGCCGGGCCGATCCCGGCGTACGGGAGGAGTTGCTGCGCGAGGCCGCGGGCAACCCCCGGCTGCTCACCGCGCTCGCCGCCCGCCTCACCGAGGACCAACTGGCGGGCCGGGGCGGGCTTCCGCAGCCTCTGAGCGGCGGCGAGAGCCTGCTCGACGCCTACGCCGCGCACGTCGACGGGCTGCCCGACGGAACCCTCCTCCTCCTGCTGTTCGCGGCGGCGGCCGAGGAGCACGAGCCCGAGGGAGCCGGCGCGGACGCCGCCGTCCTGCTGCGCGCCGGCCAACTCGCCGGGGTCGACCCCGGACTGCTCGGCCCGGCCGAGACGCTGGGCGCGGTACGGATCGACGGCGGGCGCGTCCACTTCACCCAGCCGCTGCTCCGCCGGGCCCTGCTGCGCCGCGCCCCGCTCGCCCGCCGCCGCGCCGTGCACCGCATCCTGGCCACGGTCCTCGACGGACCGCACCGGACACTGCCGAGACTTCTCCAGAGCGCCTGCGCCGCCGCCGGACACGATCCGGCGCTCGCCGAGGCCCTGGCACGCGCGGCCGGACCGCCCCGCCCGCACGCCGACCGGGCGGCGGCCCTCACCCGGGCCGCCGCGCTCTCCACCGACGAGGCCCTGCGCGGCGAGCGGTTCGCCGCCGCCGCCGAGCACGCCTGGCTGGCCGGTGACCCGGGGCACGCCCGCGCGCTGCTGGCCCGTGTCCGCTCCGTCCCCGCGCCCGGCCGCGCCCACTACGTACGCGGGCTGATCGCCCTGCGCGACGGACCGGCCGCCGACGCGGGGGAGGCCCTGCTCACCGCCGCCGAACTGCTCGCGCCGCACGACGAGGGGCGGGCCGTCGGCGCCCTGCTCGGCGCGGCGGAGGCCGCCTGGCTCACCGGCGACGTGCCCGGCTATCTGCACGCCATGGGCCGGATCGGGGGCCGTGACCGGACACCGGGCCGCATGAAAGACCCCACGCACGATCCCGCGTTCGATCCGGCGCTCGACCACTTCCGCGCGGGCATGTGCGCCGTACTCGAAGGCCGTCCGGACGACGGCCGCGCCCTGCTGCGCGGCTGCCTCGACGCCGGTGACCGCTCCGCTGCCGGCGCCCTCGACCGCACCGGTGATCCCGCCGCTCTGCTGCGCTCCGGCATCGCGGCCCTCGTCCTCGGCGAGGTCGACGCCGCCTGCCGGGCCGGCGCGCGGGCGCTGGCCGCCGTACGCGCCCACGGCCCCGAGGCGCTGCTGCCGCAGGCCCTGGAGCACCTCGCGTACGGCGAACTGCGGGCGGGCCGCCACGCGCGCGCCCGCGTCCACGCGTACGAGGGGCTGCGCGCCGCCGACCGGCTGGGGCAGCGCAACGCCGCCGCCGCGCTGCACGCCGTACTCGCCATGGCGGCCTCCGTGGAAGGGGACGGCGCCGCCTGCACGGAGCACGCCGCGTCGGCGGCGGCCGACGCCGGGCCGCACGGTCTCGGGCAGGCCGCCACCCTCGCCACCTGGGCGGTGGCCCGCGCGGACCTGGCCGCCGGCCGGCACACACGCGCGGCCGCGCGGCTCGCCCCCTTGGTGCTCACCGGCCCCCGGCGCGGCCACTTCGCGGCGCTGATGCTGGCCGTGCCGTGCTTCGTGGAGGCGGCGGTCCTGGCGGGCCGGGGCGAGGAGGCGCGTGCCGTGGTCGGCGAGTTCACGGCGTGGACGGCGTGGACGGCCGACCCGCAGGCACCGGCGCAACTGGCCCGCTGTCACGCGCTGCTGGCCCCGGCGGCGGAGGCCGCCGCCCGGTACGAGGAGGCGCTCGCCCACCACGCCCGGTCGAGCGGCGATTTCGAACGCGCCCGCACCGAGCTGCTGTACGGCCAGTGGCTGCGGCGGCGCCGCCGCACCCGCGAGGCGCGTGACCCGCTGCGGGACGCGCTCGTCGCCTTCGAGCGGTGCGGCGCGCGGGTCTGGGCCGAACGCGCCGCCGGTGAACTCAGGGCCGCGGGGGAGTCGGTGGCCGGTTCGGGCCCGGTGGACCTGCTGACGGCCCAACAGCGGCGCGTGGCCCGGTGCGTGGCCGAGGGCGCGACCAACCGGGAGGTGGCCGTACGGCTCTCGGTGAGCCCGCGGACGGTCGACCACCATCTGCGCAACGTCTTCGCCGTGCTGGGGGTGCGTTCACGGACGGAGTTGGCGCGATTGCTGGACCGTGACGAGGAGAATGCGGCAAACCCCTAGGTACCGACCGGGCGGTATGTCATTCTGCGGGCGTCAGGAAGATCCGGCGCGGGGTCGGGGCCGCACCCGCCGCGCCGGAGCGAGCCGACTCCCGGTGGAGGCCGCCATGCCGCATGTCATCCGCTCGCGGGTCAGGGCCCCGCACGCCTCACCCGTCACGTCCCCGGTCACCTCGCCCGTCATGTCCTCCGCCGCGCCCCGTCCCGCCCGCTCCCCGGCGGACGCCGAGGCCGTCGCCGTACTGCACCGGGCCGCGCAGGCGCTGATGGACGACCTCGCCGGACTCACGCACCGCCTGGTCGCGGCGCTGCGCGAGAAGGAGCCGGCCTACCGCGCGGCGATCGAGGCCGACCCCGCCGGGATCTGGCAGGAGGCGAACCGCTCGCTGCGCCTGAGCGTCGGCTCCCTGATCCGGCCCCGGGAATCGCGCGAGGCCGCCTGCCGCATGTCGTGGCGGATCGGCGAGCACCGGGCCGAACAGGGCCTGCCGCTCGACGCGTTGCTGCACGCGTTCCGGCTCGGCGGGGCGATGGTGTGGCAGGGCCTCGTGGACGAGACCACCCGCCGCCGCCCCGAGGACATCCGGCTGCTCGTCCATGTCGCCGCCGACGTCTGGAGTTTCGTGGACGAACACTGCGGTCTCGTCGCCGACGCCTACCGGGCCACCGAGCGCCGGCTCGCCTGGCGCCGCGAGAACCAGCAGCGGCTGACGGTCGCGGCGCTCCTCGACGGCACCGCGCGCATCGCCGACATCCCCGGCGCCGCGACGATGCTGGAACTGCCCGAGGAGGGGCGTTACGTCGTGGTGGCCGCCTCCGGCGCCTCCGGCGCCGCCACCGGCCCCGTGGTGGGTCTGCCACCGGGGACGCGCGCGCTGCGGCACCGAACGCCCGACGCCGAACACGTCGTCGTCCTGCTGGCCGGCGGCGCCCCGGAGAGGGCCGACGAGCCGCCGTACGAGGGGACTTGCCGCGCCGACGGGGAACTCGCCGCGCTCGCGGCCGGGTTGACCGTACCTCCGGGCGTGCGCGTCGGCATCGGCTCCGCCGTCACGGGCCTCGCCGCCCTCGGCGAGGCGCGCGGGCTCGCCGCGACCGCGCTGCGCGCCTGTCCGCGTGACGGCGGCGTCGTCCTGCTGGACGAACACCTGCCGGCCGCGCTGGTCGTCTCCTCGTCCCGGCTGGGCGCGGCCCTCGCCGGGCGGGTGCTCGGTCCGCTGGACCGGCTCGACCCGGCCGACCGCGATCTCCTGGTCGACACGCTGAGGACCTGGCTGGAGGCGGACGGTTCGGCGCAGCGCGCCGGCACCCGGCTCTACTGCCACCGCAACACCGTCCTCAACCGGCTGCGCCGTTTCGAGCAGTTGACCGGCCGTTCGCTGGCGCGGCCCTCCGACGTGGTCGAGATCTCCCTCGCGCTCGCGGCCAGGCGACTGCTCGACAGCTGACGGCGGCCGGACCGCACCCGCCGCCCCGTCCGCCGCCCGTCGCGTCGGAATCGTCCGTCCCGAAAATCCGCAGGATTTATTGCGCAACTAATATTGCGCAACTTTTCTTTTCTATCTACGGTGACGGTATGGCCACCAAGGAACCCCGCAGAGTCGACGACCTGGACACCCTCAAGGCGTTCGGTCACCCCTTGCGGATGAAGCTCTACCGCGCGCTCCACATCTCCCGCACGGCCACCGCCTCGCAGCTCGCGGAGCAGGTCGACGAGGCCGTCTCCCTCGTCAGCTACCACCTGCGCAAGCTCGCCGACCACGGGCTGATCGAGGAGGCGCCGACGCAGGGCAGGGACGGGCGCGAACGCTGGTGGCAGCCGGCGTCCGAAGGGCTGACCTTCCGGGACGAGGACTTCCGCGACGCGCCCGAGAAGGCCGCCACGCACGCCGCGATCGGCCGGATGTCGTTCGAGCAGCGCGGAGAGCTGTACCGCGCCTATCTGGACAGCCAGTCCGCCTGGGCGCCCACGTGGCGCAGCGCCGCCTTCAGCAGCGAGTTCCTCGGTCCGTTCACCCCCGCCGAACTGGCGCGGCTGAGCGAGGAGATGCACGAGCTGATCAAGCGCCACACGGACGCGGCGCGGGCCGAACAGGACGCCGGAGACACCGAGGGGCGCGAGAACGTCGCGCTGCACGTCTACGGATTCCCGTTCCGGCAGCACTGAGCCCGTACGTCCCCGTCCCGAACCCGCCCGCCGCAAGGAGCCACCCTCATGCACACCGACATACATCTGCGGCTGCACGCCCTGCGCGCGGCCGACCTCCGTACGGAGGCCGCCCGCTTCCGCCTGTCCCGCGCGGCGGTCCGGCCCTCCGGCGGCCTGCGCGGCCGGCTGGGCTGGTTCCTGGTCGGCCTGGGCCTGCGCCTCGTGCACCGCCCGCCCGTACGCGTAGCCCGTATCGCCTGACGGAAGGCCCGACGCCCCCATGAGCGAGACGGTCGTACCCCGGACCACCGAATCCGCGCCCGCGCCTTCGGCCGAGCCCGAGCGGCCCGCCCACCGTGACGCGAACGTCCTGCGCTGGCTCGCGGCCTACACCATGTCGATGGTCGGCGACAGCGTGTACTACATGGCGCTGGCGTGGGCCGCCACCCGCTCCGGCAGCCCCACCCAGGCCGGCCTCGTCCTGGCCGTGGGAGCCGTGCCGCGCGCCGTCCTGATGCTCGGCGGGGGAGTCCTCGCCGACCGGTGGGGCCCGCGCCGTGTCGTCATCGGCAGCGACGCCGCCCGCTGCGTGGTGATCCTGGCCATCGCCGTGGTCCTGTTCTTCACCGCCCCCGGCCCCTGGCTGCTGATCGCCGTCGCTCTGGTCTTCGGCGTCGTGGACGCCCTCTTCCTGCCCGCCGTCGGCGCTCTGCCGCCCCGGATCACCACGCCCCGACAGCTCGCCAGGGTGCAGGGGCTGCGCGGCCTGGGGGCGCGCGTGGCCAATGCGACCGGGGGACCGCTCGGCGGGCTCCTCGTCGCGTTCGGCGGGCCCGCGGCGGCCTTCGCCGTGGCGGGCGGGCTCTTCGCCGTATCGCTGGTCCTGCTCGTCTCCGTACGGATGACGCCCCTGCCCGCTCGTGACATCACCCCGGCCCGCAGCGAACCGGCCCCCTCACCGGCGAGTGCCTGGCGCGAACTCACCGACGGTCTGCGCCACATCCGCCGCCACCGCGTCCTCGGCCCGCTGGTGCTCGTCATCGCGCTCAGTGAGCTGGGCTTCGTCGGCCCGCTCAACCTCGGCCTCGTCCTGCTCGCACAGGAACGGGGCTGGGGCGCCGGCGGCATGGGCTGGATCGTCGCCGCCTTCGGCATCGGCGCCGGCGCCGCCTCGCTGCTGCTGGCGGTCCGCGGACGCATCCCCCGCGCGGGCCTGGTCCTGTGCCTCTCCGTCGTCGCCGGCTCCCTCGCCGTCGGCGCCGTCGCCTTCGTACCCACCGTCGCCCTCGCCGCCGCGGCGGGCCTCCTCGTCGGCCTGTCGGCCGGCCTCGGCGGCGGGCTCTGCGGGGCGCTGACCCAGACGGTCACCGAACCCGGGTACCTCGGTCGGGTGACATCGGTGACCACCCTCTTCACCCTCGGCATCGCACCCCTCAGCTACCCGGTGACCGGCGCCGCCGTCGGCCTCTGGGGCACCGGCCCCGTCTTCGCCGTCAGCGCCGCCGTCTGCGCGGCGGGCGGCGCGCTGGGCCTGGCGTTCACCACCCTGCGCCGCGCCGAACTGCCCGGCGCCTGAGCCGGACCGGGCAGGCGCTACATCCCGAGCTGTGCCCGCCGCACCTGGTCGACCGCTTCCTTGTCGCCCTCCACCTCCACGCGGGCCGCCTCCTGCCGGCCGAAGACGAACAGCAGCAGCTCACTCGGCTCCCCGGTGACCGTCACCACCGGCGAGCCCCGGTGCGCCACCGCCGTCTGCCCGTCCGGACGGCGCAGCACCAGACCGACCGGCGACCTGCGGCCCATCATCCGGGCGCCCTTCTCCAGCCTCGCCCACAGGGCGTTGGAGAAGACCTTGTCCAGCTCACGGGGCGTCCAGTCGGGCTGCGCCCGCCGTACGTCCTCGGCGTGGACGTAGAACTCGACGGTGTTCGCCGCCTCGTCGAGCTGCTTGATCCCGAAGGGCGACATCCTGGGCGGTCCCGTACGGATGAGCTGGATCAGCTCCTCGTACGGCTTCGCCACGTACTCGCCCCGCACCCGCTCCAGCCGGCTCCTGAGCGGGCCGATGACCTGGCCCCCCGCCGCGTCGGGGCGCCGCTCGCGCACCACCACGTGAGCCGCGAGATCACGGGCGTTCCAGCCTTCGCACAGAGTCGGGGCGTCGGGTCCCGCCGCCTCCAACAGATCGGCGAGCAGAAGTCGTTCACGCTTTGCATGGGTCGACATGCTCGCAAGCGTACGACCGACCCGCACGGTCCGCCCAGTGGACGTCCCGCCGGTGAACGGCCCGCGCGCGGCACAATGGCCCCATGACCAGCGCGACCGGGGGCCCAGGCCCCACCAGTGGCCTCGACCCCGCCATCGCCGCCCGGCTCAAGCGCGGCGCCGACGGGCTGATCCCGGCCGTCGCCCAGCAGTACGACACCGGCGAGGTGCTGATGCTGGGCTGGATGGACGACGAGGCCCTGCACCGCACCCTCACCACCGGACGCGGCACCTACTGGTCCCGCAGCCGCCGCGAGTACTGGGTCAAGGGCGACACCTCCGGCCATGTCCAGCACGTGAAGTCCGTCGCGCTCGACTGCGACGCCGACACCGTCCTCCTCAAGGTCGACCAGGTGGGCGCCGCCTGTCACACCGGCGACCGGACCTGCTTCGACGCGGACGTCCTCCTGCCGACGACGACGGCCACCGGCCCCGCCGACCACTAAGCTCACCGGCCATGGATCTCGACACCTTCCGCAAGCTGGCGGTCGACCGCCGTGTCATCCCGGTCGGCCGCAGGCTCCTCGCGGACGGCGACACCCCGGTCGGTCTCTACCGCAAGCTCGCCGCCGAACGCCCGGGGACCTTCCTCCTCGAATCCGCCGAGAACGGCCGCTCCTGGTCGCGCTACTCCTTCATCGGCGTACGGTCCGCCGCCACCCTCACCGAGCGCGACGGGCACACCCACTGGCTCGGCACCCCGCCCGTCGGCGTCCCCCTCGACGGCGACCCGCTGGCCGCCCTGCGCGCCACCGTGGAGACCCTCCACACACCGCGCACCCTCCACGACCACGAGAACGACAT
This sequence comes from Streptomyces sp. NP-1717, assembly GCF_022695985.1. Lineage (GTDB taxonomy): Bacteria > Actinomycetota > Actinomycetes > Streptomycetales > Streptomycetaceae > Streptomyces. The sequence continues at coordinate 22,905 of NZ_JAAPBF010000028.1, read as the reverse complement.
GCCGCCCTTCACCGGCGGCATGGTCGGCTACCTCGGCTTCGACGTCGTCCGCCGGCTGGAGAAGAAGATCGGCGACCACGCGCGCGACGACCTCCACCTGCCCGAGCTGACGATGCTTCTCACCTCCGACCTCGCCGTCCTCGACCATCGCTCCGGCACCGTCCTGCTCATCGCCAACGCGATCAACCACAACGACCTCGACACGGGCGTCGACGAGGCCTACGCGGACGCCGTCGGCAGGCTCGACGCCATGGAGCGTGACCTGACACGCCCCGTCGACAGCGCCCCCACCGCACTGCCGCCGTCCGCACTGCCGCCGTACACCGCGCTCTGGGGCGGCGCCGCCTACCAGGAGGCCGTCGAGGACATCAAGGAGCGCATCAGGGCGGGCGAAGCCTTCCAGGTCGTGCCCTCGCAGCGGTTCGAGACCCCCTGCGGGGCGAGCGCGCTGGACGTCTACCGGGTGCTGCGTGCCACTAACCCGAGCCCGTACATGTACCTCTTCCGCTTCGACGGCTTCGACGTCGTCGGCTCCAGTCCCGAGGCGCTGGTCAAGGTCGAGGACGGGCACGCGATGGTCCACCCCATCGCCGGCACCCGCCCGCGCGGCGAGACGCCGCAGCACGACCAGGCCCTCGCCGACGAACTGCTCGCCGACCCCAAGGAGCGCGCCGAGCACCTGATGCTGGTCGACCTGGGCCGCAACGACCTCGGGCGGGTCTGCGAGCCCGGCAGCGTCGAGGTCGTCGACTTCATGTCGGTCGAGCGCTACTCGCACGTCATGCACATCGTCTCGACCGTCACCGGCCGGGTCGCCGAAGGCCGCAGCGCCTTCGACGTCCTGACCGCCTGCTTCCCCGCCGGCACGCTCTCCGGCGCCCCCAAGCCCCGCGCCCTGCAGATCATCGACGAACTGGAACCCTCACGGCGCGGTCTGTACGGAGGCTGCGTCGGCTATCTCGACTTCGCCGGTGACTCCGACACCGCCATCGCCATCCGTACGGCCCTGCTCCGGGACGGCACCGCCTACGTCCAGGCGGGCGCCGGTGTCGTCGCCGACTCCGACCCCGTCGCCGAGGACACGGAGTGCCGCAACAAGGCCGCCGCCGTCCTGCGCGCCGTGCACACCGCGAACCGGCTGGGAGGCCCGTCCGAGACGGCCGGCACCGGTAGGGGATAGTGGGTCGGGTGACTGCCGTACCCATTCCCCAGCCCCGTGCCGCGACCCCGGCCGACGCCACGAGAAGGCGCGCCGGCCGGAGTCTCGGCATCGCCCTCCTCCTCGGCGCCGCGGGCGCCGCCGTGGTGCTGATCGCCTCGGGCCAGACCTGGGCCGAGGGCAGCGCCACCGTGGCGGGTGGCACCGTGTCGCTCGACGCCGGAGGCCGTGACGTCACCGGCGTCCCGGCCGCGCTCGCCGTCGTCGGCCTGGCCGCCCTCGTCGCCGTCTTCGCCGTCCGCGCCGCCGGCCGGCTGCTGGTCTCCGCGCTGCTCACCCTCAGCGGCGCGGGCGCCACCGTGGCCGCGCTCATCGGCGCGAGCGACAGCGCCGCGCTCGACGACGAGGCCGCGCGCACGACCGGTGACACCGCCGCGACCGTCGCCGCCCTCACCCACACCGCGTGGCCGTACGTGACGGCGGCCGGCGGCGTACTGATCCTGCTCGCCGGGCTCCTGGCCCTGAGGTACGGATCACACTGGCCCACCATGTCGGGCCGTTACGAACGCGACGGCACCCCGCGCGCCGCCCGCGTCCGCGGACCCGCCGCCAGTGGTACCAAGGCCACCGGGCCCGCCGCGGACCCCGAGCGGCCCGAGGACATCTGGAAGGCACTGGACCGGGGCGAGGACCCGACCGGCTAGCAGGGGTCCGCGCATCGCGACCCCCTCGACGGGGAACGCCGACGGTGCGGGACAATGAACCGTGAGCGTTCGGCTCACCCAGCGCGCGACCACCGCGGCACATCACCAACGAGGAGCGAATTCAATGGCGGGCAGCAGCCACGGACACACCCCGGCCGCCTGGACCGGTGTCACCATCTCTGTCATCGGCTTCTGCATCGCAGGCGTCTTCATGGTGGCGGCCGATCCCATCGGGTTCGTCGGCGGCCTCGCGGTCGTCCTCCTCGGCGGCATCGTCGGCCTCGCCATGAGGGCCGCGGGCCTCGGCGCGGCCAAGGAGTCCGAAGCCGCCAAGCAGGCCCGGGTGGAGGCCGCACGGGCGTCCCTGGACCGCGCGGAGCGCGAGGCCGTCGAGCGTGGCGAGGGCCACCCGACCGGTCAGCCGCACGCCGCGCAGGCCGAGCCGGCTCAGCAGACCGCGTAACGCGTCCTCGCGTACGTACCCGCGCACTCGCGACAGGAAGGCGCGGCCCGGCAACCCCGGGCCGCGCCTTCCCGCGTCCCGCGCGGCACGCGGGCGCGCCGGGGCGGCGCGAGCGACGCACGGGCGACGCGCGAGCCCGGGGGCGGCTGCGCTTTCGCGCCCCCACGGGGGACAATCACCGGGTGGACGCCATGCCTGCACCCGCCGCGCCGCCCCCGGCCCCCGCTCCGGCGACCCGCGCCCGGCGGCTTCTCGCCCCCCTGGGCACGCTCACCGGCGTCGTCGCCGCCTTCACCTACGTCGGCCTGGTCGACCCCAACGAGAGCGGCCACTACCCCGTCTGCCCGCTGCTCAGCATGACCGGCCTGTACTGCCCCGGCTGCGGCGGACTGCGCAGCGCCCACGCCGTCGCGCACGGTGACCTCGCCGCCGCCCTCGGCGCCAACGCGCTCGCGGTCGCCGGCTACGCGATCTTCGCCGTGGTGTGGCTGATGTGGCTGATTCACGTCCTTCGGGGAACGCGGACCCGTGTCGCGGTGCCATCCTTCGCGGGATGGGCCGCCGGAGCGGTGATCCTGGTTTTCACCGTGGTACGGAACATGCCTTTCGGCTCGTCGTTCGCGCCCTGAAGTCCCAGGTGATGGGATGCTCGACCAGCGGATGCGGGCCCCCGGCCCTCCTCCGGATACCATCGGCATGGCTGATCCTCATCCATGGCTCAATCCGACATCGTTCCCGGAAGGGGGCCGCTCGCGTGAGTGTGCTCGACGAGATCATCGAAGGCGTACGCGCCGACCTCGCGGAGCGGCAGGCGCGTGTCGGCCTCGACGAGCTCAAGGAGCGCGCGGCCAAGGCGCGGCCGGCCAAGGACGGCGTCGCCGCACTGCGCGGCGAGGGCGTCACGGTGATCTGCGAGGTCAAGCGCTCCAGCCCCTCCAAGGGCGCGCTGGCCGCGATCGCCGACCCCGCGGGACTGGCCGCCGACTACGAGTCGGGCGGCGCGTCCGTCATCTCCGTACTGACCGAGCAGCGCCGCTTCGGCGGCTCGCTGGCCGACCTCGAAGCCGTCCGCGCCAAGGTCGACATCCCCGTCCTGCGCAAGGACTTCATCGTCACGGCGTACCAGCTGTGGGAGGCCCGCGCGTACGGCGCCGACCTCGTCCTGCTGATCGTCGCCGCCCTGGAACAGCCCGCGCTCGTCTCGCTCATCGAGCGCGCCGAGTCCATCGGACTCACCCCGATCGTCGAGGTGCACGACGAGGACGAGGTGGAGCGCGCGGTCGAGGCCGGAGCGAAGATCATCGGGGTCAACGCGCGCGACCTGAAGACCCTGAAGGTCGACCGGGGCACGTTCGAGCGGCTCGCCCCCGAGATCCCGGACGGCATCGTCAAGATCGCCGAATCCGGTGTGCGCGGACCGCACGATCTCATCGCGTACGCCAACGCGGGCGCCGACTCGGTCCTCGTCGGCGAATCCCTCGTCACCGGGCGCGACCCGAAGGTGGCAGTGGCCGACCTCGTCGCCGCCGGTGCCCACCCCGCGCTGCGGCACGGACGGGGCTGACCCCCGATGCCCGTGCCCGCCTCCGGAAGGCCCGCCGCCGTGCGCGCGCCCCACGCGCCGCTGGCGCGCGGGTGCCGTCCGCGCGGCTGCCGGGCCCCCGCGCGGCGCGTGCACGGACGGCGGGTGCGGTACGTGATCGGTGACGAACCCGGTCAGGTCAACGGCATGCGATGGCGCCGGGCCGCGCCCCGGCGAGGCCCTTCCGACCGCGACCACCGCGCGACCCCGTAGCCGCACGACCGCCCGCCCACGCGGGCGGCCCGTGGCCCACGCCGTCGCGCCCGGCCCGCGCACGTCCGCAGGGCCGGTCCTCGGAGACCACCGCCCCCTCCCGGCTCCACGCCGCGTGCGGGGCCGACTCGCCGTTGGCGCACCCGGTGTCACCCACACCCGTCGCCTCACGAGGAGATCCATCCGTGACCACCGAGTTCTTCATCCCCGACCCCACGGGCCTGAGCCCGAACGCCGAGGGTTACTTCGGCGCCTTCGGCGGCAAGTTCATCCCCGAGGCGCTCGTCGCCGCCGTCGACGAAGTCGCCGTCGAGTACGAGAAGGCCAAGGGCGACCCCGTCTTCGCGGCGGAGCTGAACGACCTGCTGGTCAACTACACCGGCCGCCCCAGCGCGCTCACCGAGGTCCCGCGGTTCGCCGAGGAGGCCGGCGGCGCCACGGTGTACCTCAAGCGGGAGGACCTGAACCACACCGGGTCCCACAAGATCAACAACGTGCTCGGCCAGGCGCTGCTCACCAGGCGCATGGGCAAGACCCGCGTCATCGCCGAGACCGGCGCCGGACAGCACGGCGTCGCCACCGCGACCGCCTGCGCGCTGTTCGGACTCGAATGCACCATCTACATGGGCGAGATCGACACCGAGCGCCAGGCGCTCAACGTCGCCCGGATGCGGATGCTCGGCGCCGAGGTCGTACCGGTCACGTCCGGCAGCCGCACTCTGAAGGACGCCATCAACGAGGCGTTCCGCGACTGGGTCGCCAACGTGGACCGTACGCACTACCTGTTCGGCACCGTCGCCGGACCGCACCCCTTCCCCGCGATGGTGCGCGACTTCCACCGCGTCATCGGTGTCGAGGCGCGGCGCCAGCTCCTGGAGAGGGCGGGCCGGCTGCCCGACGCGGCCGTCGCCTGTGTAGGAGGCGGGTCCAACGCGATCGGCCTCTTCCACGCGTTCCTCGCCGACGAGGCCGTACGGCTGGTGGGCTGCGAGCCCGCGGGCCACGGCATCGAGACCGGCGAGCACGCGGCGACCCTCAGCGCCGGCGAGCCGGGCATCCTGCACGGTTCACGGTCCTACGTCCTCCAGGACGACGAGGGCCAGATCACCGAGCCGTACTCGATCTCCGCCGGGCTCGACTACCCGGGCATCGGCCCCGAGCACGCGTACCTCAAGGACAGCGGACGCGGTGAGTACCGGGCCGTGACGGACGACGACGCCATGAAGGCGCTGCTGCTGCTGTCGCGGACCGAGGGCATCATTCCGGCCATCGAGAGCGCGCACGCGCTCGCCGGGGCGCTGGAGGTCGGCCGTGAGCTGGGGAAGGACGGTCTGATCGTCGTCAACCTCTCCGGGCGCGGCGACAAGGACATGGACACCGCTGCCCGCTACTTCGGGCTGTACGACGGGGAGAGCGCCAAGTGAGCGGCAACATCCAGCTGTTGAGTGACACCCTCGCCGGTGCGAGGAGCGAGGGGCGCGCCGCGCTCATCGCCTATCTGCCGGCCGGATTCCCCACGGTGGACGGCGGCATCGACGCCGTGAAGGCCGTCTTCGACGGTGGCGCCGACGTCGTCGAGGTCGGGCTCCCGCACAGCGACCCGGTGCTCGACGGCCCCGTCATCCAGACCGCCGACGACATCGCCCTCAAGGCAGGCGTGCGGATCGCGGACGTGATGCGCACGGTCCGCGAGGCGTACGAGGCCACCGGAAAGCCGGTGCTGGTCATGACGTACTGGAACCCGATCGACCGGTACGGCATCGAGCGGTTCACCGCTGAGCTGGCCGAGGCGGGCGGCGCCGGGTGCATCCTGCCCGACCTGCCCGTCCAGGAGTCCGACGTGTGGCGGCAGCACGCCGACAAGCACGGGCTCGCCACCGTCTTCGTCGTCGCGCCGAGCAGCCGGGACGACCGCCTCGCGAAGATCACGGCCGTGGGCTCCGGATTCGTCTACGCCGCCTCCCTCATGGGAGTCACCGGCACCCGGCAGTCGGTCGGCGCGCAGGCCCAGGAGCTGGTGCGGCGGACCCGCGCCACCACGGATCTGCCGGTGTGCGTCGGGCTCGGGGTGTCCGACGCGGCGCAGGCCGCCGAGGTCGCCGCCTTCGCCGACGGGGTCATCGTCGGCTCGGCCTTCGTCAAACTGATGCTGGACGCGCCCGACCGCGAGACCGGAGTGGCGGCGGTCCGGGGGCTGGCCGCCGAGCTGGCCGAGGGCGTTCGCAAGCGCTGACGTTCGCAAGCGCTGACGGACGTGGGACCCCCGGGGGTCCCTCGTACGGGTGGACATGGGACCGGGGAGGTGCGTACGCGCCTCCCCGGTTCGTTGCCCAGGCGTGAGCGAGAAGAACCGTGAGGCAAAGAGGAGCGCCCGAGAGCGGCTCCAGGTGCAGCGTGAGCAGGAGAAGAGGCGGGAGCGCCGCAAGCGCACCCTGGTCGTCTCGGCGGCGGTGGTGGGCGTGCTGGGCGCGGCGGCGGCGATCGGACTCGTCGCGAGCAACGCGAACAAGGACAAGGGCGGCAGCGGCGCCGCGGGCCCCGTGCTCGCCCCGTCGGGCGCGCAGGGCAAGGACGAGCTGTCGATCCCCGTGGGCAGGAGCGACGCGCCGTCCACCCTCACGGTGTGGGAGGACTTCCGCTGCCCGGCCTGCGGTCAGTTCGAGAACGCGTTCAGGGACACGATCAAGGAGCTGGAGACCGCCGGGCAGCTCAAGGTCGACTACCACCTCGCCACGATCATCGACGGCAACATGGGCGGCAGCGGCTCGCTGCGCGCGGCCAACGCGGCGGCATGTGCCCAGGACGTCGGCAAGTTCGCGCCGTACCACGACACCCTGTTCCGCGAGCAGCCGCCGGAGCCGGACGACGCCTTCGCCGACAACGCGCGGCTGCTGGAGCTGGCGGGCAAGGTCGACGGCCTGGAGTCGGCCCCCGGCTTCCGCCAGTGCGTGGAGGACGGCAAGCACGACAAATGGGTGATGAACTCGAACAGCGCATTCCAGAACGGCGGCTTCAGCGGCACGCCGACCGTCCTGCTCAACGGTGAATCCGTCTTCCCCAAGAAGGGCGCCGAGAACATCACCCCGGCCAACTTCAAAAGGTGGGTCACGGAGGCCAACAAGGGCAAGCAGCCGGGCACCGCACCGGCGACACCGCCCGCCACGGGCGCCTCGCCCTCCTGACCCAGGGGCCGCGCGGCGCCGTTTTCGCGCGGGCTCGTTACCCAGACGTTGCCGGGCGGGTTGCCGCAGGCCCCGCCCGGCACGGTAGCGTCGGAACCGCCATGGACATTGCCTACATCCCCAGTCCGTCGAGCGGCGTGATCCATCTCGGACCACTCCCGCTGCGCGGCTATGCGTTCTGCATCATTCTCGGTGTCTTCGTCGCCGTCTGGTACGGCAACAGGCGCTGGATCGCCCGCGGCGGCAAGGCCGGCACCGTGGCCGACATCTCCGTCTGGGCCGTGCCCTTCGGACTCGTCGGCGGCCGGCTCTACCACGTGATCACCGATTACCAGCTGTACTTCAGCGACGGTAAGAACTGGGTCGACGCCTTCAAGATCTGGGAGGGCGGCCTCGGGATCTGGGGCGCGATCGCCTTCGGCGCCGTCGGCGCGTGGATCGGCTGCCGCCGCCGGGGGATCCCGCTGCCGGCGTACGCGGACGCCATCGCACCCGCCATCGTGCTCGCCCAGGCCATCGGCCGCTGGGGCAACTGGTTCAACCAGGAGCTGTACGGCAAGGCCACCGACGTGCCGTGGGCGCTGGAGATCAGCGACGGCGCCAACCGGGACAGCGGCCTCTACCACCCGACGTTCCTCTACGAGTCGCTGTGGTGCGTCGGCGTCGCGCTGCTCGTCGTCTGGGCCGACCGCCGCTTCAAGCTCGGCCACGGACGCGCGTTCGCGCTCTACGTCGCCGCCTACTGTGTAGGCCGCGCCTGGATCGAGTACATGCGCGTCGACGAGGCGCACCACGTGCTGGGCCTGCGCCTCAACGTGTGGACCGCGATCATCGTCTTCGTGCTGGCCGTGGCCTACATCGTCGTCTCGGCGCGGATCAGGCCGGGTCGCGAGGAGATCGTCGAGCCGGACCGCGAGCTGCTCGGCAAGGACGCCAAGGACACGAAGGCCGAGGACGGCGACGTCACGACCGCCGGGGCCAAGGACGACGCTCCCGGCGCGGACGCGGACGCGGACGCCGAGGACGCGACGGACGCCACGGACGCCACGGACGCCGCGGCGGCCAAGAAGGTCTGACGGGCGCGCCGCCCCAGCAGCACCGCGAAGGGCCGCCGGACCTCTGAACGAGGCCCGGCGGCCCTTTCCGCTGCCGTCCCTACCCCCGAGCCGCCAGGAACAGCGTGCGGTGGGCCGCCGCCACGATCGCCGCGTCCACGAAACGCCCGTCCGGCAGCGCCTGCGCCCCCGCGTTCCCCGCCGCCGCCTCGACGATCTCCGCCGCCGACTCGACCTCCCGCGCCGTCGGGAGATACGCGCGCTCGATCACCGGCAGCTGGCGCGGATGGATCGCGGAGCGACCGAGGAAGCCGAGCGAGCGGCCGTGCGCGCAGGAGGCCGCAAGCCCCTCCAGGTCCCGTACGTCGGGATGGACGGACTGCACGGGGGCCGGCAGGCCGGCGGCCCGCGCCGCCACCACGACACGGCCGCGCGGCCAGTCCAGCCCGGCGTCGTCCCCCACGCCCAGCTCGGCGCGGAGGTCGGCCTCGCCGAGCGCGACACCGCGCACCAAGGGGTGGGCCGTGGCGACGGCGTGGGCGTTCTCGATGCCGAGGGCGGATTCGAGCAGCGCGTACAGGGGTGTGTCCGGGGCGACGGCGGCGACCCGGTGGATGTCGGAGGCGTGCGTCACCTTCGGCAGCCGCAGCCCGGCCAGGCCGGGGAGGCCGACCAGCGACGCGATGTCGCCCTCGCCGGAGATCCGCACATGGACCGGCGTGGGCAGCGGCGAGGCCAGCAGCTCGGCCGTCGCGGAGCGCGCGTACTCCCTGCGGTCGGCGGCCACCGCGTCCTCCAGATCGACGATCACCGCGTCGGCACCGGACGCGAGCGCCTTCTGTACGACGTCGGGCCGGTCCCCGGGCGCGTACAGCCAGGTGAGCGGGGGATGCGGGGTGAACCCCGGACGGCCGGTCACAGCGCGCCCTCTTCACGGAGGCCCGCGATCTCCGGCGCCGACAGACCCAGCTCGGTGAGGACCGCGTCCGTGTCGGCGCCATGGGGGCGGCCCGCCCAGCGGATGGAGCCGGGGGTCTCGGAGAGCCTGAAGAGGACGTTCTGCATACGGATGGGGCCCAGCTCGGGATCCTGGACCTCGGTGACGGTGCCCAGCGCCCGGTACTGCGGATCGCTCATGACGTCGCCGATGTCATGGACGGGCGCGATCGCCGCCTCCGCCTTCTCGAACGCGGCGATCGCGTCGTCGCGCGAATGCCGGGCGATCCAGCCGCCGACCGCCCCGTCCAGCTCGTCGGCGTGGTCCGCCCGGCCGCCGCCCGTGCCGAACCACGGCTCGTCGATCAACTCCTCCCTGCCCACCAGCCGCATCACACGCTCCGCGACCGACTGGGCCGAGGTGGACACCGCGAGCCAGGAGCCGTCGGCGGTGCGGTAGGTGTTGCGGGGCGCGTTGTTGCGGGAGCGGTTGCCGGTACGGGGCTGTACGTAGCCGAGCTGGTCGTACCAGAGGGGCTGCGGCCCCAGCACCGTCAGGATCGGCTCGATGATCGCCAGGTCGACCACCTGGCCCCGGCCCGACGAGGCCCGGCCGTTGAGGGCGGTCATCACGGCGTACGCGGTGGCCAGCGCGGCGATCGAGTCGGCCAGACCGAACGGGGGCAGCGTCGGCGGCCCGTCGGGCTCGCCGGTCATGGCGGCGAACCCGCTCATCGCCTCGGCGAGCGTGCCGAACCCGGGCCGGTGCGAGTACGGGCCGAACTGACCGAAGCCGGTGACGCGGGCCAGCACCAGCCGGGGGTTGACGGCGGAGAGTTCGGCCCAGCCGAGGCCCCATCTCTCCAGCGTGCCGGGGCGGAAGTTCTCCACGATCACGTCAGCGTCGGCGGCGAGCCGCAGCAGGACGTCCCGGCCCGCCGGGCTGCCGAGGTCGAGCGTGATGGTGCGCTTGTTGCGGCCGAGGATCTTCCACCAGAGGCCGACACCGTCCTTCGCGGGGCCGTGGCCGCGCGACGGGTCGGGTCGCGTGGGGTGCTCGACCTTGATCACCTCGGCGCCGAAGTCGCCGAGCATCGTCGCGGCGAGGGGCCCGGCGAAGAGCGTGGCGAGGTCGAGGACGCGCAGGCCGTCCAGCGGGGGAGCGGCGGGGGCCGTCGGGTCGTCCGACCGGGTGCCGGTGGTCACGAGGCGGCCTCGTCGATCTCGGAGCGGTACGGCATGGACGTGGAGGCCCCGTGCCGCTGGACGCACAGCGCGGCGGCGGCCGACGCCCACCGTGTCGCTTCGGTCATCGGGCGGCCCTCACCGATCGCCACGGCGAGCGCGCCGACGAACGTGTCCCCGGCGGCCGTCGTGTCCACGGCGGTGACCTTCGGCGCTGGGACGGTGACGGGCACGGCGCCGCGCTCCGCGTACAGACACCCCGCGGCGCCCAGGGTGATCACGACCTCGGGGACCTGACGGAGCAGCACCTCGGCCGCGCCGTACGGATCGGCGACGCCCGCGAGCGCGGCGGCCTCGTGCTCGTTGGGGACCAACAGGTCGGTGGCGGCGAGGAGTTCGGGCGGCAGGGGCTGGACGGGGGCGGGCGTGAGGATCGTCCGCACCCTGTGCCGGCGCGCCGCCCGCGCGCCGTCGAGCACGGCGCTCAGCGGGAGTTCGAGCTGGAGGAGCAGGGAATCGGCGGCGGTGATGACGGTCTCCTCGCCGGGGCCGAGCGCGGTGACGGTGCCGTTCGCGCCGGGGATGACGACGATCGCGTTGCCGCCCTCGTCGTCCACGACGATGTGCGCGATGCCGGAGGGGCCTTCGGCGGTGTGCAGGAGGTCGGTGTCCACGCCGGACGAGGTGAGCGTGTGCCGGAGCAGTGCGCCGAACTCGTCGGTGCCCACCGGGCCGATCATCGCCACGTCGCCGCTGGCGCGGGCGGCGGCGACGGCCTGGTTGGCGCCCTTGCCGCCGGGGACCGTACGGAATTCACGGCCCGTGACGGTCTCCCCGTGCTTCGGGGCCCGTGCGACGTACGCGACGAGATCCATGTTGGTGCTGCCGAGCACCACGATGCCGGTCATGGGCGGAGTGCCTCCTGGGTGAGTCGGGCGAGTTCGTCGAAACCGATGCCGTCGAATCCGGCGACGGAGGTGGCGAGACGGTTCTTGAGCGGCGCCGTCCACCGCTCGGGCAGCCGGTCCGGGTGACCGGCGAGCAGACCGGCGACGGAGCCGGCCGTCGCGCCGTTGGAATCGGTGTCCCAACCGCCGGACACGGCGCGGCAGATGGAGCCGGTGAAGTCCCCGTCGGCGTGGGTGAGGGCGGCGGCGAGGAGGGCGGCGTTGGGGACGGCGTGGACCCAGTGGTAGTGGCCGTGGGCGGCGTGCAGGTGGTCCACGACGGTGTCGAAATCGGGGTGGGAGCGGGCGAGCCGGATCGCCTGGCGGACGGCCCCGGCGAGGCGCGAGCGCGGGGGGACGACGGAGAGTCCGGCGCGCAGGCAGGCGTGTACGTCGGCGGCGCCGAGGGGGCCGCGGCCCGCGGCGGCGATCGTGGCCGCGACGAACATCGCGCCGTACACGCCGTTGGCGGTGTGCGTCAGCGTCGCGTCCCGGTACGCCTGGGCGGCGGCCGACGCGGGGTCGCCGGGGTGCGCCCACCCGTGCACGTCCGCGCGGATAGCCGCGCCGATCCACTCCCGGAACGGGTTGTGGTGCCGGGCGGTGCCGGGCGGCTCGATCCCGGAGAGCAGATTGCGGTACGCGACGCGCTCGGCGGTGAACGTACGCCCGGCGGGCAACTGGTCGAGCCACAGGAGCGCGACGTCGCAGGTGCGGAAGTCACGGCCGTACCGCTGGAGCAACAGCACGTTGAGGAGGGGGTAGTTGAGATCGTCGTCCTCGGGCATGCCGTCGATGTTCTCGGCGAGGGAGTTGTCGGCGGAGCGCCGGTTCCAGGGGTGCGCGGCAAGGAGGTCCGCCGGGACGTTCCTGGCGGTGAACCAGGTGGTGAGGGGCCAGTTGCCGGCGGCGCGGGCGAGTGCGCGGATGGCGGGGAGCGGGAGTTTCTCGACGGGCTTCCCGAGGAGACAGCCGGCGGCGCGGCCGAGCCAGGCGGCGTGCGCCTGGTGTCTGCCGAGGGGTGTTCCTTCCCCAGCCCCGCCCCTTCCCGAAACCGGGGGCGGGCCCCGGGCCCCGTGCCTCCGGACCAGCCGGGCCCCTGGTGAGCGGCGGGCCCGACGGGCCGGGGTTCTTTGTCCTCAATCGCCGGACGGGCTTGACATGCCCGTCCGGCGGGACGAGCCCGGGACGATAAGGCGGGCTGCTCTCCTCGCCCGATGCCGGACGGGCTTGACATGCCCGTCCGGCGAGGCCGGGGCCGGTTACTCGTCCGACGAGAAGCGGATCGAGCGAGGGGGCAGCGTCGTGTCGCACCAGACGCGGGCTCCCGCGTGGAGTTCGTTGTCCGGGCCCACCGTCGCGCCGTCGCCGATCACCGTGCCCGACAGCGTCGTGCGCGCGCCCACCCGCGCTCCCGCGCCCACCAGGGAGTCCGTGATGACCGCGCCGGGGCCGATCACCGCGTTGTCCAGGATCGCGCTGCCCGAGATGCGGGCGCCCTCCGCGACCACCGCGCCCGCGCCGATCACCGTGCCCGCCGTGAGCTTCGCGTCCGGGGCCACCGTGGCCGACCGGAGGACGAGGCGGTCGCCGCAGCGGCCCGGGACCGCCGGGGACGGGGCCACGCCCAGGACAAGGTCCGCCGAGCCGCGGATGAACGCCTGTGGCGTGCCCAGGTCCAGCCAGTACGTGGAGTCGACCATGCCGTGCAGATGCGCGCCCGCCTCCAGCAGGCCAGGGAACGTCTCACGTTCGACCGACACCGGGCGCCCGGCCGGGATGGAGTCGATCACCGAGCGGCGGAAGACGTACGCCCCCGCGTTGATCTGGTCGGTGACGATCTCCTCCGGGGTCTGCGGCTTCTCCAGGAACGCCGTGACCCGGCCGCTGTCGTCGGTCGGCACCAGCCCGAACGCCCTCGGGTCGTCGACCCGTGTCAGATGCAGCGAGACGTCCGCCCCGGCCGACGCGTGGGTGTCGACCAGCGCACCGATGTCCAGGCCCGTCAGGATGTCGCCGTTGAAGATGAGCACCGGGTCGTCGGGCCCGGAGTCCAGCCGGGAGGCGACGTTGCGGATGGCACCGCCGGTGCCGAGCGGCTCGTGTTCGGTGACGTACTCCAGCCGCAGGCCGAGGGACGAGCCGTCCCCGAAGTACGGCTCGAAGACCTCGGCCAGATAGGACGTCGCGAGGACGATGTGCTCGACACCGGCGGCCCGCGCCCGTCCCAACTGGTGTGCGAGGAACGGGACACCGGCCGCCGGAACCATCGGCTTGGGCGTGTGCACCGTGAGCGGCCGGAGCCGGGTGCCCTTGCCACCGACCAGGAGGATCGCTTCAGTCACCTTGTTCGTCTCTGCTTCCTGCTGGGGCCGGTGGTCCCCCCGTCCGGGGGGTGACCGGCCAGTCTAGGAGCGTCCCTGGTACTTCGCGGCGGACACACGGACCGAGCCGAGTTTGCTGTACAGCTTGTTGCCCGGACAGTCCGTCACGAACCCGTCCCGGTGGCCGGACACCGCGTTCATGCTGACCTTCCGGCCCTTCTGGTACTTGTTGCTTCCGCCCGACGTCAGTGTCACCTTGCCCCGCGGGTTGATCCCGTGCAGGCCGAGCTTCCAGGCGCTGAGCCTGGCCACAGCGGTCGTGACCGCGGCGGGCGGGTTGGTGGTCGAGTACGAGCCGAGGACGGCGATGCCTGTGGTGTTCGTGTTGAAACCGAGGGTGTGAGCACCCATGACCGCCTTCGTCACGCCCCCGGCGCGCCCCTCGTAGATGTTTCCGCACTTGTCGATGGCGAAGTTGTAGCCGATGTCCCGCCAGCCGCTGCTCGTCACGTGGTAGCGGTAGATACCGCGAATGACTGAGGGCGCCTGCTTGCAGGTGTAGTTGTTGCCGGTCGCGCTGTGGTGGACGAAGGCTGCCTTCACCGTCTTCGTGTAGCCGAACTGCTTCTCGCGCAGCTTCTCGTCGGCGCCCCACCCCTTGCGCGAGATGATCTTCGGGCGCGGTGCGGTGTGCGGCCCGGCGGCTACGCCGGTGTCCGTGACGGTGCCGTCGTCGCCGATGTCCAGGCCCGTGCCGTCGTCCAAGTCCGTGGCGGCGTCCTCGTCGGTGCCGTCCGTCTCGGTCCCGCTCTCGGTGTCGGTGTCGGTGTCCGTGGCGTCCGGGTCCGTGACGTCCGCGGCCGTCTGGTCTCGCGAGGCGTCGGTCCGCGCCACCGGCAGTTGTTCCGGTGCCTCCCCCGGGTCGACGAGTTCCAGGCTCAGCCCGCGGGGCAGCGGCGCGTGGCCCGCGTCCGCGTCGTCGTCCGCCCGGACCCGTACCTGGACACCGTCCGACGCACCGACCCACAGAGGAGCCGTCGAGCCCCGTACGGTGCCGGAGTCGCGTTCCGGCGTACCGGGGTCGGCGCCGTGCTCGGCGTTGTGCGTCTCCAGGTTCTGCCAGCCGGACCAGCTGCCCGTTTCGGCGGACCGGTTCCTGACCTGGACCGAGCCGTGCAGTTCGGCGTCGGCGTCGTCCCAGACGACACCGACGAGCGAGAAGGGTTGGACGTCCCGCTGGGGCAGCCCCTGCTCGGTGGCGACACCGGAGGAGCGTTCCGACCCGAGCGGAAGGAGTGGCAGCGACTCGGTGAAGCCCGGAACGGATGAGCCCGCCCGGGCGTCGTGCGGAGCCGCCACAGCCCCGGAGGGCAGAGAGAGCGGGAGTACGAGAGCCGCGGCACACGCGACGCCGATCGAGGATGACAGGAATGCACGCATGTTCCGATCGTGCGGCCGGCCGGCCGCGCCCGCCTTCCGGGAGCACCCGCGGAAACTGACGGGCCATCGGACCAACCGGTGGACGGTGTCACCGGTACGGCGGTGCGCCCCCGATGCCCCGGCGTACGCTTGCCCGCGTGAACGCCAGCGACCGCACCCCCGCCGACCTGCTGCGATCCGCTCTCGCCACGGATCCGGCCCGCCCCTTGGTCACCTTCTACGACGATGCCACCGGTGAACGCGTGGAATTGTCCGTGGCCACCTTCGCCAATTGGGTGTCCAAGACCGCCAATCTCCTCCAGGGCGACCTCGCCGCCGCGCCCGGCGACCGGCTCGCGCTGCTGCTGCCCGCGCACTGGCAGACGGCCGTCTGGCTGCTCGCCTGTTCCTCGGTGGGGGTGTGCGTCGAGATCGGCGGCGACCCGGCCGGCGCGGATGTCGTCGTCAGCGGTCCGGCCCCGGACGACCTCGCCGCCGCCCGCGCCTGCCGGGGCGAGCGGCTGGCGCTCGCGCTCCGTCCGCTCGGGGGCCGCTTCCCCCAGGCGCCCGACGGGTTCGCGGACTACGCGGTCGAGGTGCCCGGCCAGGGCGACCGCTTCGCCCCGTTCGCCCCGGTGGACCCCGACGCGCCCGCGCTCGTCGTCGCCGGTACGGCGCTGACGGCGGCCCAGGTCGTCGAGCGGGCCCGCGCCGACGCCAAGGCCCTCGGTCTGACGGCGCCCGGCGCCCGGCTCCTGTCCGACAGGCCGTACGACTCCTGGGAGGGGCTCTCGGCCGGGCTGTACGCGCCGCTCGCCGCGGGCTCCTCGGTGGTGCTGTGCCGCAACATGGACCGGTTGCCGGCGGAGGGGCTGGCCAAGCGGATCGAGAGCGAGCGCGTCACCGGCACGGCGGACGGCGACACGGTGAGCTGATGGCCCGACCGGTTCCGGCGCGGAACGCGGCCTCCGGTAGATGATCGTCGGTAGATCCCGTTCAGTGCACAACCAAGCGTGCGGTTCGACCGTCTACCCCTGAAACCGGCGGAGCCGTACGCCGCCGACGCCATGAAGGATGGACTCGCCCGTGACCGACAGTGCTGGCACGCCGCCCGAACCGGACCCCCGGGCCGACGACGAGCCGCCGACCGCGTCGCCCGGGTCCGACGGCGACGACACCTCGGCGGACACGGCCGGTGCGGACGGTGCCGGAGCGGAGAAGGCCGGGGCGCGGGAGCCCGAAGCGGAGAAGACCGCCGAGCCCACCGAGACCGCCGAAGCCGCAGGGGCCAAAGACGGAGCGACGGCCGGAACGGAGCCCGGAACGGAGGCCGACGGGAAGGCCGAGGCGTCCGATGAACCCGACGCCCCCGCCGCTCCTCCCGCCACCGAGACCGACGACGCCGACGCCCCGCGCAGACGCCACTGGCTGCGCTGGACCGCCCTCGGCACCTCCGTCGTCGTCCTCGCCGCCTCCGGCGTCGGCTGGTGGTTCTACCAGAAGCTCGACAGCAACATCACCACCGACACCACCGCCGAGGCCGAGCTGCGGACGTACGAGAAGGAACGCCCCAAGCCCATCGCCGTCGACGCGAAGAACATCCTGCTGATCGGCTCCGACACCCGCTCCGGTGAGGGCAACGGCAAGTACGGGCGCGACGACGGCGGTTCGCAGCGCTCCGACACCACGATCCTGCTGCACCTCGCCGCCGACCGGCAGAGCGCGACCGCCGTCTCCATCCCGCGCGATCTGATGGTCGAGATCCCGAGCTGCCAGACCTCGGACGGCAAGCGCTCACGCAAGCAGTCCGCGCAGTTCAACTGGGCCTTCCAGTTCGGCGGTACGGCGTGCGCGGTCCGCACGGTGGAGAAGCTCACCGGTATCCGCGTCGACCATCACATGGTGGTCGACTTCAGCGGGTTCAAGGACATGGTGGACGCCGTCGACGGCGTCGACGTCTGTCTCAAGAAGCCGGTGGACGACAGCGACGCGCATTTGAAGCTTCCGGCGGGCAAGCAGACCCTCACCGGCGAGGAAGCGCTCGGATTCGTACGGGCCCGCAAGACGATCGGCGACGGCAGCGACACCGAACGGATGGAGCGCCAGCAGCAGTTCCTCGGCTCGCTGGTCAAGAAGGTGCAGAGCAACGGTGTTCTGCTCAATCCGACCCGGCTGTATCCGGTGCTGGACGCGGCGACCAAGTCGCTGACGACCGATCCCGGACTGAACACGCTCAGGGATCTGTACGACCTGGCACGCGGCCTGCGGAACGTACCGACGGAAAAGGTGCAATTCCTGACCGTACCGCGACAGCCTTATGTGAATGACCCGAACCGTGACGAGCTGGTGCAGCCCGACGCGGGGGAGCTGTTCACGCAACTGCGCGAGGACGAGCCCGTCTCGGTCGTCCCCGCGGGCCAGGAGCGGAACGGCGGAAACAACGGAGGGGACACCCAACGTGACGAAGAAAGTGCGAAGACGGACGGAAAGCCGGACGACATGGGATCGTCGAGCGCCACTCCGACTCCGTCTTTCCCGGGCACAAATGCCGCCGCCGGCCTGTGTGAGTAAAAGCAATACCAAGTAGGGGTCGGCAGTCTATGACGATTGGGCAGATTGCCCCCTTGTAAGAGGAGTCGAATTTGTCACCAACGTCGCTGGACGCTGAACAGGGCGGATAGTGTGACGCGATCCGGTACAGCGGACCGTGGAGGTCGCGCGCACCGCCGGATCGAAAGACCGAGCGCTTTTGGGGGATGAAGCGCTTCGCGTGGCACCGACGGAGGACTCAAGCAACCGTGGATGCGCAAGGCCGTGGACAAGGCGACGGGATCGATCCCGCCGACCAGTGGGTACTCAACCCGCAGACCGGCAATTACGAATTGCGACTGAACCACTCCGAAGGGCAGTCGTCCGGCCCTTCCCGTGACACGGGAAACGGGCACGACGCTCCTCGCCGGTCGAGAAACGCGCCGACCACGGACGGTTCGCAGCAGGGACGCTCCGCCAGAGACCGCAGAGCGCCCGGCGCCGCGGGAGCGGGCGCCGGTGCGGCCGGTGCCACCGACGACGCGGCCGCGAGCATCCCGCGCGCCCGTAACTCCTCGGGCTCCACCGGCACTTCGGGCACCTCCCGCCGGGACGTGCCCGCCCAGCGCGGACGCCGCGCCGCGAACAACGCCGACGCGGCGGGCGCCGCGGGCGCGGGCCGCCGCAAGCGCAAGGCGCCGCCCAAGTCCCGCAAGAAGAAGATCCTCGGCTGGACGGGCGGCATCACGGCGTTCATCCTCGTCGGCGGCGCGGGCGCCGCCTACTACGCGTACCAGGAGCTCAACGGCAACATCAGCACGATCGACGTCGAGGGCGCGGGCACCGGAGGGTTCAAGAAGGACCAGGCCGTCAACATCCTGGTGATCGGCACCGACAAGCGCACCGGGTCCGGCAACGAGGGGTACGGCGACAAGGACAGCGTCGGTCACGCCGACACCACGATCCTCTTCCATGTCTCCAAGGACCGGACGAACGCGACCGCGCTCTCCATCCCCCGCGACCTGATCACCGACATCCCGGACTGCGAGACGAACACCGAGTCCGGCAAGAAGATCGTCCCGGGCGAGCAGGGCGTCCGCTTCAACACCAGCCTCGGCCAGTCCGAGCGGGACCCGGGCTGCACGATGCGTACGGTCAAGGAGCTGACCGGGCTGACGGTCGACCACTTCATGATGGCCGACTTCAACGCGGTGAAGACACTGACGACCGCGGTCGGCGGTGTCGAGGTGTGCGTCGCCAAGGACGTCGACGACCCCGATTCCCATCTGAAGCTGAGCAAGGGCAAGCACGTCATCAAGGGCGAGCAGGCTCTGGCCTTCGTACGTACGCGCCACAGCTTCGGCAACGAGAGCGACCTGGACCGGATCCAGACCCAGCAGCAGTTCCTGAGCGCCATGATCCGCAAGATGAAGTCCAGCGAGACCCTGACCAGCCCCTCGAAGCTGTGGGACCTGGCGTCGGCGGCGACGGACGCGCTCACGGTGGACACGGGGATCGGCAGCATCGAGAAGCTGCGCGACCTCGGTACGGAGCTGGCCAAGGTCAATCCCAAGAACATCAGCTTCACCACGCTCCCCGTGATAGACAACCCCGCGGAGGTCGTCAAGGCGACCGTCGTGGTGAACGAGGCGAAGGCGAAGCCGCTGTTCGCGATGATGCAGAACGACACCTCCCTCACCGCCGTGAAGGAGCAGGAGAAGGCCGCCAAGAGCAAGCAGGCGGCGCTCCTCAAGGGAACCAAGGCGGCTCCCGCCGATGTCAGGGTCGATGTGTTCAACGGCGGCGGGCCGCAGGGTTCCGCCCAGGAGACGCTCGCCTGGCTCCAGAACGAGGAAGGCGTACCGAAGTCCACCAACAAGGGCAACGCGCCCGAGGAGTTGGACAAGACGTCGCTGGAGTACGCACCGAACCAGGCGGACCAGGCCCGCCGTCTCGCGGACATGATGGGCCTGCCCGCCGCGGCGATGAAGCCGGGCAAGGAGGACGCCGAGGGCCTTCAGGCGATGACCCTGACGCTCGGTGCGGACTTCAAGGGTGCGGGCGTGCCCATCGTCGGACCGGCGAAGGCGCCGGACGGCGTGCAGAAGGTGGAAGCCGACAAGCAAGTGTGCGCCAAGTGAGCCGGGCCCCGGTGCGTCCGGAGCCCCTGCTCGCACGGAGCGCTTGAGCGACAGGGGTAGGGGGCACGGGGTGGAACAGAGCACGCGCAGACAGCGAACACGGCAACGCGTCTCGCACGCCGGTGAGTTGGGCTGGGACGACAGTCTGTACGAGGACGGTCCTGGCGCGCCCGCGAGCGGGCCCGATGCGACGTCGGGCGCCGGCGGCGGTGCGAACGGCGACTCGGGGTCCGGCTCCGGCGACGCCGCGTCCGGCGGCGGTGACGGCTCGGGCCGGGCCAGAAGGGGCGGCCCCCGCCGCGACGGCGCGCGTCCGCGCGACCGGCGTGGCAAACGCCGGATACTGCGCTGGGCCTCCGCCGTCCTGGCCGTGCTGATACTCGGCACGGCCGGCGCCGGATACCTCTACTACCGCCATCTCGACGGCAAGCTCAAGAAGGAAGACCTGACGCTCGGCGACAAGCCGATGGCCGACCACAAGGCCAACTCCGCGGGCCAGACGCCGCTCAACATCCTGCTCATCGGCTCCGACGCCCGTGACTCCAAGGCGAATCAGAAACTCGGCGGCGCCAAGGAGACCTTCGGCGGCCCGCCCCTGGCCGACGTGCAGATGCTGCTCCATGTGTCGGCCGACCGCAGCAACATGTCGGTGGTCAGCATGCCGCGCGACACCATGCTGAAGATGCCCAAGTGCACCGACCCGGAAACCGGCAAGGTCTACCCGGCGAGCACGGGCAACGTACAGACCAACGAGAGCCTGGGACGCGGGGGTCCGGGCTGCACGGTGGCCACCTGGTACGAGCTCACCGGCATCACGATCGACCACTTCATGATGATCGACTTCGCGGGTGTGGTGTCGATGGCGGACGCCATCGGCGGCGTACCGGTCTGCGTCCAGGAGAACGTCCACTCGCGCAACGCCGAGGGCAAGGGCTCGGGGCTGAAGCTGGAGAAGGGCGAGAACGTCATCCAGGGCGAGCAGGCGCTCCAGTGGCTGCGTACGCGTTACGGCTTCGAGGACGGCAGCGACCTCGCCCGCACCCACGCCCAGCACATGTACATGAACTCCATGGTCCGGGAGCTGCGCAAGGGCGCCAAGCTGACCGACCCGGGAAAGCTGATGAGCCTCGCCGAGGCGGCCACCGACGCGCTGACCGTCGACAAGGGCCTGGGCGGCGTGAAGAAGCTCTACGACCTGGCGGAAGAGCTGAAGCAGGTACCCACGAACCGCATCACGATGGCGACGATGCCGAATGTGTACGGCGAGGGGAGCGAGTCCGGGCGGGTGTTCCCGAAGCCGGGCGACGCCGAGCAGTTGTTCGACATGGTCCGCGACGACGTGCCGCTGGACGGCAAGGCGTCCAAGCGCAAGCCCCCGGCCGAGTCCAAGGACCCGGCGGCGGCTCCGGCGGAGACCGGGGTGCTCGTCCGCAACGGCACGGGCAGCGACACACAGGCGCCGACGCCGCAGCGGGCCACGGCGGTCGCGGGGCTTCTGGCCGCCGAGGGTTACACGAAGGCCGTGGCGGACGTGACGCCCGACGCGACCGCGCGTACCGAGGTCCTGTTCCCCAGCGCGGACCTGGAGGGCGACGCGCAGGCGGTCGCCAAGTCCCTCGGCATTCCGGTGAGTTCGGCGAAGAAGTCGACCGAGGTGTCGGGTGTGACGCTGGTCGTGGGCGCCGACTGGCGTACGGGTGACACGTACCCGAAGTCGGCCGCGAAGGACGAGGACAAAACGCCGGACACGGCGCGGGCGCTCAACGGCGCGGACGACACCGAGTGCATGGAGATCCAGCCGGGCTTCACCTTCTAGAGCGGGCCGTACCGTCCGTATGGGACTTCGGACGGAAACAAGGAGCCCCGGGGCGATGCGCCCCGGGGCTCCTTCGTATGTATCGGACCTGCTCAGACGGTCTGCTGGACCGCCGGGCGGCGGCTCGCGATGACCTTCCTGGCGAGCGAGCGCGGGCTGGTCAGGAAGCCGACCCCCCACGACATGTGCATCGTGGCGAGTGCGAGCGGGATCTGGAGCCGCGCCTTGAGGGGCAGGCCCCTGCCCGCCGGTACGGAGCCCGCGACGATCGCCGCGAGGTAGCCGCCGGGGACGACGAGCGCCCAGGGTGTGAAGGCCAGGCCGACGACGACGCCCAGGACGTTGGCGCAGACCGCGACCGGCGGGGCGAGGTAGCGCAGATTGATCGAGCCCGAGTGGAAGCGGGCGACGACGTGGCGCCAACGGCCGTAGTTCCTGTACTGCTTGGCGAGCTCCCGGACGGACGGCCGCGGCCGGTACTGGACGCGCAGTTCGGGCGAGAACCAGATCTGACCGCCGGCCTCACGGATGCGGAAGTTCAGCTCCCAGTCCTGGGCCCGGATGAACTCCTCGTTGTAGCCGCCCTGTTGCTCCAGCGCGGCCCGCCGGAAGACCCCCAGGTAGACGGTCTCGGCGGGGCCCGCCGAGCCGCCCGTGTGGAAGGCCGCGTTGCCGACCCCTATCTTGGAGGTCATCGCCGCGGCGACGGCGTGCTCCCAGTCGTTCTCGCCCTCGGCGTTCATGATGCCGCCGACGTTCTGCGCGCCCGTCTCCTCCAGGAGCCGTACGGCCGTGGAGATGTAGTTCGGCGAGAGCATGCCGTGGCCGTCGACGCGCACGACGACGGGGTGCTTGGACGCCTTGATGGCCGCGTTGAGCGCCGCCGGCGTGCGGCCGGTCGGATTGGGCACGGTCTGCACGCGGGCGCGGTCGCTGTCCGCCGTCTCGCGCACGAGTTCGGCCGCGATCTCGTCGGTGCGGTCCGTGGACGGACCGAGCGCGATGACCACTTCCATCTCGCCGTCGTACTCCTGCTCCAGGATGTGCTGGACGGAGTTCCTCAGATGCCGTTCCTCGTTGAGCACCGGCATGATCACGGAGACGGCGGGGGGCTGGGCAGGCATGTGATCCTTCGGGCGTCAGGGAGAGGGGTTCACCGACCGCCACGTTACCGCGAATGGGGGACTGCGACGCGCGTCGGGCGGGCTCAGCGCAAGGCTGCTGATCGTATGGGCCTACGTTGCGTCCCC
>NZ_JAAPBF010000279.1 GCF_022695985.1 Streptomyces sp. NP-1717 | reverse complement strand
GGCCCCTGCGGACGCGCCGGGAGCGGCGAGGCGGGCGTCTCCGCCTCCAGCAGCTCCGCGGACCGGCGCCCGAGATCGGCGAGCACCGCGCCAGGCAGCCACGGCAGGTCGGCGTCGTCCCCCTCGTTCGCCTCCGCCGTCAGGTCGGCGACCTCGGCCGGGGTGGGCCGTTCGGCCGGATCCTTCGCCAGACATGCGCGCACCAGGTCCGCGAGGCCGTCCGGCAGCCCCGTGAGATCCGCCTCCTCCTGCGCGATGCGGAACATCACCGCGTGCAGACCGCTCGTCGACGTACCGAACGGCTGGCGCCGCGTCGCGGCGAAGGCGAGCACCGAGCCCAGCGAGAAGACGTCGCTCGCGGGCGTCAGCGTCTCGCCGCGCACCTGCTCGGGCGACATGTAGCCGGGCGACCCGATCACGACACCCGTACGCGTCCGGTTGTCGCCGGTGACGGCGTCCAGCGCGCGGGCGATCCCGAAGTCGATGACGCGCGGACCGTCGATGGTCACCAGCACGTTGGCGGGCTTCAGGTCGCGGTGGATCAGACCGGCCGTATGGATGGCGGTGAGCGCCTGCGCGAGCCGGTGGGCGAGGATGCGCACCGACCGTTCCGGCAGCGGCTGCGGCCGGCCGGCGACCACGGCGTGCAGCGAGGGCCCCGGGACGTAGCCGGTGGCGACCCACGGCTCGCGGGCGTCGGTGTCGGCGTCGAGGACCGGCGCGGTCCACTCACCGCCCACCCGGCGCGCGGCGGCGACCTCCTGGGCGAACCGCCGCCGGAACTCGGCCTCTTCGGCCAGTTCCGGGCGTACGAGCTTCACCGCGACGGTCCGGCCGCCCTCGGACCTGGCGAGGAAGACACGTCCCATGCCGCCCGCGCCGAGTCTGCCGAGGAGCCGGTAGGGGCCGATGCGGGACGGGTCGTCCGGGGTCAGCGCTTCCACGTTGCCTGTGCCTCTCCTGACTGACAGTCAGCTGCCAACTGCCGCATGTCATGGGATCTTTGCACAGCGCCACGGGTCGGGACAGACTGAACCGGCGCCTGTGGCCGAGCTGTGGCACAAGCGCTTTCGGCCGACGCGCCGCCAGTGACGGGGAGCCATCAGGGGAGCCGTCGGGGACGCGCGAGGGGCTGACGGGGAATGAAACACGAACGGGGAACGGGGGACCACGTCCGATGCTCGGTGAGCTTCATGAACGGTCACCACGCCAGGTGGGGCCGTACCGCGTACTCGCCCGTCTCGGCGCCGGCGGCATGGGCGAGGTGTTTCTGGGCGCCGACGCCCGTCCCACCGCGCGCCCGGCCGCGTCGCTCGCCGCCGTGAAGGTCGTACGGCCCGACCTCCTCGCGAGCGGCGAACACGCCTTCCGCGACCGCTTCCGGCGCGAGATATCGACCGCACGCGCGGTCGAAGGCCGTTTCACCGCACGCCTGTTGGCCGGTGACGCGGACGCCCCCGCGCCCTGGCTCGCCACCGAGTACGTCGCGGGCCCGACGCTGGACCGCGCCGTACGGGAGTGCGGCCCGCTGCCGGTCGAGACCGTACGGAGCCTTGGCCTCGGTCTCGTACGGGCGCTGCGCGGAATCCACCACGCACAGGTCCTGCACCGTGACCTCAAGCCCGCGAACGTGCTGCTCGGCGCCGGCGGTCCGCGCGTCATCGACTTCGGCATCGCCCGTGACTTCGGCGCGAGCACCCTGACGGCGACCGGCGCGATGGTCGGCTCGCCGGGCTACATGTCGCCCGAGCACGTGCTGGGCGGGCGTCATGTCGTCTCCGCGTCCGATGTCTTCTCGCTGGCGTCCGTGCTCTGTTACGCGGCCACGGGCGAGGGCCCGTTCGGTACGGGGCCGGTCGCGGCCGTGCTGTACCGGGTCTCGCAGGCCGAGGCCCGGCTCGACGACGTGCCGGACGAACTGCGCGCGTTGATCGAGGACTGTCTGCGGCCCGACCCGTCGGCGCGCCCGGACGCGATCGAGCTGGAGGCGCGCTTCCGGGACACGGGCGCCCCGGACCCCGTCGTCTGGCCGGACGGGGTACGGGCCCAGGTCGCCCGGTACGAGCAGGAGCTGGCCCGTACCGTGCAGGCGGCCGGACCGGTCGCCGGGCGCGTACCGACGATGCCGGGCGCGTCCCCCGTCCACAGCGCGCGGACGGTCACCGGCCCAACGCGACAGCCGCTGCCGCCGGACGGCCCCCGCCGCCGGCGCACCACGGTCCTCGCCGTTGTCGCCGGCGCGCTCACGCTCGGCGTCCTCGGCGCCTTCGGCCTGCGCGCCCTCCAGGACGACCCCGCCCCCAAGTCCCCTTCACCGGAGGCCGGTTCGGAGAAGGAGCCGCAGGCGGCGCTCATCGGGCTCGACAAGCACGGGGCCGACCGCAGCCGCCACTTCCCCGTCGACCCGGCGGCCCGCCCGGACGGCTGGAAGCCGTGGACGGCGAAGCTGAGCGGCCGGCCCTGGGACTGCGCGCTCAACAGCGAGATCCTGGTGTGCCGGATGTTCTACGGCGGCCTGGAGGCGGTCGGCGCGGCCGACGGCAAGCCCCGCTGGAAGGCCCCTTCGGCGGAGCCCGACGCGGAGCCCCTGCTGGGCGCGTCGAGCGGTATGTACATCCCCGGCGACGCCACCAACCCGGTGATCCACGGCGACTCGGTGCTCTCCACCGAGGGCGGCATGGTGCGCTCCCGGTCCCTCAAGGACGGCACGGTGCGCTGGAAGCAGCCCCTGAAGGGTGAGGGCACGGTGCGGCTGGCCAATGTGGGGGAGGCGATGGCCGGCGGCGGAGTCGCGTTCTTCACCACCCGGGGTGAGGGCACCGAGGTGCACGCCTTCGACGCCGAAACGGGAAAGCCGCTGTGGAAGCGCGCCCTGTCGACGTATGTCGGGGTGGAGGTCGGCTACGGAGGCTTCGGCCCCGACGCCTTCGCGGGCGGGCGCCTCCTCGCGTCGACGGACGGCGGTCTGACGGGGTTCGACGCGCGTACGGGCAAGCCGACGCCGTACACCGTGCCCGGCGAGGACGGGGGCGACTGCGTGAGCGTGCGGGTGCGGGGCGGCGAGGTGCTGTGCGGGATCGAGGACGGAGGCAGCGTGGCCCTGGACGCGGAGACCCTGCTGCCGATCGACACCGGACAGCCGGGGTTCGACTCGGATCTGCCGCTGCGGGATCTGGTGACGGTGGGATCGCGCACGTATCTCCTCGCCCCCGACAGCGGGAGCACCCGGATGGAACTCGTCGACACCTACGGGGGCGCCGACTCCACGCCGCGCACGGTGGGGACGTTCCCTCCGGCGCCCGAGGACGGGCGGTATCTGCCCTCCGAGGCGTCGGTCGTCGGCGACACCGCCGTCTTCCTCGACAACGAGTTCCTCTACACGCTGCCGGTGGCGGGGGACGCCCCGCGGGGGACGAGATCCCGCATCGAGGGCGCGCCCGGCAACCGGGCCGACAGCGGTCTCGGTGACGGTATCGACGGGCAGGTCTGGGAGCCCGAGCTGATCTCGGTCGGTGGGGTGGTGTTCCTGATGTTCCACGACGGGACGGTGCGTTCGACGGAACTGCCGGGATGAGACGTGAGTGTGTGTCAGTGAGGCCCATATGTCATTGAGGTTCGTCCGATGAGGAGTTGACGCCGTGCTCGGCCCGCTCGATGCCCACGCCCCGTACGACGCCGGCCCTTACCGGCTGCTGGCCGGCCTGGGTTCCGGCGGTATGGGCACGGTCCACCTGGCCCTGCCGCCCGACGGCGGCCCGCACGATCTGGTCGCGCTCAAGACGGTCCGTCAGGATGTTGAGTTCCTGGGCGACTTCAGGGTGCGTTTCCGTCGTGAGGCGCAGGCGGCGCGGGCGGTCCGGGGACCGTACGTCGCCGCTCTCGTCGCAGCCGACCCGGATGCCGAACGGCCCTGGCTGGCGACGGAGTACGTCGTCGGCCCCTCGCTCGACGAGGCGGTGGAGCGGTCGGGACCGCTGCCGGTCGCGGCCGTGCGGGAGCTGGGCGCCGACCTGGCGCGCGGGCTGGCCTCCGTACACGGCGTCCGGCTCGTGCACCGTGATCTGAAGCCGGGCAATGTCATTCTCGGCTCGGGCGGCCCCCGGCTGATCGACTTCGGTATCGCCCAGGCGTACGACGCGACCGCGCTCACGGCGACCGGCATCATGGTCGGCTCGCCGGGCTTCATGTCGCCGGAGCATGTCGCGGCGGACCGGTCGGTGACCTCGGCGTCGGACGTGTTCTGTCTCGGGGCGGTGCTTTGCTTCGCGGCCACGGGCCAAGGCCCCTTCTACGACAATGAGTTGGCGGCCGTGGTGAACCGCATCGCGCGGGGTGGCGCCGATCTGTCGCGCGTTCCGGACGAGTTGCGCGAGGTGATCGCGTCCTGTCTGCACACGGATCCCGAACAGCGGCCGACCACGGGCGAGTTGTTGCGGACACTGGACCCGGCGGGGACGGCCGCCGCCCGTCCGGGCGTGGCTCCGGCGAGCCGCGAAGGGGCCTTCCCGTGGCCGGAGGGCGTAAGGAAGCAGATCGGCGAGTACGAGGTCGCGGTGGGCCGGGCGCTGCTGGCACCGGTACCGGCCGAGGTACCTCCTCCACCGTCGGCGCCCCCGGCGCCGCCGTCCGGCTCCCGCCCGCGCGTCGACCGGCTCCGGTGGGGGATCGGCATCGGCGCCGCCGTGGTGGTCGGGGTGGTGACGGCGGTGCTGATCTCCCTCTGGGGCGGGGACTCCGGCGAGGGACAGAACGAGGGCGGCGGAAGTGGCGGTGGCGGTACGGGCGGTGGCGGTACGGGGGGTTCGTCCGCGCCGCCCGCCGCCACCGTCATGAGCACCATGAGCGACTTCGGCCCGGACGCGACGGACCGCGCGAAGGCCCCCGAAGGCTGGTCCCCCTGGTCGGCGGCGCCATCGGAACCCAAGGAGGCCGAGCGCTGCGCGCTCAGGGGCACGATCCTCGTCTGCTCCTTCCTCGCGGCCGAACCCGACGAGCAGGGCATCCGGGGCGGATGGCTGGAGGCCCGCGACGCCTCGGACGGCACGCCCAAGTGGCGTTATCCCGCCAAGGGCACGACGCGGCGGGTGGTCGGCTTCGGCCCCGTGGACATGGACGCGGAGCGGGTCTACACGCAGGCGCCGGACGGTGACGGCTTCGCCGTGCTGGACCTCGCGACCGGCGAGCCGGTGGCCAAGCTGCCCGGCGAGCCAGGCTACCGGCCGTCACTCGTGCGGGTCCACGCGGGAAGGATCTTCACGTCGTACGAGGGCGCCTCCGGCGAGGGCGGTACGGGCAACATGCTGTTCCGCGCGTTCTCGGCCGACGACCGGAAGCTGACGTGGGAGCGCGTGATCAACAGGGCGTACCCGTACTCCCTGGACGTCGTCGCCGACGGCGAGCGTCTGCATCTCAACAGCCCCGGCAACACCTTCGCACTCGACCCGGCGACCGGCGAGACCGTGGCCGAGGTCCCGGAGATGTGCACGGCGCTGGCCCAGGGCGGACGGTATGTGTCCTGCTCGTCGTCCGGGATGCGGGACAGCGCCACCCTCAAGAAGGTGGACGTGTACCGGACCTCGCTGCCCGTCGGACTCAGCCGCGACGGCACTGTCCTCGTCCCGACGGGCGGGAACGCGATCAACCCCGAGGGACTCGACGCGGTCGACATGGAGAGTGGCGACCGCCGCTGGACGACCGCGGAGTGGGCGGCCGACAGCGTCGCCCGGGTGGCGGACGACCGGGTCCTGATCGCGGGCACCGACGACATGCGCAGCCTCTCGCTGGCCGACGGTGAGGAGACGGTGGGCCGGCGCGGCTTCGAGGGCTGGCCCGAGGGCGAGGCGCCCAAGGCGATGCTGGTCTCGGGCGGGGTGGTGTTCCTGGCGTTCCCGGACGGGACGGTGCTGACGGCCCACGTCCCGTGACCCGCGCCGCCGTCCCTCACTCCTCCGCGCAGACCTTCAGCCCCTCCGGTGTCGCGCACGGCAGGTACCCGTGCGTGCGGATCACGTCCTGGCCGCTGCCCCTGATCAGGTAGTTCAGGAAGCTGGACCCGAGTGAGCTGGCGGGCGGGCGGCCGTAGGTGTACGCGTACTCGATCTCGCGGTACGGGTACCCGCTCTCCGCGATGTCGTCCACCGACGGTGCGCGCCCGTCCAGTTCCAGCCGGTGCAGGCCCTTCGTCGGGGCGGCGGAGCGCAGTTCGCTGTAGCCGAGGGCGCCCGGCAGCTCCGCGACCGTGTTCAGGACCTGCTCGGTGCTCTCGAACTCGCAGCGCAGGACGCGGGCACGCGTGTCGTCCTTGCGCCGGCAGTCGGTGGACGAGGCGCCCGGTTCGAAGCCCTGGAGGACGCGGCGCTGGAAGGTGTCGCGGGTGCCTGAGCCGGCGTTGCGGCTGACGAGGCGGACGGCGAGGTCCGGGCCGCCGACCTCCTGCCAGTTGGTGATGTCGCCGCGGTAGATCTCCCGTACGTCGGACGTGGACAGCCCGTCGACTTCCACGCCGTCGTTGACGACCAGGGCGAACGTGGACACCGCGACCCGGTTCTCCCGCAGTTGCGCGTACCCCGTGGACTTCGGCCCGTCGGAGAGGGCGACGATCGCCGGTGAGCCCTCCTTCCGCCGCGCCCCGGCCTCGGCCAGTTCGCGGATTCCGGCCGCGCTGCCGTTGAGGTCCACGGTGATCTCGGAGCCGGGGCAGTCGTCCTCGTACTTCTTCTCCAGCTCCTCGGCCACCGGTCTGAAGGCGGTCGACCCGATGACGGTCAGCTCGCCCTTCGCACACCCGATGGGGGGCCGGGTGCTGTCCCGCAGGAGGATGATCGAGGCGAGCGTGACCACACAGACCGTCAGCAGAACGGTGATGAGGCGCGTCGCGCGGCTGAACACGGGCGGTGCCTCGTCGGGGGCGATGGCGCGGTTGACGACCACCTCGCCCTCGGAGATCCCGCCGCTGACGGTGACCTCCTCGCCGACCTCCCCGCCCGTCAGCAGGACCAGCAGCTTGAAGTGCTGCCCCTTGTTGAGCGGGACCTTCGGGACGGTGAGCATGCTGCCGGAGCTGCGCAGGCCCCTCGCATGGGTGAAGTGCGACATCAGATGGCGGGCGGCGGACGGCAGCGTGACGGCGACGCCCTTGATCGTCCGGCCGGTGAACGTGACGGTCAGACCGTGGATGTCGGGTGACGTGTAGTCGTCGACGGCGATGGTCTGCGAGCCGTCGTTCTCCAGGCGCAGCAGTACGAGCGTGGCGTCCGCCATCTCCGGGTCGTCGTCGAACAGCCCGAGGCGTACGTTCGTGTGGCCGGAGCGGACGTCGCTGCCGATGGCCGTGTCCATCTGTACGCGGTAGCCGATCCGTTTGCGGCGCGGCACCCTGCGCTCGTACCAGAGCACCCCGACCGAGGTCAGCAGCCCCAGCAGGGTGGAGAAGACCGCGAATATGTTCTCTCCGTCGAACCACTCCACGACCTGTCGCCCCCCGGCACTCTCCGACCTGTGAGGTGACCGTAGGTGGGTGCGGGGCGAACGGCAGTACGGCGACGGCATTCGATGACGGATGTTCACGAGCCGTTCCCCGCACGGCATTTGGCGTTCAGGGGGAAGCCGTGGAGCGGCCCGGCGGTAGGTTCACTCCGCTGGGTGAACTCCGGTGAACGGCGTGACGGGCTCGCCCGCCGCCTGTCCGGAGTTCCCGATCTTCGCAAGAGCGGCACATGGGGTCCTCACCACCTCCCGGTGAGGTCGCTATGTTGTTCGCGCTCGATCCCGAGTGCGAAATCCGACAGGTCGTCGGTCCGACGACGGCGCAGTCAGCACAGAAAGATCGCGGATGGACTACTGCTCGACGTGCCGACGGACGCTCAACGGGGTTTTCGTATGCCCCGGTTGTGGTGCCTATTCCCCCGACATAGCCCCCGCCGGCTCACACGTCCACCACACTCCGTCGACGGTCGCGGTGATGGCGGAGATATCCCACACGCGCGAGTTCGACGCCTTCCCCGGCTTCACCGAGCCCGAGGCCGACGTGCCGGTCGGGCCCTCCACGCCCTCGGCGACCGGCCGTGCCGCCCGCCGGCGCCGGCTGGCGGACTGGAAGAAGCAGCGGCGCCGTGCCGTGGTCGCCTCGACCGTCGCGCTCGTCGGCGGCGGTCTGACCCTTGCCTTCATGCCGTCCTCGCGGCCCTCCGTCGCCCATGCCCAGGCGTCCACACCGGAGCCGTCGAAGGCTCCGACGCTGCCGTCGGTCGGCGGCGCCGACTCCGCCACGGAGAACCAGCGGCCCCGTACCGGCGACATCGGCACCTCCGACAGCGGCACCCGCCCGTCCGGTGCCGCCAACGAGCCGGGCAGCGCGACCGCGACCACCCCCGTGGACGCCCCGGCCGAGCGGAAGACCTCGCCGCAGACCACCACCGACGA
>NZ_JAAPBF010000278.1 GCF_022695985.1 Streptomyces sp. NP-1717 | reverse complement strand
AGAGTACAAGGCCGAACTGATGCATCCTTACTACGCCGCGGAGCGCGGTCTGGTCGACGACGTCATCGACCCGGCCGAGACCCGCGAGGTCCTCGTCTCGGCCCTCGCGATGCTTCGTACGAAGCACGCCGACCTGCCGTCCCGCAAGCACGGCAACCCGCCGCAGTGAGCCCGCGCCCGCCGGACGCGGCCCCCGCGCCGCCCACGCCGCCCGCCCAACGAGAAGACGGAGACACGAGCCCGATGAGCAACCCCGCCGACAACTCCCTGCTCCGCGTCGAGAAGGGCCAGGCCGGCCCCGAGGAACTGGCCGCCATCACCGCCGTCCTCATGGCGCGCGCCGCGGCCCGCTCCGACGCGGACACCGCCCCGGCCCACCGAGGCCGCTCCACGGCCGGCTGGCGCCGCCTGGAGCGCACGCCGGGCTTCCGGGCACCGCACAGCTGGCAAGGCTGAGCCCAGGCGCCCCAGCGGGCGTACAGAGCCGCGAGAGCCCCGTACTCCTCGGAGTACGGGGCTCTCGCGCTGCCCGGGCCCGGCCCGCGAGCCCGGTGGCGCGAGACGCCGGACGGCCGCGGCCCCGTACTCGAAGGAGTACGGGGCCGCGGCCGTCCGGCGGTCGGCTCCGGGCACACGGCCCGTGGACGCCCTGCCGGAGAACGCTTAACGAAGCCGTGCCATGAGTGCGTGCTCGACGAGCGTGATGAGTCCGCTCTTGGCGTCGGCGCGGTGGCGGGCGTCGGTGGTGATGATGGGGGTGTCGGGGCCGATCTGGAGCGCCTCGCGCACCTCGTCAGGGGTGTAGGGCTGGTGTCCGTCGAAGCCGTTGAGGGCGATGACGAAGGGGAGTCCGGAGTTCTCGAAGTAGTCGACGGCGGGGAAGCAGTCGGCGAGGCGGCGGGTGTCGACGAGGACGACGGCGCCGATGGCGCCGCGTACGAGGTCGTCCCACATGAACCAGAAGCGGTCCTGTCCGGGGGTGCCGAACAGGTAGAGGATCAGGTCCTGGTCGAGGGTGATACGGCCGAAGTCCATGGCCACCGTGGTGGTGGTCTTGTCTCCGGTGTGGGTGAGGTCGTCGATGCCGGCGGAGGCGCTGGTCATGACGGCTTCGGTACGCAGCGGGTTGATCTCCGAGACGGCGCCGACGAACGTGGTCTTGCCCACGCCGAATCCGCCCGCCACCACGATCTTCGCGCTGGTGGTTGAGCGGGCTGCACCGCCGCTAGAGCTTGCGAAGTCCACTGAGCACCCTTTCGAGCAGTGTCACATCTGGTTGGCCCCCGGCGGTCTCGTCGCCGCCGGGTTGATGAATGGCGACAAGTCCGGCCTCCGCCAGGTCGGCTACGAGGATCCGGGCGACGCCCAGGGGGATGGAGAGCAGTGCCGAAATCTCGGCGACCGATTTGATCTCGAAACAGAGCCGGCAGATCCGCTGGTGCTCGGGCAACTGCCCTTGCAGCCTTGACGGATCGGCCGTCGTGCTGACCAGTGCCTCGATGGCGAGCTGGTACCGCGGCCGCGTCCGGCCGCCGGTCATGGCGTACGGACGTACCAACGGGTTGTGCGCGGCGTACTCCGGCTCCTGATGGCGCCTCGGCTGCACCGGCCGGCTGCGGGGCTGCTGCTGCCCGTACTGCGGCGGCTGCTGTCCCTGTCCGTACGACTGCTGCTGACCGTACGGCTGTTGCTGCCCCTGCCCGTACGACTGCTGCTGTCCGTACGGTTGTTGGGGCTGGTAAGGCTGCTGCTGCGGATGATACGGCTGCTGCCCGCCGCCGTCCCGCCGCCCACCCTGACCGCCGTTTGCGCCCGGCGTGGAGGGGGAGTTGAAGTGGTTCCGGGCATGCTCACCCGGAACCTGTCGGCCACCTTCGTAAGGGTGTCCGCCTGGGGGTGTTGCCACCGTTGCCTCCTCCGACTCCGATCGCCGGTAACTGTTCTGTGGAGTCGCGCCACCGAACCCTATGGTGCGATGGCGCGAAACGCACTGTCTGTCTGTTAGTTGAGAAGACTTCCCTGGAGTTCGGCGCGCAGGTCCGGTGTCAGCACCGTCCCCGCCCGGTCGACGAGCAGAGCCATTTCGTAGCCCACCAGGCCGATGTCGGCCTCGGGGTGGGCGAGGACGGCCAGCGAGGAGCCGTCCGAGATGGACATCAGGAAAAGGAACCCGCGGTCCATCTCCACCACGGTCTGGGTGACGGCACCGCCCTCGAAGATCCGGGACGCCCCCGCGGTCAGCGAGGTCAGCCCGGAGGCGACGGCCGCCAGCTGGTCGGCGCGATCCCGCGGGAAACCCTCGGACATGGCCAGCAGGAGTCCGTCGGCGGAGACCACCACGGTATGGGACACCCCGGGGGTGTGGTCCACGAAATTGGTGATCAACCAGTTGAGATTCTGCGCCGCCTGGCTCATCGGGCTCACACTAACGCTCCTGGTTGTAGGTACTGCCCGGGCCTCGACCCGGTCCGTTCGTGTCCGTCCCCGTGGTTCCCGCGTTGCCCGCCCCCGCGTTGCGGCCCCGCTGGACGCCGCGCCGCAGGTTGCTCAGCCTGCCACGTACGTCCTCCGGCGCGCGCGAGACCTGGGGGCCGTTCTGCGGCGTCGACTCCGCCGTTCCCTCGATCAGGTTGGCCTTGGGAACGCGCCGGGGGAGTCCCGAAGGAGTGATCCCGCCGGCCTTGGGCTCGCGGAGCTTCTCGGCCCGCTGCCACCGGTCGTCGTTCGTCGAACGCCACTCGTCGGTGCCGTTCGCCTCACTCTGTCCGTTCCGCGGCTGCGGGGTTGCTGTCGGTGCGTACGTCTCGCTCGTCGGTCGGTTCTCGGTGGTCGAGGCCTGCCGGCCGGAAGCCGGCGCTGTCTCCTGCGGCGTCGCTGCCGACGGCGCGGTTCCGCCGAAGAGATCGGTCCCACCGCCGTCGTGTCCGTTCCGCTGCCCGTCGCCCTCACCGGTCGGCTGCCACGACTCCGCCTTCGGCGGCTGCGCGGTGCCGCCACGGCGTGGCAGTCCCGCTCCGGTCATTTCGTGACTGGTGCTCGGGGAGGGGCCCGGACGTTCGAATTCTACGCGTTTCCCGGTGTCCGCCGCAGCGCCGTCGGAGGATTCCGATTCGGTCCCCCGCTCGGGCTCGTACCCGCCCTGGTAGCCGCTCCGGTCACTCCAGCCACCCTGGTCGGCCTGGGGCGCGAAGAGGTTGTCGTAGCCCGCCCCGTTCGCCTGCGGAGCCTCGTAGGCCCCTTCCGTATAGCCGCCGCCCAGGGGGTCCTGCTGGTCCTGGTACCCGTCGGGTGTCCGGTATCCGTCGGCGGAGCCGGACGCCGGGTAGGCGTCGGTGCCGTTGCCGGCGTACGCGCCGTACCCCGTGCCGTCGTACGTCTGCCCGCCCTCGGCGCCGCCCTGCTGGACGGGGTAGCCGTTCTGGTCGTACGACGCCTCCTGCGGCGCGTACCGGCCGTCCGTCTCCTCGCGGTACTGCCCGTCCACCTGATCGCCGTAGAGCGGCTGCTCGCCGCCGGGCAGGGCCGCGGCGGCGCCGTTGCCACCGCCCAGCGCCGCACGGCGCTCGTCGCGCATGAGGGAACGGTTCACCGGGTCGAGACTGCGGGGATTCGCCGCCCCGGTCCCGGCCCCGGCGGGGTCGTCGTACCGCGAGTCGTCGAAGCCGAGTTCGGCCGCCGTCAGCATCGGCGCCGAGTACGCCTGCGACTCCGGCTCGAAGGCCGGCGCCTGCTGCTCCGGAATGATCTGGGAGACCGTGAAGTCGTCCGGCGGGAGCTGCTCGCCGCCGCCACCGTGGGTGATCGCGTCCGGGAGCATGACCAGCGACGTGGTGCCCGCCTGCTCGCCCGAGGGCCGCAGCTGCACCCGTACGCCGTGCCGGTCGGCCAGCCGGCCGACCACGAACAGGCCCATGCGCTGGGACACCGCGGCGTCCACCGTCGGCGGGTTGGCCAGCTTGTGGTTGATGTCGGCGAAGTCCTCGGCGGTGAGGCCGATGCCCTTGTCGTGGATCTCGATCATCACGCGGCCGTCGGGCAGCCGGGTCGCGGTCACCCGCACCTTGGTCTGCGGCGAGGAGAACGTGGTGGCGTTCTCCAGCAGCTCGGCGAGCAGATGCACGAGGTCGGTCACGGCCTGGCCGTGGATCTCGGTCTCGGGCACGCCCGTCAGTTCGATGCGCTCGTAACTCTCCACCTCGGAGGACGCGGCGCGCAGCACGTCGACCAGCGGCACCGGCTGGTTCCAGCGGCGGCCGGGCTCCTCACCGGCGAGGACCAGCAGGTTCTCACCGTTGCGGCGCATACGGGTGGCGAGGTGGTCCAGCTTGAAGAGGTTCTCCAGCTGCTCGGGCTCGGCCTCGTTGTTCTCCAGATCGGTGATCAGGGTCAGCTGGCCCTCGATCAGCGACTGGTTGCGCCGCGAGAGGTTGGTGAAGATCGCGTTGACGTTGCCCCGGAGCATGGCCTGCTCGGCGGCGAGCCGCACAGCCTCGCGGTGCACCTGGTCGAAGGCGCGCGCGACCTCGCCGATCTCGTCCCTGGAGTCGATCGGAATCGGCTGTACGCGGGTGTCGACCCGGCCGGGGTCGGTACGGGACAGCTGGTCGACCAGCATCGGCAGCCGCTGCTCGGCGATGCCGAAGGCGGCCGTACGCAGCTGGCGCATCGACCGGCTCATCTGCCGCGCCATCATCCCGGCCAGCACGAAGGCGGCCAGCAGCGCGATCAGCACGATCGCGCCGTTGGTGATCGCGTCGTTCCTGGCGTCGTCGGCGATCTGGGCGGCGTCGCCGACCGCGTTGTCGACCAGGTCCTTCTCGATGATCGTGTAGGCGTCGAACTTGGTGGTGGTCGCCGCCATCCACGTCCGGGGGGTGACGCCGCGCTCCTCCAGCTGGGAGGGGCTGTCGCCGGTGGCGATCGCGGCCACCATGCCGTCGACCACCGAGCCGTCCTGGGCCGGCGGGGCGATGAACTCCTCGCCCGCCGCCGCGGCCTGCTGCCGCGCCGTGGCGAGCATCTTGGCGCCCTCGGCGGCCTTCTCCTCCATGGTCCTGCGGAGCTTGGCCTCGTCCTCGTCCGTGCCGCCGGAGATGTACTCGGCGACCGCGATGTCCTCCAGGTAGGCGTACGAGGAGAAGGCGACCGACTGGCCCGACCGGACCGCCGGCTTCTCGCTCGGCCGCACCAGGAGGTGCAGACCGATGGACCGCTGGAGCGACATGGCGGCCTTGGAGAGCTGGATGGCGTAGACGGTGCGGCCGTAGCTGGTGATGTTGCCGGTGCCGAGACCCAGTTCGTTGGAGAACTCCATGAGGGAGTGCTGGACCAGCACGTAGCCCTCTTCGGTCGCCACCGGACCGCCGTTGCGGCCGGTCTTGTCGGGCGTCTCGACGCCCGCGGTGTACGCCGTCTTGCGGATCGTCTCCAGCTTGGGCTCTTCGGCCCGGAAGAGGCGCAGCCGCCGCTCCAGGCCCTCGTCCTGCGGCAGCGACTCGACGGCGCGGTCGAACGTGGCCTTCGCGGCGTCCGTGGTGGCCCTGGCGTCCACGACGACCTTGTCGTCGCGCTTGTTCGTCAGCAGGGGCTGGGCCGTGAGGTCGCGCTCGTTGAGCAGGGCCTGGCCGTACTCGGACGCGGCCCGTACGACGAGCGCGGTGCGCTCGGCGTCCTGCGCCTCCTGCCAGGTGTCCACGGAGCCCTTGACCTGGAAGCCGCCCATGACGAGGCCGACGAGCACGGGTATCAGGAGGATCGCGTTGAGCCGGGTCGGTACCCGCCAGTTGCGCGGCGCCAGCCGGCTGGTGCTGCCGGGTGCCGGCGCCTTCCCTGGCGTGTCCGCAGGCGGCGCCGCTGTACGCCGCGGCGGGGTGAAGTTTCCCCGCGCCGCCTGCTCCGCGGAGCTCGTCTTGCTACGCCTCACTCGACCAACAACCTCTCGGCGTCGGCACCTGTGGTGTGCCGTTTTTCGTTCAGGGCTGTACTACTCGGGAGTTCATCGAATTCCAGCACGTGAGGCGGTCCCGTTCCAAACAGTGGGAATCGGCCATTCCGAGTGGTCCATACCGCAGATAAAACGGGCATAAAGAACGAGCCCCGTCAAAAGGCGAAGGTGATATGAGCGCAGGGATACCAGTCGAACGCGTCGGGTGTCCGAACGGCGTGAATTCTCTTCTCAAACGTTATGAACACCGAGGTGGGCCGTGTCAAAAGACACAGCCCACACCCGGTCCGGGATACGGCAACTGCCGTACGCCGTCGTCTACTTGAGGCGAGCCATGAGTGCGTGCTCGACGAGCGTGATGAGTCCGCTCTTGGCGTCCGCGCGGTGGCGGGCATCGGTGGTGATGATGGGCGCGTCCGGGCCGATCTGGAGCGCCTCCCGTACTTCCTCCGGGGTGTAGGGCTGGTGTCCGTCGAAGCCGTTGAGGGCGATGACGAAGGGGAGTCCGGAGTTCTCGAAGTAGTCGACGGCGGGGAAGCAGTCGGCGAGGCGGCGGGTGTCGACGAGGACGACGGCGCCGATGGCGCCGCGTACGAGGTCGTCCCACATGAACCAGAAGCGGTCCTGTCCGGGGGTGCCGAACAGGTAGAGGATCAGGTCCTGGTCGAGGGTGATACGGCCGAAGTCCATGGCCACCGTGGTGGTGGTCTTGTCTCCGGTGTGGGTGAGGTCGTCGATGCCGGCGGAGGCGCTGGTCATGACGGCTTCGGTACGCAGCGGGTTGATCTCCGAGACGGCGCCGACGAACGTGGTCTTGCCCACGCCGAACCCGCCCGCCACCACGATCTTGGCGGAGGTCGTCGATCGTGCCGCTCCGCCGCTAGAGCTTGCGAAGTCCACTGAGCACCCTTTCGAGCAGTGTCACATCCGGCGTTCCGCCGGCCTCTCCGTTACCCGGCTGGTGGATGGCCACCATGCCTGCCTCGGCCAGGTCGGCCACGAGGATGCGTGCCACTCCCAGTGGCATGGACAGCAGTGCCGACACCTCGGCGACCGACTTAACCTCACGGCAGAGATGGCAGATCCGCTGGTGCTCGGGGAGCAGCCCGGCGAGATGGGCCGGATCGGCCGTCGTGCTGACCAGTGCCTCGATGGCGAGCTGGTACCGCGGCCGCGTCCGTCCGCCGGTCATGGCGTACGGGCGTACCAGCGGCTGATCGCCTTCAAGTCCGTAGGACGCGTCGACTGAGGCGCCGTACGGATCGTGAGAGGCGGGTGGCGGGGTCATGAATCCTCCGGGCGTGACAGCAAGATGTCTTCGTGCCGTCTGACTGGGCCGGGGTGGGGCCGGTTGGCGGCCTGACGGTGTGTGGTGCTGTGGGCGGTACCTGGAAGTCTCAGTGCAGCAGGCTCCCCTGGAGCTCGGCGCGCAGGTCCGGTGTCAGCACCGTTCCCGCCCGGTCGACCAGGAGGGCCATCTCGTAGCCGACGAGGCCGATGTCGCAGTCGGGGTGTGCGAGCACCGCGAGGGAGGAACCGTCGGAGACGGACATGAGGAAGAGGAACCCGCGATCCATCTCCACGACGGTCTGGGTGACAGGCCCGCCCTCGAAGATCCGGGACGCCCCCGCGGTCAGCGAGGTCAGCCCGGAGGCGACGGCCGCGAGTTGATCGGCACGGTCGCGCGGGAAGCCTTCGGACATGGCCAGCAGCAGGCCGTCGGCGGATACGACCACTGTGTGGGACACCCCGGGGGTGTTGTCCACAAAGTTGGTGATCAACCAGTTCAGATTCTGCGCCGCCTGGCTCATCGGACTCAACTAACGCTCCTGCTGGTGAGAGGGGCCGAGGTTGAAACTGCCGGTCGTCGAGCTGTCGGCGGTACGGCCGCCGGCCTGACGACCCTGCTGAATGCCCCGGCGAAGGTTGGTCAGCCGGCCGCGTACGTCGTCCGGCGCACGCGAGACCTGCGGACCGGTCTGATTGCTCTGCTCCTGCGCGGTTCCCGGCACCAGGTTGGCACGCGGGACCCGGCGGGGCAGACCTGAGGTGGTGATTCCGCCCGCGGCGGGCTTCTTGACCCGCTCGGCCTGGCGTACCAGCTCGTCATTGGGTGACGTGCGCCAGGAGGACGTGACGGCGCCGTTGCCGTTCGTGCCGCCGTTCGCGGGCTGCCGTTGCGGCATCGGGGGAGGAGAGGACGCCGGCCGGTCCGGCAGCCCCTCCGGGGAGTACTGCTGGGGTGTCGGCTGCTGCTCGGGTCCCGCGGGCTGGTCCGGGCGGCCGGAGCCGCCGTTGTGCTGCCCGTGGAACCAGTTCGTCTCCAGGTTGTCGAACAGCGGCGTGCGGCCGTCGCCCGGGCCGGCCGGGGGCAGGGCCTCCGGCTGGGGCTGCTGGGGGAGCGCGCCGACCGGCGGGCGCGGGGCGCCGAAGTCGCCGCCGTTCTGTCCGTTCTGGCCGAAGTCCGCACCGTTCGGGGCGTTCTGGCCGTATACGGGGCGGTCCTGACCCTGGCCCTGGTCGGTGCCCGGACGGCC
>NZ_JAAPBF010000277.1 GCF_022695985.1 Streptomyces sp. NP-1717 | reverse complement strand
CTGCGGTACGACGGGCTGTACGACCGGCGGCTTCGCCACCGGCTTGTCGGGGACCTCGTCGCCCGTCAGCGCCCACACCAGCCCGGCCGCCGCCGCGAGGGCGACCACCGACGCGATCCCCGCCTTCATCGGCGCGCCCAGGCCCTCGGCCGCCGCACCGCCCGCCGCGCCACCGGCGCCACCCGCCGAACCCGACGCGCCACCGGCCGCCGCCGCCGCACCGGCTCCGGCCGCACCCGCCGCGCCGCCGGCGACGACCCCGGCGGCCTTGAGCGAGTAACCGGCCGCGAACCAGCCGATGACCGCGATCGGGAGCACCGCCGGAATCCCGGCGTTGACGTGCGCCAACTCGCCCGCCACGATCCGGCACTTCGCGCACTCGTCCAAGTGCTTGCGCAGCCCGCGCTCGGCGCGGATCCGCAGCCCGCCCCGCGCGAACGCCCCGAGCCGGTCGGCGTACTGCGCGCAGTCACCGGCCGAGGCGACCGCCGTGTTCACATGCGCCTGGAGATACGCCTGCTTGAGACCCTCACGCGCCCGACTGGCCAGCACGGCCGTGGCGTTGGCCGTGAGACCGAACAGCGGCGCCACCTCGCTGGGCGACTCCTCCTCGACGGTGGTGTGCCAGAGCACCGCCTGCCAGCGCTCGGGCAGACTGCGGAACGCCTGCATCGCGAGCGACCGCTCGGCCTCGTGCATGGCCCGCACGTCCGCGCCCAGATCGAGGGTGTCGTCGTCGGAAACCTCGGCCGAGCGCGCGGACGCCGCGGCGAACACCGCGAAGTCGTCGACCAGTTGCTCACGCTTGGCCGTCTTCGTCCAGGCGGCGGCGACGCGCCGTACGGTTGTCAGCAGATACGCGCGCACCGCCTGCTCCGGCCCCGCACCCCCGCGCACCGCCTGGAGCGTGCGCGCGAACACCTCGGCCGTCAGGTCGTCGGCGGTGTGGGCGTCCCGGCAGCAGGTGCGCGCGTAACGCAGCACGGCGGCCGAGTGCCGCCGGTACAGCTCCTCGTACGCCCCGTCGTCGCCCCCGCGCATCCGCTGGACCAACTCGGCGTCCGACGACGGCAGATCGGCGGCCGGTGCCTCGGCGGGCGCCCCGGCCGGCCGGCCGCCGCGCCCGCGCTGCGGCGGCACACTCGCGTCCGCCCCGCCCGCGGGCGGCACAGGAACAACGGGACCGACGGGCGGACCCACAGGTCCGGACGGTACGGACGGCCCGGCCGCTCCCGAGGAACCTCCCGGCCCGCCCTGGCTCGGCACCTGCCCGGACGGTGGTCCACCCGTCTCCGTACCGCCCGCGCCGCCATCCAGTGGCTCGTTCCGTCCGTCACCACTCATCGCGGAAGCCCCCGTAGCGTCCTGCAGACCCGAAACACCGAGTCAGCGTGCCACAGCGCCCGCCACCGCCAAACCCCCGTTGACAGCGACCACTCGTACGTGATCCGCCACCGGAAACAGGGCGCCGGTCAACGACCGCACCCGCGCGGTTCGACCGGCCCTCACCGAAACGTCGTTAACCAGGACATCCGCGCGGGAGCGCGTCCCCAGGCGGCCTTCACGGGCCACGCTCACGGCGAAGTGCGGTGCGGTAGTCGGACGAACTACTGTCCGACCACCGCCCCACAGACTCACGTTGACGCCGCACTACGCGGCCCGGGACCGAAGCCCTTCGAGCAGGATGTCCAGCAGCCGGGCCGAAGCCGCCGCCTGCTGCGCCGCGTCCGGCAGCGCGGGCGCCGCCGTGGCTATCACCAGCAGGACATCGGCCACCGTCACCCCCGGCCGCAGCTCGCCGGCCGACCGCGCGCGCTCGACCAACTGGCCGACGACGTCGAGCAGTTCGGCCGTGCCGGAAGCCGGATCCAGCAGATCGTCGTCCAGGGAGCCGACCGAGCCGGCCGAGGCGTGCTGCCCGGCGTGCTCACCCGCCACGACCACGCGCAGATCAGGCTGCCCGGACTGCCGCTGATGCGGCACCCGTGCCTCGTCCCCCGAGTCCGGCACGACCGTCGACTCGTCGACGTCCACCCCGACCCTCAGCACCTGCGGCGGCAGCAGCCTGCCCGCACCGGAAGCCACCGACGTCCGCAGGAAGCGGGCGAGCGCGGACCACGGCTCGTCCTCCTGCCCCAGAGCCGCCCGGGCCTGCTCCGTCAGCCGGGAGGTCTCCTCCTCGGCTATACGACGGACCAGCACGTCCTTGCTGGGAAACCGTCTGTAGACCGTGCCGACACCGACGCGGGCCCGGCGGGCCACGTCCTCCATCGGCGCCCCGTACCCGAGCTCGCCGAACACCTCACGAGCCGCACGCAGGACATGTTCGAGATTGCGCTGAGCGTCGACGCGCAGCGGTGCGGCACGGCCGATACCGCCGGTGCTCGCGCGTCCGTTGCCGTCCACGGAGACGACGGCCTGCCAATGAGAATCCTGAATGTGCATAAGCGTTCCCCCGGTAATGACGTCTCCCCCCGGAGACCTCCCCGCCTTGACAGCCGGGGCGTTTCGACCAGTCACGGTCGACACCCCGACGGAGTACGAACATAGTTGAGCCCCGGGGAATTCAGAAGGGGGTGGTTCCGCACAGTGCGCCCCCCGATCGGAGCAAGGACCGGAAGATGCCTGATTCGGCACTCGCCCGCCACCGGCCCCATACCACCTGACCTGCGAACCTTCCCTGTCACAGGGGGATTTGCGCACTTGGGGCCGCCGGAGGGCTCCGGTCACACAATTTGCCGAGGCTGTGGACAAACCAAGGACCCCGATGCCTCATGGGGTGGTGAAGGCAGAGATCTCCCGGGGGACGACCCCCGCACCACCGCCCCGCGCACGCGTTCTCGTCATCGGTGGCGGCTACGTCGGGATGTACACCGCGCTGCGGCTCCAGCAGAAGCTCAGGCGCGGCGAGGCGGAGGTCGTGGTCGTGTCGCCCAACGCGTACATGACCTACCAGCCGTTCCTGCCCGAGGCGGCCGCCGGCTCGATCTCACCGCGCCACGTCGTGGTGCCGCTGCGCCGCGTCCTGCCGGACTGCAAGATCATCGTCGGTGAGGCCAGATCCATCGACCACGCCAGGCGGGTCGCGACACTCACCACCCCCGCCTCCGAGGAAGAGGCCGCGGCGAGGGCGGACACCGACCGCTCCGGCGCCGGCACCCCGGACCGGATCAACGGCGTCGGCACCCCGGACGCGGGCCGGATCCCCGGCTCCTTCGAGATGACGTACGACGAACTCGTCCTCGCCCCCGGCTCGATCTCCCGCACCCTCCCCGTCCCCGGCCTCGCCGAACACGGCATCGGCTTCAAGACCGTCGAGGAGGCCATCGCCCTGCGCAACCACGTCCTGGAGCAGATGGACATCGCCTCCTCCACCCGCGACCCGGAACTGCGCGACGCCGCTCTCACCTACGTCTTCGTCGGCGGCGGCTACGCGGGCGTCGAAGCGCTCGCAGAACTCGCCGACATGGCCCGCTACGCCACCCGCTACTACCACAACATCAAGGCCGACGACCTGAAGTGGATCCTCGTCGAGGCCTCGGACCACATCCTTCCCGAAGTCGGCCACGACATGGGCAAGTACGCCATCCGCGAGCTGCGGGCCCGCAACATCGACGTACGCCTCGAAACCCGGCTCGACTCCTGCGAGAACCGGGTGGCCGTACTGAACGACGGCACCCGCTACCCCACCCGCACCGTCGTCTGGACGGCCGGCGTCAAACCCCACCCGATCCTCGCCGCCAGCGACCTCCCCCTCGACGGACGCGGCCGGCTCGTCTGTACGGCCAGACTCACCGTCGACGGCGCCGAACACGCCTGGTCGGCGGGGGACGCCGCCGCCGTCCCCGACCTGGCGGCGGACGAACCCGGCGCCGAATGCGCCCCCAACGCGCAGCACGCCGTCCGCCAGGCCCGGGTCCTCGCCGAGAACATCGTCGCCTCCCTGAGAGACGAACCGCTGAACGACTACCGTCACCGGTACGCCGGTTCCGTCGCCTCGCTCGGCCTCCACAAAGGCGTCGCGCAGGTGTACGGCCGGAAGCTCAAGGGCTATCCGGCGTGGCTGATGCACCGCGCGTACCACCTCAGCCGAGTCCCCACCTTCAACCGCAAAGCGCGCGTACTGGCGGAGTGGACCCTCTCGGGACTGTTCAAACGGGAGATCGTCTCCCTCGGGTCTCTGGAACACCCACGTGCCGAGTTCGAACTCGCCGCCGGAATGGAACGACCCAGAGACGTCTGACGTCCGATGTCAGTCCCGTCGGCCACACAGAACGTGTGACCATAGGTGGGTTCACATCTGCACAGAGTGATTCCGCAGAGAGCGATCCGGTAGCCCGCCAAGGCGAACAGCAACGACACCATGAGGCTTGAAAATCCGTGAATTTCACGCGTTGGAGCGCCCGGCTCCCCGGTACACAGCGCCGCATCGCGGCGCGTACGGACACGGGAGACTCCCCTGCCAAGCCACGGGACAATTCCACGCGTTCGCCGGGTGCCAAGAGTTCCGTGCCCGCCGCCCGCGGTGAATTCGAACGACACGGCGAGGAGCACGGCGACCGGACCGGCGAGCACCAGGACGGAAGACCGGCCGGGATCCCCGCCCTCGAAGAGCTGTCCGTCCGCGACGTCCTCGGCGGTCTCCCCGCCCTCGTCGCGCTCGTGTACGGCCCCGATCACCGCGTCGCCTACGTCAACGACGCCTACAC
The DNA here is from genome assembly GCF_022695985.1 of Streptomyces sp. NP-1717. Taxonomy (GTDB): domain Bacteria; phylum Actinomycetota; class Actinomycetes; order Streptomycetales; family Streptomycetaceae; genus Streptomyces. The sequence continues at coordinate 3,784 of NZ_JAAPBF010000277.1, read as the reverse complement.
GGACGCGTTCGGACCACGCGAGCCCGGCACGGCCGCGGCCGAGGGCTGCCCCGAACTCGTCGAACTGGGCCTGATCCCCCTCATGGACCAGGTGCTGCGCAGCGGGAAGCCCCGTACGGTCAAGTCCCGCAAGGTCCAGGCGGCCACCGCCGGCACGCCTCACGGCACCTCGCCGCACGCCTCCGGCCACGCCTCGGTCAACGGCTCGGCCACCGTGGCCCGCGACGGCTCGTACACGGTGACCTGCACCCCCGTCGAGACCAGCGGATCCGGCGGCGTCCTCGTCTTCGCCGCCGACGTCACCGACCACGCAGAAGCCGCCGAACGCCTGCGCGCCAGCGAGCGCCGGCTCCGCGAGACCGCCGTGGCCCTCCAGCGCTCGCTCCTCCCGCAGGAGCTGGAACAGCCCGACGACCTGCGCGTCGCCGCCACATACCAGCCGGGCGGTACGGACGCGGCGGTCGGCGGCGACTGGTACGACGTGATCACCCTCGGCGCCGGCCGTACGGCCCTGGTCATCGGCGACGTCATGGGCCGCGGCGTCCGCGCGGCGGCGGTCATGGGCCAACTGCGCACCGCCGTCCGCGCGTACGCCCGCCTCGACCTGCCCCCGCACGAAGTCCTGCAACTCCTCGACGGACTCGCCGCCGAGATCGACCCCAGCCAGATCGCCACCTGCGTCTACGCGGTCCACGACCCCAACGAGGGCCGGCTCGTCTACGCGTCCGCGGGGCATCTGCCGATCCTCGTACGCGCCGAGGACGGCACCGTCGCGCGCGCCGCCGACCCCACAGGCCCCCCGCTCGGCACCGGCGGCTGGATCCACACGTCCGGCACCATCGACCTGGCACCCGGCTCGACCGCCGTCCTCTATACGGATGGTCTCGTCGAGCGCCGCAGCGAGGACATCGACGAGGGCGTGGCATCCCTGGAGCGCGCGCTGGCCGGCGCCAAGGGATCACCCCAGGTCGTCTGCGACCGGCTGATCCGCGCGATGGGCGTCACGGCCGAGCACGACGACGACGTCGCCGTGCTGGTCCTCCAGCACCCCGCACGCATCGGGCACACCGCCGAGCTGTTCCACAACGCCGCGCTCGATCTGCTCGGCGGCATCGAGGCCGCGCCGCGCGCCCGCGCCTTCGCCTCGGGAGTCCTCTCCTCTTGGCGTTTCCCCGTCGAGCTGAAGGACCTGGGCGTGCTCGCCACCAGCGAACTCGTCGCCAACTCCCTCCAGCACGGGACCCCGCCGATGCGGCTCAGACTCCGCCGTACGGACCGCCGCCTGATCATCGAGGTCACCGACGGGGACGACCACCTGCCGCTGCGCCGCCACGCCGAACCGGCGGACGAGGCGGGCCGCGGCATCTCGATCGTCGCGACGATCGCCTCGTCCTGGGGCTCCCGCCGCACACCGGGCGGCGGGAAAGCGGTCTGGTGCGAGTTCGCGCTCCCTCATTAGGAGGCGTCCATCAGGAGGCGGCGACGACCTCCGGCTTGTGCACGGCGACCACCCGCGACTTCTGAGGCGCGAGTGACGGCTGGTCCTGTACGGGGGTGAGCTGTCGGCCCAGCCGCAGCGCCAGCACGCTGACACCGAGCGAGAAAAGTACGAACGTCACGATGTACGGGCCGTGCAACGCGGCCCCCATCGGCCCGCCCACAGCGGGCCCGACCGCCAGCGCGAGCTGCTTGACCAGCGCGAACGCGGCGTTGTACTGCCCGACCATCTCCTCCGGCGCCAGGTCCGCGACCAGGGGGGCCACGGTCGGCGACAGCATCGACTCACCGAGCCCGAACAGCGCGTACGTGGAGATGAAGGCGGCGGTGGCCATCGTCTGGCTGCCGTGCCCTAGGCCCGCGTACCCGGCGATGACCCAGGCGAGCGCCCAGATCAGCCCGACCGAGGCGACGACCCGGCTCCGCCTGCGCCGCTCGACCAGCCTGAGCACGACGAACTGCGCGACGACGATCACGGCGGTGTTCGCGGCCAGCGCGACACCGAGCGTCGACGGGTCTATCCCGGCGGCCTCGGTGCCGTACGCGGCGAGCCCGGACTCGAACTGCCCGTAGCAGGCGAAGAACAGCACGAAGCCCAGCACGCAGAGCTGCACCATCGCCCGGTGCCCGAGCAGCGCGCGCAGCCCCCCGCCCCCGGCCCGCGCGGCCATCTCCTTGGGAAGCGCGGCGGCGCCGGACGTACGGGGGAGCCGGACGGTGCCCGCGACGGCGGCCAGCACCAGGAACATCGCCGCCTCGACACCGAACAGCAGGGTGAAGCTCCCCGGCCTGCCGACATCGACGAGCTGACCGCCGATCAGACCACCGAGGCCGAGCCCGAGGTTCTGGAGGAAGAACTGCGTCGCGAAGGCCCGGGTCCGGGCCGACGGCTCCGAGCACCACACGATCATCGTGGCGAGCGCGGGCTGCATGACGGCCGTACCGGCGCCGAGCAGCACGGCCGCGAGCACGGCGGCCGGCACGGTCGCCGCCACTCCCATCGCGACCGCGCCCACGGCGGCCAGCACCGCACCACCGACGACGACGGGCAGCGGCCCGCGCCGGTCGATGACACGCCCGGTGAAGGGCAGCACGACGAGCGCGGCCATGGCGAAGACGGCCAGCACCGCCCCCGCCGTTCCCGCACCCAGGTCCCGCACCTGGGCCACATACACATAGAGATACGGGACGGTGAACCCGAGACCGAACGCGCTCAACGCGTTCCCTGCCTGGATCCGGCGCATCGCGGCGCCCATCACCCTGGTCACACTCACCTGCCTCTGAGGAGAAGACTCAACGCTGGAAGACCTGAAGTCTGTAGACTTCAAAGCTAAAGTTAGAACATGAACAATACACACCGAAGGACTTCAACGCCAACGACGGGCGTGCCATACTGCGCCGCATGTCAGACACCCCCGACGAACCGAGCCTCGACGAACAGATCGCCGCCTATCAGCGCGAGTTCGACGACCTCGACCCCCAGGTGGAGAAGGTCGTCTCCGCCCTCGGCCGGCTCAACCGCCGGATGAACGTGGCGTACGGGAGGCAGGTCTCCGACCTCGGCATCAGCAACGCCGAGTGGGAAGTCCTCAAGACCCTCGTCCTGGCCGGAGCCCCGTACCGCCTGGGCCCGGGCGAACTGGCCAAGCGTCTCGGTCTCACCCCGGCGGCGATGACCCACCGCGTCGACCGCATGGCGGGCGAGGGCCTGGTCACGCGCGACCGGGACGAGAACAACCGCGTACGGGTGATCGTCGAGCTGACGGACGAGGGCCGCACGAAGTGGCTGGAGGCCATGCGCATGGCCTCGGACTTCGAGGAGGACCTGCTCCAGGACCTCTCGGCCGAGGAACGCGGGGTGCTGGGCGGCCTGTTGACCCGCCTGCTCCGCAGGGTGGAACACGCCCAGCCGGATGCCGGCGGGCGCCTGACCGACCTGGACTGACCGGGAGTTGGGCGGAACGGATCCGGCGTTACGGAGTGGCGAACGGCCCAAGTTGACACCACCCGGGCCGGTCCGTAAGGTTCTTCGAGTTGTCATGGAGCCGTAACGGTTCCACGGCACACTCCCGCCGCTTGAATGCGGCACACAAACTCTGCGGGACCCCGGACCGGGAACAATTTCGGCATGCCGAAATCGATTACAGGGACTCGATTTGTGAGTCGACGGGGAAACGGGCTAGAGTTTGAAACGTCGGAACGGCCGCAGGGCCGGAAAGACAAACCCGCTGACTGGGAATCAGGCGCCGAAAGGTTCTGATAGAGTCGGAAACGCAAGACAGCAAGA
>NZ_JAAPBF010000276.1 GCF_022695985.1 Streptomyces sp. NP-1717 | reverse complement strand
GAGAGCGTCGGGGACCGGAATCGCGGCGGAGTAATGGGCGGTGACGAGGTAGGAGATGATCGCCTGCTCGTCGATGCCGGTGAACCGCACCGACAGGCTCGGCTCGATCTCGTCCGGGATACCCGTCTGCCGCAGCCCGATCACGCCCTGGTCGTCCTCCCCCGTACGCATGCACATGATCGAGGTCGTACGGGCCTCGCTGACGGGGATCTTCCCGCACGGATAGATCGGCACGCCGCGCCAGGAGGGGACGTGATGGCCGTTGACGTCCACCGGCTCCATGAGCAGTCCGCGTCTGCTGCACTCACGGCCGAACGCGGCGATGGCTCGCGGGTGGGCGAGGAAGAACTTGCTGCCGCGCCGGCGGGAGAGGAGTTCGTCCATGTCGTCGGGCGTGGGAGCCCCGTCGTGGGGCTGGAGGCGCTGCGCGTAGTCGCAGTTGCTGAGCAGCCCGAACTCCTTGTTGTTGACGAGCTCGTACTCCTGGCGCTCGCGCAACGCCTCCAGGGTGAGGCGGAGTTGCTGCTCGGTCTGGTTCATCGGGTCGTTGAAGAGGTCCGCGACACGGCTGTGGACCTTCAGGACCGTCTGCGCGATGGAGAGCCCGTACTCACGCGGCTCCGGCTCGTAGTCGACGTAGGTGTGCGGGACGACCGGCTCACCCACGTGTCCCGCCGAGAGGTCGATCGCGGCCTCGCCGTACGCGTTGGCGCGCTGTCCCGAGAGGGTCGCGCCGGCGCTCAGATGGCTTCGCAGGGAGTCGTCGCGTGCCGCGAGGCTGGCGACGTCCCGGCGGGAGAGCACCAGCACCGTGCAGGCGGTGGTGGCCCGGAAGGCGCAGTCCCAGGAGGCTTCCGTCCCGGTCAGGCACTCGTCGCCGAAGTAGGCGCCGTCGGCCAGGACGTCCAGACCGGTCTCCTCGCCGTAGGGCCCGGTGCCGATCCTGTCGACGCGGCCGTGCGCCAGCAGGAAGACACGGTCCCTCGCGTCACCGGCCCGGACCAGCACCGCGCCGGGCTCGAAGTCGACCTGCTCGCAGCGGTCGGCCAGCTCGCCCAGCACCGCCTCGTCGCCGTACTCCCTGAGCGCGGGCAGCTCCCGCAGTCCGCCCGGGACGACCGAGACCCGGCCACCGGTCTGCACGAACGTCACGCGCCCGTCACCCACGGCGTAACTCAGCCGCCGGTTCACCCGGTACGTGCCACCCCGGACGTCCACCCACGGAAGCATCCTCATCAGCCACCGCGAGGAGGTCTCCTGCATCTGCGGGACGGACTTCGCGATCGTCGCCAGATTCCGCGCGGCGGCCGTCGCCAGACTCTGCTGCCCGGACGCCTGCGCCAGAACGGCTTCCCGGTCGGCTTCAACGGTCATAGGTGATCCTCAGCCCTCCTGTAGGTACGCCGGATCACCCTCCCTCCTGCCTACTTCGCCTGTCATCACACGAAAGGACGTGAATGCCCTGGCGACAGGCGGGGTACGCGGCCAGCAGTGACGTTCCTTCGCACATAAGTCCACAGGGAGAGGGTGAGAATTACCGGCCCGCGTCAGCTGTTCTGGGCCCGGTCGAAGACCTTCTTCTCCGTGGCCCCCAGCACCTCTCCGTACATCTTGGTCGGGGTCAGGGCGTCCAGCGACGCGTTGACGGAGACCAGGACGCCCTTGCCGGTGGTGGTGTCGAAGTCCGCCAGCCACGGGCCGCCGCTGGAGCCGCCGGTCATGTCGCAGGGGATCGCCTGCATGCCGTGCTCCTTCTTCGCCGTACCGACACAGCGCAGGAGCTCCTCGCCGAGCTGCGGGCGGGTGGCGGAGTAGCCGAGGGCGGAGACGGTGCCGCCAACGGCGCGGTTGAAGGCGATGGGCTGGCCGCCCACGACGTCGGTGAGCTTCTTGCCGTTCTTGTCGGCGTCGACGACCAGCGCGGCCATGTCACGGGTGGAGTCCGTCTCCCAGGTGCGCGGGGTCGCGACGGCGCGGACCGCGAAGGTGCCGTGCGGCTTCTTGCCCTTGTGGTAGCCGGGGACGAAGACCATCGCGGTGTTGGTGTTGCCGGGGGAGGAGCCGAGGCGCACGCAGTGGGCGGCGGTCAGCGCGGCGGAGCGGTTGGCGCTCTTGACGGAGGTGGCCGTGCACCAGGTGTCGGCGCCGCGTGAGTTGACGAAGAACAGCCGCCCCACGGTCTTCAGTGCGGTGCCCCGGTACGGCTTCGCCTTCGGCCCGGTCGGACCGAGGTCGACGGACTTCCCGACCGCCTTGATCCGGGCGGAGGTCCAGTAGGCGAGGGCGTCCTTGCGCTCCTTGGCGGTGTACTTCATGACGGAGACCGGGTCCGCCGCCGCGGCGAGGCTCTGACCGGCCGCGGCCGTCGCCGGGACCGGGGCGGCCAGGACGAGAGCCGTACCGGTCACGGCCAGTCCCGCGACCCTGCCACGAAGGCGCCGGATCGGGGAAGTTGATGTCTCGGACATGGCAGGTGTCTCCTCGGCCGGTGCGGTGGCGGACCGTGTCTCGCGGTCCGCCCGGCAAGAGCGGAGAAGGCGCCCGCCCGGTTCGCGCTGTCGATGATCTGTGACACAGGAGTCAGCTCAGGCCGCGAAGTTCCTCGACCTCGCCGCCCACCGTCGTGCGGAGCTTCCTGAGCAGTCGCGGCTCGGCCCCGATGGCCCACTTCGGGCCGACGAGATAGGTGCCGCCGTACATGCTCGCGGTGTCCAGCCACGTCCGTTTGAGTCTCTCCGTCGGGAAGGTCGTCACGATCCAGTTGCCCTCCGGCGTGACGCAGACGGCTTCCCGGAGTTCCTCGGCGTCGGTGCGCATCTCCGCCGCGCAGCCGGTCATCGACGCGATCCTCTCGATGCTCGCGGGCGCGGGCGAGGGGACAGGCGTGGCGGTCGCCTTCCGGGCGGAGGGCTCCTCCTCGGCGGCCGGGTCCGCCGAGCACCCGATGACCAGGGAGCCCAGGAGGAGGAGCACGGCCAGGGTGCGGGCGGGATGAACGCGGGGTGCCGTCACCGGTGTTGCCTTCCTGCGGGCGGGGTGTGGGGGGAGGTACGTACCGGTGGGACCCGCCGTTCATCGACCCGGCGAAGGTACGGGCACCCGCCAGGCCCAGGCTTGGAACCAAGCCACTAAGATGATTAGTATGCGGATCGAGCCTTCGTACGGCCGTCTCCCCACCCGGACCGGCAGTGAAGGTGCCGCCAAATCCGCTGCGCCCGCGCGGAGTCGGAGGACAGCCGAGTTGTCCGTCCGGCAGCGGCCGAGGAAGAAGGAGCTCGCCTCAGTGGCGTCCCACCGTCGTCCGAAGCAGCCGACCCCCGCGTACACGGGCGTGCTCACCGCCACCGCCGCCGCGGCCGTGGCGCTGTCGACCCAGTCGGCGTCCGCCGACCCGCTTCCCGACCCGAACAAGAAGGGTGTCCAGGCGCAGATCGACCGCCTGTACGAGGAGGCGACCCAGGCCACGGAGAAGTACAGCGGGGCGAAGGAGAAGGCCGGAAAGCTGGAGAAGCAGGTCGGCGATCTCCAGGACGCGGCGGCCCGGCGCCAGGACGGTCTCAACGAACTCCGCAACCAGCTCGGCTCGGTGGCGACCGCCCAGTACCGCAGCGGCGGGCTCGACCCCTCGGTGCAGCTGATGCTCTCCACCGACCCGGACAGCTATCTGGACAAGGCGTCCGACATGGAGCGGCTGAGCGACCGGCAGGCCGAGACGCTCAAGCAGTACCTGTCCCAGCAGCGCGCCCTTCAGCAGCAGCGGGCGCGGGCCGGCGAGCAGCTGAAGGCGCTCCAGGACACCCGTAAGGAGTTGGGGAGCAAGAAGAAGGAGATCCAGGGCAAGCTGGCGAAGGCACAGTCGCTCCTCAACTCGCTGTCGGCCGAGGAGCGCGCCGAGCGGGCGGCGAAGGAAGAGCGGGTGAACCGCGACAGCGACCGTGTCGACCTCGGCAACGAGGCCAGCGCCTCACAGCGCGGCGCCGCGGCCTTCGCGGCGGCGAAGAGCCGGGTCGGCATGCCGTACGTATGGGGAGCGACCGGCCCGAACTCCTTCGACTGCTCCGGACTGACGTCCTGGGCGTTCCAGCAGGCCGGTGTCTCCATACCCCGTACGTCGCAGGCCCAGGCCAACGTCGGCACCCGGATCAACTCGCAGAGCGCGCTCAAGCCGGGCGACCTCATCATCATGCGCACCGACCTGAGCCACGTCGGCTTCTACGCCGGGAACGGCCAGATCCTCCACTCCCCCAAGCCGGGCGCCCAAGTGCGCTACGAGTCGATCGCTCGCAGCGGCATGCCGTTCATGTGGGGCGTACGCCTCTAATACAGTCCCGGCGGGCAGGCGACCAGAAGGGGCAGCAGCGGCAGCAGCCCCGCCGCCCCGGCCACGGTGATCCGGAACGCGGGATGCGTACGCCGTGCCGGGGCCAGGATCCGGCGCAGCCGTACGTGCACCGTGCGTCCCCCCGCCGACAGCGCGCCCTTGGGGACCGCGCCCGCCGAGGCCATCTCGAACATGGCGGTCACCAGCGCCCGTCGGGGATGGATGTCCAGGGCGCCGTCGTCGGCGGCCATCTCCAGCAGGAGTGGAATCTGCTGCCCAGCGTGCCGGGCGAGCGGCACTCCCCGGAACACGACGGCGAAGGACCGGGCCGCCGCGAGAAGGAGATGGTGACGGCCGGCGATGTGGACCCGTTCGTGCTCCACGACGGCGGCGATCTCGGCGTCGGAGAGCAGTTCGACGGCGCCGCGGCTCACCACGATCCTGGAGCGGCGGCCGGGCAGACAGTACGCGGCCGGGGTCGCGTGCTCCAGGACGGTGGCGCCCAGCCGTGACAACGGCCGGCCCACCTTGTCGAGGATCTCGCGGTGCCGGGTACGAGCCGCTCGGGCGCGCAGTACGTGGTACGTGAAGGCCGCCACCTGAGCCGTCGGTACGGCCGCCGAGACGACGACCGCCAGGCGCCGCACCGCGCCGGCGTCGGGCGGCCCGACTCCCAGGGCCGCGCCGCACGAATAGAGGATGCCGTGCAGATGGGCGCCCGGCGTCGCGAGGTGCAGCGTGCCGAGGGCGACACAGACGGAGAACGAGGAGGCGAGTGCGAACCACACGGCGGCGGCCGGCACCGGCGCCCGGTGCGGCCACCCGGCGCGCAGCATCACGCGCGGCGCGAGTACGCCTACGGCGGCGGCGTAGCCGAAGAGCGCGGGAGCCGCGTTCACGGCTCGACGTCGCGGCCGACGGCCCGCAACGCCTCGCGCAGCGCGGCCACTTCGTCGTCCGACATGCGTTCCACGAAGTGCGCCAGGGCGGCCGGGCGGTCCTCGCTCGCTCCCAGCGCGTCCTCCATCAGGGCGGCCGAGTACGCCTCCCGGCTGCGCACCGGGGTATAGAGCCATGCCTGGCCCTGCTTCCGCCTGGTCAGCCACCCCTTGGTGTGGAGAATCGAAGCCACCGTCATGACGGTCGTGTAGGCGGCGGGGCGGCGCGTGTTGATGTCGTCGACCACCTCACGCACGGTGGCGGGCCTGTCCCACTTCCACAGACAGTCCATGATCTCGGCCTCCAGCTCCCCCAACCACCGCACCGCCGCGATTCCTTCCGCCATCTGCCGCGCCTTCGCCTACCCGGCCATCGTAGGCGCGTCCCGGCGCGGGGCCGCTCCATCAAGGCCGGCCCTCCCCCCGGTGTTCACCGGGCGAGCCGGTTCTCGATGAGTTCACTGAATTCGTCGTACGAGCCCGGCGTCGGGATCACGGCCCCGTCCACGACGAAGGTCGGCGTGCCCTGGACGCCGAGGCCCAGGCCGTCGCGCTGGTCGGTCCGTACCCGCTCGGCGGTCCCGGGATCGGCGACGGCCGAGTCGAACTTCCTCATGTCGAGGCCGAGTTCCTCCGCGTAACCGCGGAAGAGCGCCGCTTTGGACTCCTTCGCCTCGCCCCACTGCGGCTGGGTGTCGAAGAGTCTGCCGTACATCTCCTCGAACTTCCCCTGCCGCGCGGCGGCTTCGACGGCCAGTGCGGCGGTCTGGCTGTTGCGGTGGCCGGGCATCGGGAAGTAGCGGGCCACGAACGTGACGCGGTCCTCGTACTCCTCGCGGAGCCGTTCGACGACCGGATACATCGCTCCGCACCCCTCGCATTCGAAGTCGAGGAACTCCACAACGGTCAGTTCGCTGCGTTCGGGATCGGTCAGACGGTGGCTCGACGCACGGACGGGCTTGGCATCCGCCGCGGGCTCGGCGTTGACGGCGCCGGACGACGAACCGCCCGAGGAGAGGGCGAGTACGACACCGAAACCGATTGCGAGTACGGCCAGGAGCGCCGCCGCGACAAGGAAATGCTTCTTCATGAGTCCTCGGAGATCTCTGGGGATCGGGCAGGGGGGAGGCGCTTCCGGTCACGCGCGTGCAGGCTCGCGAGGTAGGAGTTGTACGCCGCCAGCGGGTCGTTGGCGTCACCGCGGTCGATCCGGCGGTCGATCCGCCGCGCCTCACGGGCGTCGGAGCGGACCCACTGGGCGGCGAGAATGATGGTGGTGATCAGTACGGGAATGTCGCCGGTCGCCCAGGCGATGGCTCCGCCGTTGTACTGGTCGTCGGCGAGGGACGCGCCCCAGGTCCGGCCCACGTCCGTCCACCAGCCCTCGCCGATGATGTCCGTCGAGCTCATGACCGAGATGCTGAACCAGGAGTGGAACGGCATGGTCAGGATCAGTACGAACAGCCTTCCCAGGAAGGGCGGCCGGCGTGGTCCGGGATCCACGCCGATGATCACCCAGAAGAAGAGCAGCCCCACGGCGAGGAAGTGCACCAGCATCACGGTGTGGCCGAGGTGACTGCGCATCAGGGTCTCGAAGAGCGAGGTGTAGTAGACCGCGAAGGCACTGGCGATGAAGAGGACGCCCGCCACCACCGGATGCGAGATCACCTTCACGTAGCGGCTCCGCAGGAGAGCGAGGAGCAGTTCGCGCGGGCCCGCCGCTCCGTCCCCGGCCGCCATGGGCAGCGTGCGCAGGGCGAGTGTCGCGGGCGCTCCCAGGACCAGGAGGATGGGGACGGTCATCGCGAGGATCATGTGCTGCCCCATGTGCACGCTGAACATCACCTTGCCGTAGACCGCCAGGCCGCTCATCGTGGCGAGTACGGTCACGGCGAGCCCGGCCAGCCAGGCGATCGTGCGCCCGAGCGGCCAACGGTCGCCCCGGGCACGGAGCTTGCGCACGGCCGCGAGGTAGGCGAGGGCGGCGGCAGCCGTACCGAAGGCGAACAGCGGGTCGAAGTGCCACTGCGTGAGCAGGGGTGTCCAGGGGAAATCACCCAGTGGTGGTGGCATCGTGAAGCCCAGCAGTTCCTCGGCCGGCGACAGGGACGAGGCGCCGGCGCCGGGTGGCGGCGTACGGGACAGCGCCGTGGCGAGTCCCATCGCGGCTGCCATCACCAGCAGTTCACCGGCGGCGAGCCGGATGAAGGGCCGTCTCGATCCGCCGCCCATGGTGGGCAGGACGCGTTGTCGGTGCCACCGGCCCAGAGCGCCGAGGATCAGCAGCGCCACCGTCTTGAGCAGCACCATCCGGCCGTAACGGCTGGTGAACACGTCGGCGGCGGAGGGCAGTCGGACGACCGCGCCGACCACACCTCCGGCGGCGACCACGACGAACGACCAGAGGGCGAGAGAGCTGAAGCGCCGGACGGCCGTGTCCAGACCGGCGTCCCGCTTCACGGCGGCGACCAGAAGCAGGGCCAGCCCACCGACCCAGACCGCGACGCCGACCAGATGCAGTGCGAGACCGGTGACCGCCGCGTCGTGGTTCCCCGCTCCCGCCGAGTGGCCGGTGAAGGCGGGCGGCAGGAGTCCGGCGACGGCGAGCAGGAGCGCGGCCCGGGCCCAGCGCACCGTACCGATGCCCGGGCAGGCTGTGGCGAGGACGGCCCCGGCACCCGCCATCAGGGCGTAGGAGCGCCCCCGGGCGTCGGTGAGGACGAAGTCCGCGAGCACGCCGGGGGCGAGGACATCGCCGACCGGCCGGGCGAAGAGGTCGGACAGGGTGAACACGAGCAGGGCCGCCGACGCGGCCGACCAGATCGCCGCCGCGAACGCCGCCCATGTCAGGTACCGCAGCCGCGTCCCGTCGAGCCGCCGGCCGCCCGGCAGAAGTACGGTCACGAGCAGCAGGGCGCCGACGACGGCGACGGCGGCGGCGTTCGCGACCGTACGGGCCGCGGGAAGGGCCCATGTGGTCGGCGCGTCCGGCCCCTGGATACCCGGGACTTGCTCGGTCGCCGTGCCACCTGCCCACAGGAACAGGAGAGTTGTGGCGACGGCGGTGAGGGGGGCGGCTGCGAGCAGGAGGGACGGGGACGGTGCGCGTCGGGCGTCAACTGCCATGGCGGACGCGCCTTTGCCGGATCACCGCGACGCAGACCCCGGCGGCGGTGAGCAGGAGAAGTCCGCCGATGACGACCGGAAGGGCCGGGACGCCCGTCGAACTGGTTGTGCCGGAAGAGGAAGCCGTGC
>NZ_JAAPBF010000275.1 GCF_022695985.1 Streptomyces sp. NP-1717 | reverse complement strand
GGCGGGTTCGGCGGGCGTCTCCGGCGCGGCGCGGCGCGTCTGCTTCGGCAGCGAAGGCCCGTCCGGCCGCCACCCGAGCCCGAGACCCAGCCCGAGCCCCCGCTTGCCTCGCTGCTTGGGAAGCGTGGGTCCCGACCGGGGCTCGGGCGACGGCTCGGGTGCCGGAGCGGGCGACGGCTGCCGGCCGGCGACCGTACCGCCCGACGCCGCCGCGCCCACCACCTGGTCCGGCGAACCGAGCCGCCCCAGGATGCGGCGGACGGCGGCGGGGCTGTCGCCGCCGACCTTCCCGCGCTGCTTGTCGATCTCGCCGCGCAGCTCCGAGACGAGTCTCATCCGGTCGCCGGAGGGCAACTGCCTCTGCTGGGCCACGTCTCCGACCCGGCTCAGATAGTCGTACACGAGCTGGTCGCTCTCGATCCCCACACTGCCCTCCGCACCTGCGCGCCGTACCTGGGGCCGATGGTGTCGCGCTCGTCCCCGTACGTCCAGTACGGCGCGTGGGAGCGGCTCCAGGACCCGCCGTTGTGCTCAGGCGGGTGGACCCGGCGGCCACGGCACGTCCGCCACGAGGGGAAGTATCACCTCCTCCTCGTGGTCGATGTGCGCGGTCAGCTCCGCCGTCATCCGCGCCAACTCGGCTCGGAAGCACGTCGGTTCGGCGGCGCCGATGTCCGCCAGCAGCGCCGCCAGCCCCTCCTGGACGCGTGCGACGGCGCGGTGTTCGGCACGCAGCCGGTCGAGGACATCGGTCAGCTGCGGATGGTGGTGGGCGATCCCGGGGAACAAGTGCCCGTCCTCACTGGTGTGGTGGAACTCCAGCGCCTGGCAGAACGCCAGACAGCGCTGCCGGACCTGCAGCCCGAGACTCGGCGCCGGCGGCTCGCCGGGTCCCTCGTGGGCGGCGAGCGCCGCGAAGTGCGCGTCGACGTCCTCGGTCACCAGCCGCAGTTGCAGGCGCAGCTGGTCATGGACCTCCAGGATCTTGTCGGCGAGGGTCCGCACCTCGCGCGGGCTCACGCCGTCGGGCACGGCGGGCTCCAGCACCACGACCGGCAGGGTGCGGGTGGTCGCGGCCTGGTAGTCGCCGTATCCGGGAGCCTCGCGTACGACGTGCGCGAACAGCTCCTCGCGCCTGGCCCCTTCGGCCGGGATCGCGAGGGCCTGGTGGGCGCGGGTGCCGATCTCGACGTCGACCACGGGGTGGGCGAGCAGGTCGCGGTACCAGTAAGGGTCGTCGGGGGCGCCGAGGTTGGAGGCGACGAGCAGGAGCGAACCGCCGTAACGGACGTACCCGAGGGGGGTGGTCCTGGCGGTTCCCGACGTCGCGCCGGTGGTGGTCAGCAGGAGCAGGTCCGAGCCGTCGAAGGGGCCGCCGACCCTCCCCTCGTTGGCGCGGAACTCCTCGATGACGGACTTGTTGAACGATGCGGGCATGCGGATGTGTTCTCCGGAAGATGAGGGCGGCCCCGGGACACGGCGCGGCACGCGTGAGGGTGCCGCGGGGGCCGGAACCGGCTGCGAAGGACGAGAGGCGGCGTGCGGCGGCGCTGATTCGCGCGCGCGGCTGTGTCACCTATGGGTCGCGGAGTACGTACTCATGGCGGATCCCCTGGGAGAAGGGCGCTCGCCCGGTCACCGGCCCGCCCACTGCTCTTCGGCCGGCACCACGCGGCGCCGCGCCCATTACACGCAGCCGCCCGCCCCCTGTCAACAAGCCTCGGGCGCCCTGTCCGCACCGCGCCGCACGGCCCCCGACGGCCGCCACCCCGGCCCGGCGCCCCGCAGGGGCTAACGTGGGGCGGATGGGAATCAGCTAGCCGCCCCTGGAGGCGCACGTGTCCGAACGAACCGGCGGTACGCCCCCGCGTACGCTCGCGGAGGCCCTGCGCACCCGCGACGACGACGCGCTGGCCGCGCTGCTGCGCACGCGTCCCGACCTGCTGAGTCCCGTACCGAACGACCTCAGTCAGCTCGCCACCCGGGCCGGTACCCGCGCCTCCGTCATGCGAGCGCTGGAGCGGCTGGACCGTTTCACGCTCCAGACCGCCGAGGCGCTGGCGGCATCGACCGATCCCGCGCCGTACGAGGCCCTGCTCGCCCTGATGACGGGCGACGAAGGTGACGCGCGCGTCGAGTCGGCCCTCCCGCGCGCCGTCGCCGCGCTGCGCGAACAGGCGCTGATCTGGGGCGCGGACGACCGGCTGCGGCTGGTCCGCACGGCCCGCGAGATCCTGGCGCCGTCCCCCGGCCACCCCTCTCCGACCGGCCTCGGCCCGACCGTCGCCGAGGCCACGGCGGGGATGTCGCCCGGCCGTGTCCAGGAGATCATCGCGACCGCCGGTCTGCCGTCGACGCACGACCCGGTCTCGGCGGTCACCGCGCTGGCCGCGCTCTTCACCGACCGCACCCGCATGGCGGCGCTGCTCGACACCGCCCCGCCCGACGCGCTGACCGTGCTCGACCGGCTGGTGTGGGGGCCGCCGTACGGCGAGATCACCTCGAAGCCCGCGCCGCCCGTGCAGTGGCTGCGCGACCACGGGCTGCTGCTGCCGACCTCCACGCGCACCGTGGTGCTGCCGCGCGAGGCCGCGCTGCATCTGCGCGGGGGCCGCGCGCACCGCAACGCCGAGCCGGACCCGCCGGCGATCCTGCCGCACCCCTCGGCGTCGTCGGCGGCCTCCTCCGCCGTCAGCCGTCCACAGGTTGTGGACAGCGCGGCGGCGGCGCAGGCGTACACCGCGCTGGAGACGGTCGAGGAGCTGGCCAAGGAGTGGAACGAGGGCGGCCCGAACGTCCTGCGCGCCGGCGGCCTCTCCGTACGCGACCTCAAGCGCACCGCCACCGCGCTGGACGTCACCGAGCCCGTGGCCGCCTTCTGGGTCGAACTGGCCTACGGGGCAGGGCTGTTGGCGGCGGACGGTGAGGCCGACGAGCGGTACGCGCCGACGCCCGCCTACGACCAGTGGCCCGACCTGCCCGCGGCCGAACGGTGGGCCAGGCTGGCCACGGCCTGGCTCGGCGCCACCCGCACGCCGGGCCTCGTCGGCGGCCAGGACAGCAAGGGCCGTACGCTCGCCGCGCTCGGCCCCGACCTGGACCGGGGCGCCGCGCCGGAGGTACGGCGCCACGTACTGGACCTGCTCGCGAGCCTCCCCGAGGGCACCGCCCCCGACCCGGAGAGCGTGCTCGCCCGGCTGCGCTGGGAGCGGCCGCTGCGCGGCGCGGCGGCCGGCCGGCCCGAGGACCTGCGGGCGCGTATCGCCGCGTGGACCCTGAACGAGGCGGAGATGCTGGGCGTGACCGGCCGCGGCGCGCTGTCGTCGCACGGGCGCGCGCTGATCGCCACGGAGGCGGTGGCCGGCGGGCCGACGGGCGCGTTCCCGAAACCGGCCTCCCGGGCGGCCACCGGCGCGGACCTCCCGGCCGCCGGCCTGCACGCCGCGCGCGTCCTCGCCCCCCACCTGCCCGAACCCCTCGACCATGTCCTCCTCCAGGCCGACCTCACCGCCGTCGCCCCCGGACCGCTGCTGCGTCCGCTCGCCGAGACGCTGTCCGTGATCGCCGACATCGAGTCACGGGGCGGCGCCACCGTCTACCGCTTCACGCCCGCCTCCGTACGCCGCGCGCTGGACGCCGGGCAGTCCGCGTCCGACCTGCACGCGTTCCTGGCGGCGCACAGCCGTACGCCCGTACCGCAGCCGCTCAGTTACCTCATCGACGACATGGCGCGCCGCCACGGGCATCTGCGGATCGGCTCCGCGTCGGCGTACGTACGCTGCGACGACGAGGCCGTCCTGGACGAGATCCTGGCCGACCGGCGCTCCCAGGGACTGCGGCTGCGCCGTCTCGCACCCACCGTCCTCGCGGCCCAGGCCGACCCCACGACGCTGCTGGACGGGCTGCGCACGATGGGGCTCGCGCCGGCCGCCGAGTCCGCCGAGGGCGATGTCCTGGTCACGCGCGCCCACGCGCACCGCACCCCGCCGCGTACGCCGCCGGCTCCGGTACCGGACGGCCCGCCGGTGCCCGCGCCGACACTGCTCGGCGCGGCGGTACGGGCGATCCGGGCCGGTGACCAGGCGGCGACCGTCGTACGGAAGACGCTCCCCGAACCGGCCGGATCGGCGGCGCCCAGAGGCGGCGAACTGCCCCGTACGACATCGGCCGAGACCCTGGCGACGGTCCAGGCCGCCGCGCTGACGGGCTCGGCGCTCTGGATCGGTTACGTGAACGCCGAGGGCGCGGCGAGCCAGCGGGTGATCGCGCCGGTGCGGGTCGAGGGCGGCTTCGTGACGGCGTACGACCACACGGCGGACGAGGTCCGCACGTACCCGCTGCACCGCATCACGGGGGTCGCGGAGCTGGCGGACGACCCGGCGTAGCCCGGCCGGGCGCTACTTCGGGAACCGCCGGGCCGCGTCCTTCGAAGCCGCCTTGGGGACGGCCTTCTTCTTCGCGGTCGTGTCCTTCGCGGTCTTGGTCTTCTTCGCCGCGGTCTTGGCCGTGCTCCTCTTCGCCGCGGTCTTGGCTGTGGACTTCTTGGCCGGGGCCGCCGACTTCTTCGCCGCCACGGGCTCGCGCTTCACAGCGGACCGCACGCGCTCGGTCCACGGCGCGCGACTGGTCGTCGTGCGCGTCGCCACACCCGCGCGCCGGGCCTTCTTCTCCGCTGCCTTCTCGCGCTGCCACTCCTCCTCGCGCTCCCGCTCGCGCCGGGCCTGCGCCTCCAGCGAGCGGAACCCCAGGGTGTGGAATCGGTGGCTGAAGCGGCGTCCGATCAGCAGGTACGCGAGGAACGCGCCGCTCGTGTTCATGATCACGTCGTCCACGTCGAAGGCCCGGCCCTCGACGATCGCGCCCTGCGCCAGCTCCACCACGGTCATCATGACCACGGTCAGCACCATCACTCGAAGCATCCGGAACCTGCGCGGCACCAGCACCGGCAGCAACAGCCCGAACGGCGCGCCCATCAGCACGTTGCCGCCGACCTGCTTGCAGGCGGCGAGGAAGGTGTAGTCCTCGGCGTACTGGCGCAGCGAATGCCCCGGCTGGAGATTGGAACCGGCGATCTCCGACGACGCGGGTGACGGCGTGAGAGTCAGCTCCGCCAGAACGGCGGCGAACCCGACGAGCAGCAGGAGCGCGACGGCCAGAATGACCACCCGCAACACGGCTCCGCCCCACGACGTACTCCAGGTCGACGTCGCGTTCCCCGACGCATCCACCACGCGGGAGGTACCCCGCCCACCCGTCCGTTCCATTTCAGCGGCCATACGCCGCGCTTGCCCCCGACGGGGGCACGTACGCACCCCCACCACGAAACCACCGGCGATGCGCCACACTGGACGTTTGGCCGAGGGAAGTGGCCGTACGAAGGACGGAAAGGCGCTGCTGTGAACGGACCTCTCATCGTCCAGAGCGACAAAACGTTGCTGCTGGAGGTGGATCACGAGCAGGCCGACGCCTGTCGGCGGGCCATCGCGCCCTTCGCCGAGCTGGAGCGGGCGCCCGAGCACATCCACACCTACCGGCTGACCCCGCTCGGGCTGTGGAACGCGCGGGCCGCCGGGCACGACGCCGAGCAGGTCATCGACGCGCTCGTGGCGTTCTCGCGCTACCCCGTGCCGCACGCGCTGCTCGTGGACGTCGCCGAGACCATGGCCAGGTACGGGCGGCTCACGCTGTCCAAGCACCCCACCCACGGGCTCGTGCTGACCAGCACCGACCGGCCGGTGCTGGAGGAGATCCTGCGGTCGAAGAAGGTCCAGCCGCTGGTGGGGGCCCGGATCGACCCGGACACCGTCGCCGTGCACCCCTCGGAGCGCGGGCAGATCAAGCAGACGCTGCTGAAGCTGGGCTGGCCGGCGGAGGACCTGGCCGGGTACGTGGACGGCGAGGCGCACGCCATCGAGCTGGACGAGCGCGAGTGGTCGCTGCGGCCGTATCAGAGGCAGGCCGTCGAGGGCTTCTGGCACGGCGGGTCCGGGGTCGTCGTGCTGCCGTGCGGCGCGGGCAAGACGCTGGTGGGCGCGGGGGCGATGGCGCAGGCCAAGGCGACGACGCTGATCCTCGTCACCAACACCGTCTCCGCCCGGCAGTGGAAGCACGAGCTGATCAGGCGCACGTCCCTGACCGAGGAGGAGATCGGCGAGTACAGCGGTACGCGCAAGGAGATCCGCCCGGTCACGATCGCGACGTACCAGGTGCTCACGGTCCGCCGTAAGGGCGTCTATCCGCATCTGGAGCTGTTCGACTCCCGCGACTGGGGTCTGATCGTCTACGACGAGGTGCATCTGCTGCCCGCGCCCGTCTTCAAGTTCACCGCCGACCTCCAGGCGCGGCGCCGGCTCGGGCTGACGGCCACGCTCGTACGGGAGGACGGCCGTGAGTCGGACGTGTTCTCGCTCATCGGACCGAAGCGTTTCGACGCGCCGTGGAAGGAGATCGAGGCGCAGGGCTACATCGCGCCCGCGGACTGTGTCGAGGTACGGGTCAATCTCACGGACAGCGAGCGCCTGGCGTACGCGACGGCCGAGCAGGAGGAGAAGTACCGCTTCTGCGCGACGACGGCGACCAAGCGCAGGGTGACGGAGGCCCTGGTCCGGAAACACAAGGGCGAGCAGACGCTGGTCATCGGCCAGTACATCGACCAGCTCGACGAACTGGGTGAGCACCTGGACGCCCCGGTGATCAAGGGCGAGACGAGCAACGCGCAGCGGGAGAAGCTGTTCGAGGCGTTCCGGCAGGGCGAGATCTCGGTGCTCGTCGTGTCGAAGGTCGCCAACTTCTCGATCGATCTGCCGGAGGCGACGGTCGCCATCCAGGTGTCGGGCACGTTCGGCTCCCGCCAGGAGGAGGCGCAGCGGCTGGGCCGGGTGCTGCGGCCGAAGGCGGACGGGCACGAGGCGCGCTTCTACTCGGTGGTGGCCCGCGACACGATCGACCAGGACTTCGCGGCGCACCGTCAGCGCTTCCTCGCGGAGCAGGGGTACGCCTACCGCATCGTGGACGCCGACGAGTTGCTCGCGGGCGGCTGAGCGAACGGAAGCGGACGGACGGGCGCGAGCGGCGGGACGGTCTTACGGCGGTGGCGGTGGCGGTACGCCCCGTACGTGAGGGCCGCGAGCACCGCGAGCGCCAGCAGGGGGTAGGGGGACGCCGCCACCTGCTGCCACCAGGCGAGTCGGAGCTCCGCCCCGCCCTCGTGCGGTACGAGGAGGAAGGTCCGCGCCGAGAAGACCAGCGCGACCGCCGCAGCCGTACGCCACCGGCCCTCCGCGAGCAGGACGGCCAGCAGCGGCACGCACCACACCCAGTGGTGGGACCAGCTGACCGGCGAGACGAGCAGTGTGGTCAGCGCGGTGGCCAGCACGCCCCATGTCTCATGTCCCGCGCGCACGACGGCCCTTCGGGCCAGCCACAGGCCGGCGAACGTGATGACCACGCACGCGAGCGCCCAGCCGACACCCGGCTCGGGTGTGTGCAGCGCGCGGGCGAACAGCCCTTGCAGCGACTGGTTGTCGGCGCTCCACGCCTCGCCCGGACCGCTGGTCCCGAAGACCCGCAGCGTCCAGAAGTCGAGGCTGGAGCGTGGGAGCACGAGGGCGCCGAGCAGCATCGTGCCGATGAGGGACGCGAGGGCGGTGAGCCCGGCGCGTACGTCGCCGGGCCTGCCCGTCAGCAGCAGATAGGCGATGAAGAGGGCGGGGGTCAGCTCGACACCCGCCGCGATCCCGATGGCGAAGCCCTTGCCGAGCGCGTGGTCCGGCCGTGTCAGGTCCCAGAGGACGAGGCAGGCCAGCGCGAGGCCGATCTCCCCGTGGAGCACGGTCCGGAAGACCGGTTCGAGCCACAGCCCGAGAGCGACGACAACGGGAACGGGGACGGACAGCGGGAGTGTGGCGGGGATGGCGGCGGGGCGGCGGGCGGCGAATCGCCAGGACAGGCGGACGAGGAGGACGAGAAGCAGCACGTTGCCCACGACGGCAAGGGCCTTGAGCGTGGCGACCGGGAGCCAGGTGGCCGGGACGAACAGGATCGCGGCGAACGGCGGCGAGGTGGCGGGCAGTCGCCACTCGGTGACCGCGAACCGCTCGGCCACGGGGATCGGCTGAGCGAGCAGGGCGTACTGGGCCGGGCAGAGCGCGGTGAGTGCGGTGAGCGCGGTCAGCGACAGGACGAGTGCGCCAACTGCGAGGAGTGACCGGACAGTCACGGTCGGGTGAGTCACGGCCGCGACATTAGCCGATCGGGGGTGCGTGCGGACGTACGGACCTGCGGACGTACGGGCGTGCTCAGCGCATGATGCCCGCCTCCTCTCCGTACTCACCGAGGACGGCCACGCTGAACGCGGCGGTCACGAAGACCTTGACCGCCCGCAGCGCGTTGCCGAGGCGGTGCGGGGAGTGCGGGCCGGAGTGAGGGGCGGAACCGAGAGCCGTCGCCCCGCTGTGCGGCGGGCCGACGTCCACGGTCGGAACGGGGGTGAAGGTCGCTGTACTCATACTTCAATGGTGCGTCTCCCGCGACCGGGGCACATCGCTCCGCAGAGGGAACCGTCCGAGCCGTTCCGTACGCCTCCGGGGATAC
>NZ_JAAPBF010000274.1 GCF_022695985.1 Streptomyces sp. NP-1717 | reverse complement strand
AGGCGGGGAAGTCGCCCGGAGCATGGCAGGCTTGGCACATGGCTCAGATCAACCCCAGCATCCTGTCCGCCGATTTCGCACGTCTGGCCGAGGAGGCGAACGCGGCCGAAGGCGCCGACTGGCTCCACGTCGATGTCATGGACAACCACTTCGTGCCCAATCTGACTCTCGGTGTCCCGGTGGTCGAGGCGCTCGCCCGTGCGACGGAGACTCCTCTGGACTGCCATCTGATGATCGAGGAGCCCGATCGCTGGGCCCCGCAGTACGTCGAGGCCGGAGCCGGTTCGGTCACCTTCCACGCGGAGGCCGCCGCGGCCCCTGTCCGGCTGGCGCGCGAGATCCGCGCCAAGGGCGCGCGTGCCTCGATGGCGCTGAAGCCCGCGACGCCCGTCGAGCCGTACGAGGACCTGCTGCCCGAGCTCGACATGCTGCTGATCATGACGGTGGAGCCGGGCTTCGGCGGCCAGGCGTTCCTGGACATCATGCTGCCCAAGATCCGCCGTACCCGTGAGCTGATCTCCAAGCACGGCCTCGAACTCTGGCTCCAGGTCGACGGCGGTGTCTCGGCCGCCACCATCGAGCGCTGCGCCGAGGCGGGGGCGGACGTGTTCGTCGCCGGTTCGGCGGTGTACGGGACGGACGACCCGGCGGCGGCGGTGCGGATGCTGCGCCACCAGGCCGACGAGGCGACCGCCTCGGCCGGCTGGTCCTGCGCCCACTGAGCGCAACTCCACGCGGCCACCGGGCCACGGCTTCATGAACGGCGCCCGACCGGGCTGATCAAGGACCGCCGAATCTGACAGGATGAGAGCGCGTCCAGAGTGTGAACAGCAGTGAGGAGATCGCGGTGTCTGGTATGTCGGCGGGTCGGCCGGCCCTGCGCATGGGACCCGCGGAATTGGTGCAGGCCGCCGCCATGGCCCGCCGCTTCTATCTGGAGGGCAAGTCCAAGATCCAGATCGCCGAGGAGTTCGGCGTCAGCCGCTTCAAGGTGGCCCGGGTCCTGGAGACCGCGCTCGAACGTGACCTCGTGAGGATCGAGATCCGCGTCCCGGCCGAGCTCGACGCCGAGCGTTCCGACGCCCTGCGCGCCCGCTACGGCCTGCGGCACGCCGTCGTCGTGGAGTCGCCCGCCGAGGGCGCCGACGAGTCGCCCGACCCCGAGAACCTCGGCGAGGTCGCCGCCGACCTTCTCGGCGAACTGGTGATCGAGGGCGACGTCCTCGGTCTGGCCTGGGGCCGCTCCACCATCCATATGGCCGCCGCGCTCGACCGCCTGCCGCCCTGCACCGTCGTCCAGCTGACCGGTGTGTACGACGCGGGCACCGCCGAGCGCGGCTCCGTCGAGGCCGTACGGCGAGCCGCCCAGGTCTCCGGCGGCGAGGCGCACCCGATCTACGCCCCGATGCTGCTGCCCGACCCGGCGACCGCCGCCGCGCTGCGCAGCCAGACCGGTATCGCCCGGGCCTTCGACTACTTCGACAAGGTCACCGTCGCCGCCGTCTCCATCGGCTCCTGGGAGGCGGGGATCTCCACGGTCCACGACATGCTCACCGACGAGGAGCGTTCGCACTACGCGTCCCTCGGGGTCGAGGCCGAGATGTCGGCGCACCTCTTCGACGCGGAGGGCCGGCGGGTCGGACGGGACCTGGGCGAGCGGTGCATCACCGTCGAGGCCGACCGGCTGCGCCGTATCCCCGAGGTCGTCGCGATCGCGGGCGGCCAGCGCAAGGGCGCCGCCATCGGAGCCGTCCTGAGATCCGGGCTCGTCACGAGCCTGGTCACCGACACCGCCGCGGCCGACTTCCTGCTCCACGACTTCGAGCCCGGCCCGCGACCGGCACTGGAGCGCAAGGACCCGGACGGCGAGTAACGGCACGGGTCTCCGCGCCACCGCCGGCTCTCGGCCGAAGCTACGAACGCTCCCGGCCCGCGTCGGCCGATGGTACGGAAAGCATCCCGCCGGTTGGCCAGAAGTCCGTGCCATCGGCGATGATGACGTAGGAGCCGCAGCCGGGACCGTCCACCGGTCCGAGCTGACTCCCCACCCGCCCTTTCCGTAGAACCGCAGGTGAGAGAGTCGGTATGCGTTTCCTCAATGATCTGAAGCCGCCGTACGACCTGACGTACGACGACGTGTTCATGGTGCCGAGCCGTTCGGCCGTCGGATCCCGGCAGGGTGTGGACCTCGCCGCACCCGACGGCACCGGAACCACGATCCCCCTCGTCGTCGCCAACATGACGGCGATCGCGGGCCGCCGCATGGCGGAGACCGTCGCCCGGCGCGGTGGCCTCGTCGTCATCCCGCAGGACATTCCGATCGAGGTCGTCACCGAGGTCGTCTCCTGGGTCAAGACGCGGCACCTCGTGCTCGACACCCCGATCGTCCTGGCGCCGACGCAGACCGTCGGTGACGCGCTGTCCCTGCTGCACAAGCGGGCGCACGGCGCCGGAGTGGTCGTCGACGGCGGCATGCGCCCCGTCGGGATCGTCACCGACCACGACCTGACCGGGGTCGACCGGTTCACCCAGCTGTCCGAGGTCATGTCCAAGGACCTGCTGCTCATCGACGCGGACATCGACCCGAGCGAGGCGTTCGACCGGCTCGACGGCGCCAACCGCAAGCTGGCCCCGGCCGTGGACGCCGAGGGCAAGCTGGTCGGCATCCTGACCCGTAAGGCCGCCCTGCGCGCCACGCTCTACACCCCGGCCACCGACGCGGCCGGCCGGCTCCGTATCGCCGCCGCCGTCGGCATCAACGGGGACGTCGCGGGCAAGGCCGCGCAGCTCCTCGACGCCGGGGTGGACACGCTGGTCGTCGACACCGCGCACGGCCACCAGGAGTCGATGCTCGCGGCGATCAGGGCCGTCCGGGCGCTCGACCCCAAGGTGCCGATAGTGGCGGGCAACATCGTGGCCGCCGAGGGCGTGCGCGATCTCATCGAAGCCGGCGCCGACATCATCAAGGTCGGTGTGGGCCCCGGCGCCATGTGCACCACGCGCATGATGACCGGCGTGGGCCGGCCGCAGTTCTCCGCCGTGCTGGAGTGCGCGGCCGAGGCGAAGAAGTACGGCAAGCACGTCTGGGCGGACGGCGGTGTCAGGCACCCCCGCGACGTCGCGATGGCCCTGGCCGCCGGAGCCTCGAACGTGATGATCGGTTCCTGGTTCGCCGGTACGTACGAGTCGCCCGGCGACCTCCAGCAGGCCGCCGACGGACGGCTGTACAAGGAATCCTTCGGCATGGCGTCGGCACGCGCCGTACGGAACCGCACCAGCGAGGAGTCGTCCTACGACCGCGCCCGCAAGGCGCTCTTCGAGGAGGGCATCTCCACCTCGCGGATGTTCCTGGACCCGTCGCGGCCGGGCGTCGAGGACCTGATCGACTCGATCATCGCCGGCGTCAGGTCCGCGTGCACCTACGCCGGGGCGAACTCGCTGGAGGAGTTCGCGGAGAAGTCGATCGTCGGCGTCCAGAGCGCGGCGGGCTACGCGGAGGGCAAGCCCCTCCACGCGAGCTGGAGTTAGGAATTGTCCGGTTCGTCCGGCCTGGTGCGAAGAACTTTTCTCCGGTCCGCCATCCGTACGCGACGGCCCTGACCCGGCCATTCCAACTCCCCTGACCTGGTCTTTCCTCGCCACTCACGGGGCAGTGTCCCGGTCGCCGAAGCCACGGCGACCGGGACCGGCACATTCCGGTCGGAGATCGGGGGACATGACTCGGTTACGGCTGGGTACACGGGCTGTGCACTGTCCAACGGAGCAGGGGAGGACACAGTGTCCATGGCGAGCACAGTCCCGACCGAGAGCACGCAGTACGGAACCCACCAGGCCGACATGGCCGAACTGGGCCTCCCGTACGTGGAGAACCCCGGGGATGTGGCACCCAAGGACGCGCGGGAGATTTCGCGGATCTTCTTCGTCCGGCTGGCGGAGCTGGAGGAAGGCACCCACGAGCACCAGTACGTCCGCAACACCCTGATCGAGCTCAACCTGGCCCTGGTGCGGTACGCGGCGACGCGCTTCCGTAACCGCTCGGACCAGATGGAGGACATCGTCCAGGTCGGCACCATCGGCCTCATCAAGGCGATCGACCGCTTCGAGCTCAGCCGCGAGGTGGAGTTCGCGACGTTCGCCGTCCCGTACATCGTCGGTGAGATCAAGCGGTTCTTCCGTGACACGAGCTGGGCCGTGCACGTGCCGCGCCGCCTTCAGGAGCTGCGGATCGACCTGGCCAAGGCGACGGACGAGCTGTCGCAGCGCCTGGACCGCTCCCCGACGACGGCCGAACTCGCCGAATACCTGGACCTCGACGAGAACGAGGTCATCGAAGGCGTCGTCGCGAGCAACGGCTACACCGCCGGCTCCATCGACATGCCGACCGACGACACCGCCGAGTCCTCCTCCAGGCTCGCCGACCGGCTCGGCGCGCCCGACGCGCAGCTGGAGGCGGCGGAGAACGTACAGGCGCTCAAGCCGTTGATCGACGAGCTGGACGACCGCGAGAAGTGGATCCTCCAGATGCGCTTCGGCGCGGAGATGACGCAGTCGGAGATCGGGCAGGAGCTGGGCGTCTCCCAGATGCATGTGTCGCGGCTGCTGTCACGGATCACCGGACGGCTCCGGGAAGGTCTGCTGGCCGTCGAGTGAGCCCGACGGCCCCGTAACACCTGTACGCGTGGTGGAGGGGAAGGCCCGGAACCCGGGCCTTCCCCTCCACCACGCGTACAGGTGTTACGGGCCTGTTCAGCAGACCCGCGGCGGAGTCGCCGGGCGGTCCCAGACAGCCTGCACGCGCTTGCCCTCCGGCAGCGGCCGGATCTCCACACGGCTCGCCAGCCTCAGCACCATGTGCCAGCCGAATCCGCCACCGCCGCCGAAGTCGGGGTCGCGCGGAACGGGCGGCTGCGGGCTCGAATCGTCGATCTCCACGACCAGCGCCTCGCGCCCGGCCGTGAGATGGAGCCGCCACCAGCCGGAGGTGTGCCGTACGGCGTTCGCCACCAGCTCGGAGACGACGAGCAGCACCGCGTCCAGGTCGGCCCAGGGGCAGTGCCGCGTCAGGAAGTCGGCGGCGGCCCTGCGGGCGGACGCCGTGTCACGGTGGGGTGATTCCACGATCACCACGTGCGGCTCTTCACTCATCTCAGTCGCTCGCCTACCCCGTCCTCGGGCAACCATGAGGTCCCGTCGCGGGGGAGCCGCCGGGCCGGACAGGGACGAGCCGACCGGCCGGCACCACGGACGGGGGTACCGTTCTCGTTCCGCGCAGGGCGGCCGTGACCGCCTCCGCCATGAGTACATGCCCGCTGTCGTCCGGATGCAGTCCGTCCACCAGATGCTCCGCGCGGAGCAGGCCCCGGCCGGGCAGCAGCAGAAGCCGTTCGTCGCCCGCCGCGACGCTGTCGCGTACCGCTTCCTCCATGGCCGTGCGGAGTTCCGCGAGCGTCGCCCCGAGCGAGTTGCGCGTGTGCTCGGCGGCGGGCCGCAGCACCGGCGAGAGCAGCAGCAGCGGGGTGGCGGGGTGCCCCTCGCGTACGAGAGCGAGGAACGCGCGCACCGTCTCGTACAGCAGCGGCGCCGAATACGGCACCTCGGACCAGCAGTTGGTGCCGAAGGCGAGGGTGAGCAGATCCGCGGGGAGCGCGGCGACCTGGGCGGCGGTGACGAGTTCGCCACGGGCGGCGCCCGCGTAACCGAGATTGACCGTGTCCAGGCCGAGCGCGCGGCCGGCGACGGCGGGCCAGGAGTGCGCGGGGCGCGTCGACCACCAGCCCTCGGTGATCGAGTCGCCGTGGACGACCCAGCGCGGGCGCGCCGGCGCCGGGGCGACGGTACCGCCGACCGGCCGCAGACCCAGGATCACGGGCGCGTGCGCCTCGGGGAGGTGGACCGTGAACGGACCGGCGGACGCGGGCAGTTCGATACGGACCGACCGCTCCCGCGCCGGTTCGCCGAACGTGTCGCCCAGGTGGCGCTCGTCCTCCCAGAGGGCGAAGCCGTGGGCGAGTTCGGACAGCGGGCCCCCGGGCTCGGGCACACCGGCGCGGTAACGGATCTCCAGGGCGTACGCGTCGTCCGACACGAACTCCAGCCGGACACCGATCGGGAGCGCCGCGCGCTCGGCGATGTCCCACGGCAGCCGGGTCAGATCGGCGGGGTCGGCGCGAATCACCCGGTCGCCGTCCCTCCAGCCCACGCCACGCAGGAAGGGGGCGGGATCCAGCCAGCTCATCGTTCTCCTCGGTCTCGGTCGGCCCGGAGGCCCGGTCGTCGCCCCGGCGCCTCCCCGCCCGTCGTCCGGCGCGCGGGCCCGACTTCATGGGTGCCCCGAAAAAGGCCCGAAATGTTCCGCCGTCCTCGCCGGGATCACCTGGGTGGTCCTCGGAATCCGGCCGGCCGCCGGCCGCATGGTCTACTTCGGATAGGGGGCGCGCCGCCCCTGGCCGGCCACGGCACCGCCACCATCCGCAGAGAAGTGATCCCACCCGCAGTGCGACTGAACAAGCTCGACGAACGCATCGTGCACGCCCTCGCCGAGGACGCCCGCCGCTCCTTCGCGGACATCGGCTCCGAGGTCGGTCTCTCGGCGCCCGCCGTGAAACGGCGGGTCGACCGGCTGCGCGCCGAGGGCGCCATCACCGGCTTCACCGTGCGGGTGGACCCGGCGGCGCTCGGCTGGGAGACCGAGGGGTTCGTCGAGATCTACTGCCGGCACAAGACCTCGCCCGAGGACATCCGGCGCGGACTGTCGCGCTACCCGGAGGTGGTGTCCGCCTCGACCGTCACCGGCGACGCGGACGCCGTGGTCCAGGTCTTCGCCTCCGACATGCGCCACTTCGAGCGGGTGCTCGAACAGATCGCGGGGGAGCCGTACGTGGAGCGCACGAAGTCCGTGCTGGTGCTCTCACCTCTGCTCAGGCGCTTCTCGTCGGGCGCCCCCGGCTGACCGGGCCGTCCGGTACGGCGCCGGGGCTCCCGTCCCCTGTGCGGGAGCCCCGGCCGTCACCGTCGGCTCAGAGCCGCGGTTCCCAGGGCAGCACCGTGAAGTCGCCGGTGCCCGCCTTGACCGTCTCGAACGGCGCGGAGCTGACGCACTTGGGCAGCGGCCCCTGGTCGACCGGGCTGCCGGTGGAGGCCCAGCTGTAGCCGAGCCGGTCCTTGCGCCCCAGGTCGTGCACCGTGACGCCGACCCGCTCGCCCTCGGCCCCCTCCAGATCGGACTCGGTGACGACGCCGCTCACGACGGCCACCTTCCCGCCGGTCACCAGACAGTCGACCTTCACCTCGGCGAAGGCGCCGTCGCCGTTCAGGTAGTGGCTGAAGCGGAAGGTGCCGGTGGCCTTGCCCGGGTCACCGGTGTCTTCGGCGGCCAGGTGCGCGTCGAAGCTGAAGGTGATGTCGTCACCGAGCGAGCGGTACAGCTTGGCGGTGCCGGTCAGGGCCGCCGCCTCCCGCGTCGTGCTCCGGTCGCCGGCCCCGGCGCCGTCCGACGCGGCGGCCGGTCCGCCGGTCGCCGCGACGGAGGTGGCGATCAGCAGCGCGGCCCCCACCGCGGTGGCACGGGTGCGGCGGCGGAACGACGGTGCGGCAGGACTCATGGAAGACCCCTCCTCAGGAGTACCGGTTCTCCCGGTACGGATGCGGTGCGCCCGGTGCTTCCCGGGCCTGATCACCGTCCCGCGCCGGCCCCCTCCCGGGCGTCACGCCACGGTCCCCACCCGCTCCGCCGCACGGCGGAGGACCGGCTACGACCAGCGGTGCAACGAATCGCCGTACCGGGGCAGGAACACGCAACGATTGCCCCGCCCACACGCAACAGAGGCGCCTTGTCGCGGCGGAAGCCGGAGCCGTACCGTCAAGACGTCCCCCCGAACACCATGACGCCCTGAGGTCTGCCATGCCGCCGTCGAGTATCGCCCTGCTCCAGAGCTCCGGCCGGCCCGGCGATGTCGTGAAGAACCTCGGGATCCTCGCGGGCGCGGCCCGCGAGGCCGCGGCCGGCGGAGCGGGGCTGCTGGTCTGCCCCGAGATGTTCCTCACCGGATACGCCATCGGCGCCGACGTGTCCCGGCTGGCCGAGACCGCGGACGGTCCGGCTTCCGCGACCGTTGCCGGGATCGCCGCCGAGCACGGCATCGCGGTCCTGTACGGCTACCCGGAGCGGTCCGGGGACGGCTCGCGCGTCCACAACGCCGCGCGGCTCGTCGGCCCGGACGGCGCCGCCCTCGCCGACTACCGCAAGACCCACCTCTTCGGCGGCTTCGAACGGGAGTGGTTCACACCGGGCGACACCCCGGTCGTACAGGCCGAACTCGGCGGTCTGCGGGTCGGGATCATGATCTGCTACGACGTCGAGTTCCCGGAGAACGTACGCGCCCACGCGCTCGCCGGGACGGACCTGCTGCTGGTGCCCACCGCCCAGATGCACCCCTTTCAGTTCGTCGCCGAATCGCTCGTCCCGGTACGCGCCTTCGAGAACCAGATGTACGTGGCGTACGTGAACCGGACAGGCCGCGAGGGGGAGGGCGGGGCGGCGTTCGAGTTCGTCGGGCTGAGCTGCCTGGCCGGTCCGGACGGCACCACCCGCGCCCGCGCGGGCCGCGGCGAGGAACTGCTCTTCGGCGACGTCGACCCCGAACTGCTGCGGGCCTCCCGCGCCGCCAACCCGTAC
>NZ_JAAPBF010000273.1 GCF_022695985.1 Streptomyces sp. NP-1717 | reverse complement strand
ACACGCACGGGTGCCCGCTGCCCCGTTCAGCTCTGTCGGCCGGGCGGACCGGCCTGCCGTACGGACCGAGGACCCTGGCCCGCCGGCCGAGGGGGACAGGCCGTGTCCTGCGGCCCGTACGGGGCCGTGTTCGACGCGCCTGCCACGGGCGCGCGCGCCGGACGGCGGGAGGCCCGGCTGACCCGGTCGGCTCCGGCGGCGGCCGGGCCGATTGGCACGCCGTACGGGCCGAGAAAACACCGCGTCGGCGGCTGAGCGGGACACGCCGTGTTCTGCTCGGGCGAAGTCCCCCCGGGGCCCGTACCGCGTTCGCGCGCGCTCGCCGAGGAGCGGCCCATGCTCGTCGGCACGGCGCCCACGCGGTACGGCCACGATGACCCGGCGTCTCGACGGCCCGGACGGCCGGACAGCCCGCGCGGGCCCGAGGGCCGGACAGCTCCGGCGGTCTGCATGGGCCGACCCGCCCGCAACCGCTACCGTCCGGCCGACCTCGTGGCCCGATCCTATTGGCCCGTGGCCTTCGGGCCACTCGCCCCGTGTGGCGGTGGCGTCGATGCTTCTTGGCGTGACGCAGACAGCCGAGACACCCGCAGAGATACCCGCGGAGGCCCCCGCCCCGCGCGGCCGGCCCCGGTCCCGTGTGCACCGGGCCTGGTTCGTCGCCGCCGTCACCTTCGTGACGATCATCGGCGCCGCCGCGTTCGCCTCGCTGCCGGGGCTGCTCATCGATCCGCTGCACTCGGAGTTCGACTGGTCGCGCGGCGAGATCGGGTTCGCGGTCTCCGTCAATCTCGCGCTGTACGGGCTGACCGCGCCGTTCGCCGCCGCGCTCATGGACCGGTTCGGGATACGCCGGGTCGTGGCCGTCGCGCTGACCGTCATCGCGACCGGCTCCGCGCTCACCACCGTCATGACGGCCGCCTGGCAGATGGTCCTCTACTGGGGCGTCCTCGTCGGCCTCGGCAGCGGCTCGATGGCCCTGGCCTTCGCCGCCACCGTCACCGACCGCTGGTTCGTCGCCCGGCGCGGTCTCGTCACCGGCATCCTCACCGCGGCCGGCGCCTCCGGGCAGCTCGTCTTCCTGCCGCTGCTCTCCTGGCTCGTGGAGAACCACGGCTGGCGCCCCGCCGCCATCACCGTCGCGCTGTCCGCGCTGGTCGTCGTCCCCTTCGTCTGGCTGCTGCTGCGCGACCACCCGGCGGACGTGGGGCTCGCGCCGTACGGCTCCGAGGAGTTCAAGCCCAAGCCGCCCCCGGTCACCGGCGCCGCGCGGCGGGCCGTCACCGTCCTGTTCGACGCCGCCCGCACGGGCCCCTTCTGGCTGCTCGCCGGGACGTTCGCGATCTGCGGCGCCTCCACCAACGGCCTGGTCAAGACCCACTTCATCCCCGCCGCCCACGACCACGGCATGCAGATCACGGCCGCCGCCTCGCTCCTCGCCGTCATCGGTGTCTTCGACATCGTCGGCACGATCGCCTCGGGATGGTTCACGGACCGTTTCGACGCGCGCCGGCTGCTCGCCGTCTACTACGCGCTGCGCGGCGTCTCGCTGCTCTTCCTGCCGATGCTGCTCGTGCAGGGCGGTGGGGACGTCCGGCCGCCGATGCTGTTCTTCATCGTCTTCTACGGTCTGGACTGGGTCGCGACCGTCCCGCCGACGATCGCCCTGTGCCGCGAGTACTACGGCGCCGACAGCGCGATCGTCTTCGGCTGGGTGCTCGCCTCGCACCAGGTCGGCGCCGGGATCGTCGCGTTCGCGGGCGGCACGGTGCGGGACGTCACCGGCTCGTACGACATGGTCTGGTACGGCTCCGGCGCCCTGTGCGCGGCGGCGGCGCTGATGGCCCTGCTGATCAGGAGCCGCGCCAAGGCCGCCCCGGCCCCCGCCCCCGTCAGCGCTGCTTGACGCCCTTCGCCTTCGCCCTGGCCTTGGCCGCCCGCGCCTTGGCCGCCTTCGTCCCGACCGCCTTCGCGATCCGCTCCGCGTCCCTGGACAGCTCGCGCAGCATCCCGCTGATCGGATTCGTGAAGCCCGTGAAGTAAAGGTCCGGCGCCCGGTCGGACGTGCGCGCGCCGCGCACCACCGGGCGCCCCCGCTCGTCCAGCACGCCGAGGTGCCCCACCAGGCCCTCCAGGGCCCTGCTGTAGCCGGTCGCGGCGATCACCACGTCGGGCGAGATCCGCGAACCGTCCGCCAGCACCACCTTGTTGCCGTCGAACGACTCGACCGCCGCGACCGGTTCGACCCGCCCCTTGCGCACCGCCGCGATCAGACCGACGTCCTGCACCGGGATCGCGCCCTCACGCACCCGCGAGTACAGCCCGGTGTCGGGGCGCGGCAGCCCCCGCTCCGCGAGATCGGGCACCGCGATCCTGCACATGATCTCGCCGGCCCGGTCGACCAGCCGCGTCGGCAGCCGCCGGACCAGGATGCCGGTGCGCTGCGCCGGCCAGCCCGCGGTGGAGCGGCGCACGATGTGCGGGACGGTACGGATCGCCAGACGCACCCGCGCCGCGCCGCCCTCGACCAGGTCGACGGCTATCTCCGCGCCCGTGTTGCCGACTCCGACGACCAGGACGTCCTTGCCCGCGTACGGGCGGGGGTTGCGGTACGTACCGGCGTGCAGCAGTTCCCCCTCGTACGACTCCGCCCCCGGCCACGCGGGCAGCCGCGGCGTGTGGTTGTAGCCGGTGGCGACGACGACGGCGCTCCCGGTCAGCTCCCGGCCGCCGGTCGCGCGCAGCAGCCAGCTCCCGCCGTCCGCCGAGCGGTCGATGCCGGTGACCTCGACGCCGGTGACGATCTCCAGGGCGTGGAACTCCGCGTACTTCTCCAGATAGCGCACCATGTGGTCCCGCGACACCCAGCGGCCGAAGGACCGCGGCATCGGGAGGCCCGGCAGCGCGGACAGCTTGCGGGTGGTGTGCAGATGGAGCCGGTCGTAGTGACCGCGCCAAGAGGCCCCGACGGCCTCGGACTTCTCCAGCACCACGGCTCGTACGCCCTGCGCGCGCAGGGCGGCGGCGACGGCGAGACCGCCAGGGCCGCCGCCGATGACGTACACGGGGCGGTCGTTGGTGAGGTCGATGTCGCTGGCCATGAGAGCTGAGCGTAATCGAGCGGGCACTTGTTGGGTCTCGGTCAAGATGGGAATCGATTGCGAATCGGTTACGTACGGGTAAGTCCTGCGCGCGGAGGCTGAATCTGCCGTGAAAGTCGGCGTGAATCAGACGCTCCGCGCGCAGCGCGCCGCCGGGGATCAGTCGATGACCGCGACGACCTCGATCTCGACCAGATGCTCGGGCACGTCCAGTGCCGCGACGCCCAGCAGTGTGCTCGGCGGTACGGGGTTCACCCCCAGCTTCTCCGTCGCGCGGGCGCGCCCGTCCAGGAACAGCGGCATCTTGTCGGGGGTCCAGTCGACGACGTGGACGGTCAGTTTCGCCACGTCCTCGAAGGAGGCGCCGATGCCGGCCAGGGCGGTGCCGACGTTGAGGTAGCAGCGCTCGACCTGTGCGGCGAGGTCGCCCTCGCCGACGGTGACGCCGTCCGCGTCCCAGGCGACCTGCCCGGCGATGAAGACCAGCTTCGATCCGGTCGCGATCGACACCTGCCGGTAGACGTCGATCTTGGGGAGTCCGGTCGGGTCGACGAGGGTGATGGCCATGGTTTCCGCCTTGCTCTTCGGTCTGACAGTCGGTCTCTTGTGGTTACTCAGGAACCGTAGGAGAGTGTGGGCTGACATGGAAGAACGCACTTTTTGGTGACTGGGGAACCTGATGGTGACCAAGCAGTTCGGCGGCCTGCCCGAGGACGCGGATCTCCGGCGCGCGGACTCGCTGGCGCGGGAGATCTTCTCCGACGTCGCCAACAAGTGGGCGCTGCTGATCATCGAGGCGCTGGGGGAGCGGACCCTGCGCTTCGGGGAGATACGGGACGAGGTCGCGGGCATCAGCCACAAGATGCTGACCCAGAATCTGCGCATGCTGGAACGCAACGGCCTGGTGGAGCGGACCGTGCACCCCACCGTCCCGCCGAAGGTCGAGTACACCCTCACCGAACCGGGCCGCGCCCTGCGCGAGACGGTCGACCTGATGTGCGACTGGACCCAGCGCTATCTGGGCCACATCGAGACCTCCCGCGACCGCTTCCGGCCGGGTCCGTGAGAAGGCGCTCAGGGCCAGAGCAGCTCGCGGGACCAGTCGCCGCCGGCCGGACCCGTCGCCGTACGGCGGTAGCGCAGCCGGACATGGCGCCGCTGGGCGTCGCCCTGGAAGAACTCGACCTCCTCGGCGTCCAGCACGTACCGCGTCCAGGTCGGGACCGGCGCCCGCGGCTCGGCCCGCGCCCGCTCCCACGCGGCCTCGGACGCGCGCGCCAACTCCTCAGTGGAGCCGAGTACGTCGCTCTGCCGCCCGGTCAGCGCCGAGGCCAGCGCGCCGGTGGACCGGACGCCCAGATCGGCCCGGCTCTCCTCCGGTCCGGCGGCGCTCACCGCGCCGCGTACCCGGATCTGCCGCCCCCGCGCCGGCCAGTAGAAGCCGAGCGCGGCCCACGGCCGGGCGGCCAGCTGGCGGCCCTTCGCGCTGGTCGCGTGCGAGGCGAAGTGCCAGCCGCGCTCGTCGGCGTCGTGCAGCAGCAGGGTCCGTACGTCGGGCCGCCCGTCGGCGCCGGCGGTCGCGAGCGTCATGGCGTGCGGCTCGCTCTGCCCGGCCGCCACCGCCTCCACGAACCACCGGTGGAACAGTGTCAGCGGTGCGCCGGGCGCGGCGGCCGGATCGAAGGCGGGCAGATCGGTGTCCCAGACCCGTAGCCGGGGCAGGACCGCGCGGAACGCCTGCCGCTCGTCGGCCTCGTCGTCGCTCATGGGCTCATTCAACCGCGCCGGTCCCGCGAGCACCGCGGACGGGCCACTCCTGCCGGCCGGGCACTACTTACGATGTAGTACTACACATGAAGTGGTGTCAACGCGAAAAGGTGTGACCGCCCCCATGCGACAGAACCTGGCCCGGCGCTCGGCACTGGTCGACGCCGCCATCGAAGTGCTGGCGAGCGACGGCGCCCGAGGTCTGACCTTCCGGGCCGTCGACGCCGAGGCGGCCGTGCCCACGGGCACGGCGTCCAACTACTTCACCAGCCGTGACGACCTGCTCAACCAGGTGGGCCACCGGATCTACGAGCGGCTGATCCCGGACGAGGCCACCGCCGCCGGCCTGCTGGCCGGACCCAACACCCGCGAGCGCACGGCGGAGTTGGTACAGCAGGTGGTGCGGCGCGTCACCGCGTTCCGGACCGGGTTCCTCGCGCTGCTCGAACTGCGGCTGGAGGCCACCCGGCGCCCCGAGCTGCGCGCCGTGCTGACGGCGCGCGTCGTCAAGGACGTGGAGGCGAACGTCGAGGGGCATCTGGCGTCCGGGCTGCCCGGTGACGCCGACGCGGTCAAGATGCTCTATCTGGCCGCCAACTGGCTGGTGGTGGAGCGGCTCACGCTGCCCGGTGTCTTCTCGGAGGAGGAGGCCGCGCGGCTGATCGGCGAGATGGTGGAGCGGGTGCTGCCGTCCGGTCCGTGAGACGGGAGCGCCGGCGGCGGATCAGTTCGCTGATCCGCCGCCGGCGTGACAGGACGGAAGGAAGGGCGCGCCCGTACCGCGCCCCGCGGGCGCGGCTACTTCGCCGGCTTCTTGCCCGTGATGCCCAGGTGGACCAACAGCGCCAGATTCGGCTTCAGTTCGGCCTGCTTCACGCCCCAGGTCTGGAAGCCCTTCTGGTGCCCCGCCACCGCGGCGAGCATGACGACCAGAGAGCCGGCCATCGCGGCGGGGTTGACGTCCTTGTCGACCCGGCCTTTGGACTGGAGCTCCTTCACGGAATCCGTAAGGGAGTTGGTGACCGAACTCAGGATCTTCATACGGATCTTGTAGAACCGCTTGTCGCCCTCGGCGGCGCCGAGATCGATGACCCTGAGGATCGCGTCGTTCTTGCGCCAGAAGTCGAGGAATCCCTCGACGAGTTCTTCCGCCGTCTGGCGTCCCGCTTTACCCGCCCAGGAGCGGCCGGAGACGAGTTCGGTCAATCCGGCACCCTCCTTGGCCATTTCCTCGGCGATCTCGAGGACGGCGCCCTCGACGTCCGGGAAGTACTGATAGAAGGTCGCGGGTGAAGTGCCTGCCTTCCGGGCCACGTCGATGACTTTGACGTCCCGATACGGCGAGGTGCTGAGCATCTCGCTGAGGCAGTCGAGCAGCTTCTGCCGCGTCGCCTGGCCGCGCCGACCGGCCACGCGGCCGTCGACGGTACGCACTTGTCCTGTCATGCCGTCAGCTTACCGAGGGGTGATCGGAGCGCGATTCGGCCGACTGCAAATGGGGAACCGCCCGCTGATCGCCGGGGCCGTAAGAGACCGTCGAGAGGCGGTAAGGAGCGCGCCCCCGGACGGCCGTGACCAGCAAAAGTGTTATCAACAGCCTGTGGACAACTTCGGTGGACAACCCAGTGCGCACAGGCCCTCACCGGGAGGCAATTAGTCAATTGTTCGATTTGCCCCGCCCTGCGCCGGGCGAAATGCGCCATTAGCGTGGCCCGAAGGGGTGCCGCTCGGGCGGTGCGCACACGAAGGAAGGATCCGGGCTCATGGCCGCATTCGCGGAAGGCACGCCGTGCTGGGTGGATGTGTCGCTTCCCGACGTCCAGGCGGGCAAGCGTTTCTACGGCGAGCTGTTCGGCTGGACATTCGGCGCGGACGGCGGTGCGGCATACGGGTACTACACGAATGCATTCAGTGACGGAAAGCGAGTGGCCGCACTCGCGGCGAAGCAGGACGGGCGTATGCCGACCGTCTGGGGCGTTTATTTCGCGACATCTGACGCCGCCGCTCTCAGTGCGCGAATCAAGGAGGCCGGCGGCGGAATGGTGAGGGATCCGGCAGCCGTCGGGCCGTACGGGACGATGGCGCAGGGCGTCGATCCCGGTGGCGCGGTCTTCGGCCTCTGGCAGCCGGGGGCGTTCTCCGGCTTCGAAAAGCAGAGTATGCCCGGATCTTTCTGCTGGACGGAGCTCTATACGAGGGACAAGGAGAGCGTCGACCTCTTCTACGAGTCGGTATTCGGCTTCGTCGGCAAGGATCTGCCGGGCGAACCGACCGATTACCGCACATGGTCCCCGGCGGGCTCCGAGCCGGGGAGTGACGCCGCGATCGGGGGGCGAAGTGTCATCACCGACGCATTCCCGAAGGAGATGCCGGGGCATTTCCTCGTTTACTTCTCCGTCGTCGACTGCGACGAGACGGTCGCCGACGCCGTACGGCTGGGCGGCCGGGTCAGGGAGCCCGCCGCCGACACCCCGTACGGCCGGATCGCCGTCGTCGCGGACAACCAGGGCGCGGCCTTCGCGCTGCTCGCCGAGCCGGCGGCCGCGTAAGCGCGAGGCGGCGCAACCCGCATTGGCCCGTACGCGTCAATACTGATACGGGCGTGATACTCACCCCGTACGAGGTCGTTCGCTCATTTCCTGTCCGAAACAGGGTGAGACACCCCGATCCGCCCCCGGGTTCGCAACCATCGAGCCAGACAGGAAGAATCAGGGTGCAGGGGGCCGTACCTTTGTGGCCCGTACGGGGAGGTGGCAGGCAAGTGGAGCAGCTGACGCAGCACGATCCGAGACGGATCGGGCCCTTCGAGGTGCTGGGGCGCCTCGGAGCGGGCGGTATGGGTCTCGTCTATCTCGCGCGCTCGGCCTCGGGCCGGCGCGTGGCGATCAAGACGGTGCGGACCGAACTCGCCGAGGACCAGCTGTTCCGTGTCCGTTTCACGCGCGAGGTGGAGGCCGCCCGCGCGGTCAGCGGCTTCTACACCGCCGCCGTGGTGGACGCCGACCCCCGGGCCGCCGTGCCCTGGCTGGCCACCGCCTACGTGCCCGCGCCCTCGCTGGAGGAGATGGTCAACCGGTGCGGTCCGCTGCCGGTCCAGGGCGTGCGCTGGCTGGCCGCCGGCATCGCCGAGGCGCTCCAGTCCATCCACGGCGAGGGCCTGGTCCACCGTGACCTCAAGCCGTCGAACGTGCTGGTCGTGGAGGACGGGCCGCGCGTCATCGACTTCGGCATCGCCTCCGGCGTCTCCAACACCCGGCTGACCATGACCAACGTGGCCGTCGGCACCCCCGCGTACATGTCGCCCGAGCAGGCGCGCGACTCCCGCAGCGTCACGGGCGCCAGCGACATCTTCTCGCTCGGCTCCACCCTCGTCTTCGCCGCCACCGGACACGCCCCCTTCCACGGCGCCAACCCCGTCGAGACGGTCTTCATGCTGCTGCGTGAGGGACCGAACCTGGAGGGGCTCCCCGACGACCTGCGCCCGCTCATCGAATCGTGCATGCAGATGGACGCCGCCCAGCGCCCCTCGCCCGCCGACCTCCAGTCGCAGCTCGCCCCGCACCTGTTCGCCTCGGGCAGTGACGACAGCGGTACGGCTTCGGCCTGGCTGCCCGCTTCCGCCACCGAGATGATCGAGGAGCGGCGGGGTGGCGGGCGCATCAACGCGGCCGCCGCCGCTGCCGCCGCGCGACCGCCGGTTCCGCCGCCGCCCGCGCACCGCCCGCCGCCTCCCGCGCACGCTCCCGACTGGGACGCCGCGTGGCGCCGCGACGGCGAGGGCCAGGGCGGCGGTCAGGGACAGCAGGGCGGCCAGGGTGGCGGCGGGGCGCCCGCCGTGCCCGC
>NZ_JAAPBF010000272.1 GCF_022695985.1 Streptomyces sp. NP-1717 | reverse complement strand
GTCTCACTGCCCGACTGGGCCGAGGACGCGCCCGACCGCTCGCTGTTCGTGTCCAACGCGACCGGCACGTACGAGCTGTACGCGTGGGACCGTGCCACCGGCGCCCAGCGGCAGGTCACCGACCGTCCCAACGGCACCATGGACGGCACGCTGACCCCCGACGGCCGGTGGATCTGGTGGTTCAACGACACCGACGGCGACGAGTTCGGTGTCTGGATGCGTCAGCCCTTCGACGAGGAGGAAGCGGGCGTGCGCGGTGCCGACGAGGCCGCGACGCCCGGTGTCGGCGCCGCGTACCCGAGCGGGCTCGCGCTCGGGCGGGACGGCACGGCGGTCGTCGGCTGCTCGACCGACGAGGACGGCTCCACGATCCATGTCCTGCCCGCCGGTGGCGGCGCGCCGGTCGAGATCTACCGGCACCGAGAGTCGGCCGGCGTCGGCGATCTGTCCCACGACGGGACACTCATCGCCGTCGAGCACACCGAGCACGGCGACGCGATGCACTCCGCACTGCGCGTGGTGCGCCTGGACGGCACGGCGGTCGCCGAGCTGGACGACACCAAGGGCGGTGAGTTCGAACTGGGCCTGTCGGTCCTCGGTTTCGCGCCGGTCGACGGCGACACCCGTCTCCTCGTCGGGCATCAGCGGCGCGGTCGCTGGGAGCCGATCGTGTGGGACGTGGCGTCGGGCGAGGAGAGCGATCTGGCGATCGAGCTGCCCGGGGACGTATCGGCCGAGTGGTATCCGGACGGGTCCGCGCTGCTGATCGTGCACGGCTTCGAGGCGCGTAGCGAGCTGTGGCGCTACGACTTCGCGACGCGCGCGCTGACCAGGGTCGAGACGCCCGCCGGGACGGTGTCCGGGGCGACGGCCCGGCCGGACGGCTCGGTGGAGTACCTGTGGTCCTCGGCGGCCCGTCCGCCCGTGGTGCGGTCCACGTCGGGGGACGTCGTACTCGACCCGCCGGGCGAGAAGGCGCCCGAGTCCGTGCCGGTGACCGACGTGTGGGTGGAGGGACCCGGCGGGCGTATTCACGCGCTGGTGCAGCGGCCCGCGGGCGAGGGACCGTTCCCGACGGTCTTCGAGGTACACGGCGGGCCGACCGCGCACGACCGGGACTCGTTCACGGCGGGCCCGGCGGCCTGGGTGGACCACGGGTACGCGGTCGTACGGGTCAACTACCGCGGTTCGACGGGCTACGGCCGCGAGTGGACGGACGCGCTCAAGCACCGCGTGGGCCTGATCGAGCTGGAGGACATCGCCGCCGTACGCGAGTGGGCGGTGTCGTCGGGTCTCGCCGACCCGGCGAAGCTCGTGCTCTCGGGCGGCTCGTGGGGCGGCTATCTGACGCTGCTCGGTCTCGGCACGCAGCCCGACGTGTGGGCGGTGGGGCTGGCGGCCGTGCCGGTGGCCGATTACGTCACCGCGTACCACGACGAGATGGAGGCGCTGAAGTCCATGGACCGCACGCTGCTCGGGGGTACGCCGGAGGAGGTGCCGGAGCGCTACGAGGCGTCGTCCCCGCTGACGTACGTGGACGCGGTGCGCGCGCCCGTCTACATCTCCGCGGGCCTCAACGACCCGCGCTGCCCGATCCAGCAGGTGGAGAACTACGTGAACCGCCTGTCGGCGCGCGGCGCGGCGCACGAGGTGTACCGGTACGACGCGGGGCACGGGTCGCTGGTGGTGGAGGAGCGGATCAAGCAGGTCGCCCTGGAACTGGACTTCGCGGAGCGCCACCTCCGGTAGCGGGGGGCCCGGCTCTGCGGGCCGGGCCCGTTCTCCGGATTGCGCGGCCCCCGGGCCGCGCCTGTCCTCAAGCGCCGGACGGGCTGAATACGCAGCCCGTCCGGCGATAGCGGGGCCCGGCCCGCGGTGGCCCGGAGCCGCTGCGTACCGTAGAGGGGTGTACCGGTTCCTGCTGACGCCCCGGTGGTGGGGCATCAATGTCTTCGTGCTGCTGGCCATCCCCTTCTGCATCTTCATGGGGACCTGGCAGCTCGGCCGTTTCGAGGACCGCGTCGATTCGCACCGGAGCGCCGAGGCCGCGCCCGATCCGGCGAAGCGCGCCGCCGCGCCGATCGCGGATCTGTTGCCCGTCGACCAGGAGACCTCCGGGCGGCACGCGACGGCGAGCGGTACGTACGGGGAGCAACTCCTCGTCCCCAAGCGCGAGTTGGACGAGAAGTCCGGGTCGTACGTGCTGGGGCTCCTGCGTACCGACAGCGGCAGGGCGCTGCCCGTCGTGCGCGGCTGGCTGCCCGCCGGTGCCGACGTGCCGCCCGCGCCGACGGGCGAGGTCACCGTCACCGGGGCGCTCCAGGCGCCGGAGAACTCGGGCACCGACGGCGTCGACACCCGTGGCGGGCTGCCGAGCGGGCAGGTCGGCATCATCAGCGGGGCGTCGCTGGTCAATCTCGTGCCGTACGACGTGTACGACGCCTGGATCACGGTCATCGAGCCCGACGCCGCCGGGCTGACGCCCGTACCGCCTCAGGCGCCGCAGGGCAGCGGGCTCGACCTGAAGGCGTTCCAGAACCTCGGGTACACGGGCGAGTGGTTCGTCTTCGTCGCGTTCCTGCTCTTCATGTGGTTCCGGCTGTTCCGGCGTGAGACCGAGGCCGTCAGGGACCGCGCTCTGGGGCTTGAGACCGCCGCGTAGCGCCAACCACGAGCACACACCCACAGCCGCCCGCAGCCGCACCCACGACCGCAGCCGCTACGACGCTTCCAGCACGCCCGTCCGGTAGATCGTCCCCGCGCA
Organism: Streptomyces sp. NP-1717; assembly: GCF_022695985.1. GTDB lineage: Bacteria > Actinomycetota > Actinomycetes > Streptomycetales > Streptomycetaceae > Streptomyces. Next base: position 6,009 of record NZ_JAAPBF010000272.1, on the reverse strand, counting down.
CGCGTTGTCGATCGTCGTCGCCGCCGGTGTCGAACCGGGCTCCGGGGTGTGTACGACGTCGATGCTGCCGTCCGCCGGCCCCTCTTCACTGCCGAGCTGCGGCGACGGCTCGATCGGCGTCGTCCCCGTACCGTTCGTCGCACCGCCCGAGTCGCCCTCCGTGGGCGTGGGGTCCGGTGACGGTTCGCTGGTCGGACAGGTGTCGGTCGGCACCCAGGCGAACATCACCTCGTACGCCCCCGAGGGCGCGAGCACCAGCGCGGTCGCCTCGTTCGACGGGTCGGGCAGGTCGCTCGCGGGGTCGCCCGGCTGGTGGTTCACCACTTCGATCTTGTTCGGGTCGGCGGCGCCCGTCGCCTGGATGTCGACGGATCCGTTGCCGCTGACCGAGCAGTTGGTACCGGAGATGTTGGAGATACGGAAGCGGCCGTACACCGTGCCGTCCGCCTGCGGTTCGCCCGTCTCGGCCGAACTCACACCGAGCTGGTCCGCGTCACAGGTCGCCACGGCACTGGTGAAGCTGCTCTCCGGGTCGGTGCCTATGCCGCCCGTCGTACCGCCCGACACCTCGCCGACGCTCGCCTCGGGCGAGTCCTTGTCGCCGGAGTCACCCTCGCCGCTGTCCGCCTGGTCCGAGGGGTCGGTGCCGCCCTTCTCACCGTCCTTCGGGCCGCCGTGGGAGCCGGTGCCGCCCTGGACCTGCTCCCCGTGGCCCACGTTGAAAGACTTGCCGTCCGAGGAACTGCTGGTGTTGGCGACGTGCACGAAGGCGGGGACCGCCGTACCGAACAGCAGCGCCGCCGCCGCGACGCCCACGACCGCCTGGCGCTTGCGCGCGCGCCTCGCGGGAACGGCCCTGCGCAGATGGTCGAGGGCACCGTCGGAGGGCTCGATCTCCTGGACGGCGCCGTGCAGGAGGCGGCGCAGCGCCAGTTCGTCGGCGACGGTGGTGCCACCACCGCTCGCCGCGCTTCCCACGCCGCCGAAGATCGACGCGAGGGGCTGCGTCACATCGGCCTGGGGGCCGTCGCCGGCCCGTGGCTCGTTGTCAGCCCCGGGCCCGTCACCGGCCCCGGGGACGTCGCCGTCGGTCGCGCCCCGCGCGCCGCCGGCCACACTGTGGAGGTCTCCGCCCGGTTCTTCTTCCGGCCCGTTGTTCACAGTTCCATTCCCAGTCGACTCGCCCGTCGGGCCGTCCGGCCCCTCCGGCCTTTCGTGGTCCTGATCGTGCTCGTACCCGCTCATGCCGTGGCCTCCATGGCGACGCGCAGCGCCGCGATGCCCCGCGAGCCGTACGCCTTCACCGAGCCCAGGGATATGCCGAGCGTCTCGGAGACCTGCGCCTCCGTCATGTCCGCGAAGTAGCGCAGCACCAGCACCTCGCGCTGGCGGCGCTGGAGGCCGCGCATGGCCTTGATCAGCGCGTCGCGCTCCAGCAGGTCGTACGCGCCTTCCTCGGCGCTCGCCATGTCGGGCATCGGCTTCGACAGCAGCTTGAGCCCGAGGATGCGCCGGCGCAGCGCGGAGCGCGAGAGATTGACGACCGTCTGGCGCAGGTACGCGAGGGTCTTCTCCGGCTCGCGGACGCGGTTGCGCGCCGAGTGCACGCGGATGAACGCCTCCTGCACGACGTCCTCACAGGAGGCCGTGTCGTCCAGGAGCAGTGCCGCGAGGCCGAGCAGTGAGCGGTAGTGCTGTCGGTAGGTCTCGGTCAGGTGGTCGACGGTGGTACCGGATGCCATCGCGTCGTCAGCGCCCTCGCGCCGGCCCGAAAGGCCGGCCGGACGTGCCGCCGGCATGGGAGCGATCACCGGCATCCCGCCGGGCCTGCGGGGTCGCCGGGCCGGCCGCACCGAAGTGCCGCGAACCGGGACGACCGCTGTGAAATCGAGAACCTCTGCCACGCCTGTTGGACACGCTTCCCCCGCCCAGGGTTGTACGCGTTCGCGCCCTCTTTTGACGATGCACCAATTGCCCTCATGCGTAACCGATCTCCCCCACATGCCCCATTTACCCACGGCACCGCACAGGGGCGACCGCTTAGACGCTTCCGGTCAACCGGCGGTTGCGGAAAGCCGAAAGAGCATCGTCCGCCACCGGAACACCCCAGTTCAAGTGGTACAGACCAGCGATTTGCTCACAGGGCGTTCACAGATTCTACAAAGAGATTCGGCGGTCAACTCGGGGTGGGTTCCCCGCTGTCGGTGCAGCTCATCACGGCAGGGTGGACCCCGTCTACGCGCGGTGCCGCCCACTGTCCCTATTCCCCCTGTGCGCCCGCGAATTCCCCCGCAACGGCCTCCGCGATCTGCGCGCAGTTGAGCGCCGCGCCCTTACGGAGGTTGTCGCCGCACACGAACAGCTCCAGGGCCCGCTCGTCGTCCAGCGAACGCCGCACCCGCCCCACCCACGTCGGGTCGGTGCCGACCACGTCCGCGGGTGTCGGGAAGTCGCCCGCCGCCGGGTTGTCGAACAGCACCACGCCCGGCGACGTCGCCAGGATCTCGTGCGCCCGGTCGACCGTGACCGGGCCCTCGAAGCGCGCGTGCACGGCGAGCGAGTGCGCGGTGATCACGGGCACGTGCACGCACGTCACCGCGATCCTCAGATCGGGCAGGTCGAGGACCTTCCGGGTCTCCTCGCGGATCGCCATCTCCTCGGACGACCAGCCGTCCGCCATCAGCGAGCCCGCCCACGGCACGACGTTGAGCGCCAGCGGCCCGCCGAAGGGCCCCGTGATGTCGCCCACCGCGCGCCGTACGTCACCGGGGCTCGTCCCCAGCTCCGTACCGGCCACCGCCGACATCTGCCGGCGCAGCGCCGAGATGCCGTCCTGTCCGGCGGCGCTGACCGCCTGGTAGGAGGACACGACCAGCTCGCGCACCCCGAACTCGGCGTGCAGCGAGCCCACCGCGACGATCATCGACAGCGTGGCGCAGCCCGGACTCGCGACGATGCCGCGCGGGCGCAGCCGCGCGGCATGGGGATTCAGTTCGGGCACCACGAGCGGTACGTCGGGGTCCATCCGGAACGCGGCGGACGCGTCCACCACGACCGCGCCCTGGGACACCGCGATGGGTGCCCAGTGGGCGGACACGGCGTCCGGTACGAGGAACAGCGCGACGTCCACGCCGGCCAGCGCGCTCTCACTGAGCGCCACGACCTCGGTCTCCTCGCCCCGTACGGCCAGCTTGCGGCCGGCCGCGCGGGGTGAGGCGAGAAGGCGGATCTCGCCCCAGACGTCGGCGTGCTGCGACAGGATCTGGAGCATGACGGCGCCGACGCCCCCGGTCGCGCCTACGACCGCGAGCGTCGGCCGGCCGTTCATCGGCCCGTGCTTCCGCGACTTCCCGTCATCGCCCGATGCCCTTCATCGTCCGGTGCCGCCGTAGACCACGGCCTCGTCGGACTCGGTGTCGAGTCCGAAGGCGGTGTGCACGGCGCGTACGGCCTCGTTGACGTCGTCCGCGCGGGTGACGACCGAGATACGGATCTCGGAGGTCGAGATCAGTTCGATGTTCACGTTCGCCTCGGACAGCGCCTCGAAGAAGCCGGCCGTGACGCCCGGGTTCGTCTTCATGCCGGCGCCGACGAGGGAGATCTTGCCGATCTGGTCGTCGTAGCGCAGCGAGTCGAAGCCGATGGTGCCCTTCGCCTTCTCCAGGGCGTCGATGGCCTTGCGGCCCTCGGTCTTGGGGAGGGTGAAGGAGATGTCGGTCAGCCCGGTGGACGCGGCGGAGACGTTCTGCACCACCATGTCGATGTTGATCTCCGCGTTCGCGATGGAACGGAAGATCGCCGCGGCCTCGCCGGGCTTGTCGGGGACGCCGACGACGGTGATCTTGGCCTCGGAGACGTCGTGGGCGACTCCGGAGATGATGGCGTGCTCCACCTGCTGGTCCCCTTGCGGCTGGTTGCTGACCCAGGTGCCGCGCAGTCCGGAGAAGGACGAGCGGACGTGGATCGGGATGTTGTATCGGCGTGCGTACTCGACGCACCGGTGCAGCAGCACCTTGGAGCCGGACGCCGCCAGCTCCAGCATGTCCTCGATGGAGATCCAGTCGATCTTCCGGGCCTTCGGGACGACCCGGGGGTCGGCGGTGAAGACGCCGTCGACGTCGGTGTAGATCTCACAGACCTCGGCGTCCAGCGCGGCGGCGAGGGCGACGGCCGTGGTGTCCGAGCCGCCCCTGCCGAGCGTGGTGATGTCCTTCTTGTCCTGCGACACACCCTGGAATCCGGCGACGATGGCGATGTTGCCCTCGTCCAGCGCCGTACGGATGCGGCCGGGCGTGACATCGATGATGCGCGCCTTGTTGTGGACCGAGTCGGTGATGACTCCGGCCTGGCTGCCCGTGAACGACTGGGCCTCGTGGCCCAGGCTTTTGATCGCCATGGCGAGCAGCGCCATGGAGATGCGCTCTCCCGAGGTCAACAGCATGTCCAGTTCCCGACCCGCGGGGATCGGGGACACCTGCTCGGCGAGGTCGGTCAGCTCGTCCGTCGTGTCGCCCATCGCGGATACCACGACGACCACCTGGTGGCCGTTCTTCTTGGCATCGACGATTCTCTTGGCAACGCGCTTGATGCCTTCGGCATCGGCAACGGAGGAGCCTCCGTACTTCTGCACGACAAGGCCCACGTGCGCTCCTCGATCAGTCATGCCGCAGTCGTTCATCACTGCGGTCGGCTCAGTCTAACGAGCAGCCGCATTCCGCTTAGGGAATATCGCATCGTGAGATGTCCCGCTCACGTCGTGATCACCCAGGAAGCGGTGCGGCTGCCCGGTGGACATCCATGCCCGGTCTGGCGCGGGCCACGCGGAAACGTGGGCCGGGTCACACGCGGGGTGGCATACGCGGTCGCAGTGGGGCCCTTCCTGCGCCCGAGCCCGCCCTTCAGTCCGCGTAGTCCTTGAGCTTCTCGGTCTCCAGCGTGATACCGACCGGGTCGGGGAGCTGTACGACTTCGCCGAAGTCGTACGTCGACGTGGTTCGGTACTCGCCGTTCTTCGGCTCCGCGTGCACGGTGAGCGACCAGGCGTCGCGGTCGACGAGGAGGTAGAGGGGGATGCCGACCGCCGCGTAGCCGTACGGCTTCTCGACACGGTCCCGCCTGTTGGTGTCGGTGTCGCGTGAGGTGACCTCGACGGCCATCAGAACCCCTGCGGGCTCCGCCCACTCGCCCTGACCGACGAAGTTCTCCTCGGGGGCCAGAACGCCGTCCGGCCGCGCGCGTCCCTTGCGGTATGCCTCGACCTTCAGCCCCTGCTCCGGATAGAGCGACAACTCCGGACGCTGTCGCATGCACTGCTTGAGCAGCCACATCACCATCTCGCCGTGGTTACCGTCCGGCACGGGCTTGACCTGGACCTTTCCGTTGATGAACTCCAGCCGCACCATCTCTGGCGCACGTCGGGCAAGCTCCTCGAACTCCTCGACGGACATCTGCGGCCGGTCGGTGGTCCTGGGGGTCATGGCGTCGCCTCCTCCCCTCCATGGTGCCCTGAGCGGCATCGCGTGCAGGCTCATTCGGCGGGCCACGGCAGCGGGCGGGCGAAAGCGCCGTGGGTCGGGCGGGGGATCGGGCGGGCCTTCAGGCCGGCCGCCGCGCGGAGTTCGTCGGCGCGGCGGGCCACCTCCCGCTGCGCGGGGACCGCGCGGAAGGTGTCGGGGACCGCGTCGATGACGAGGCCCTTGTCCTCCGCCGCGTCGTACGCCTCCATCTCCTCCCGGCACTCCACGCACACGCCTCCGATCAGCGTCACCACCGTCTCCGGCTCCTCGCAGCCGATGCAGAGCATCACCGCTCGCGTGATGTGGGTCGGGGCCTGGTACGGCTCGGGCGGCATCTTGCTCTCCAGTCGTTTGCGGGCGATCGCACCGGGGCTGTGCAGCGGATGCGGAAGCCCGGTGGTCAGTGAACGGGTCAGGTGGTCCGGCGTCGCGCCCCGCGCGAGCCACTGCGCGGCGAGCGATTCGAGTGCGGCGCACTCGGCGGCGGACAGGG
>NZ_JAAPBF010000271.1 GCF_022695985.1 Streptomyces sp. NP-1717 | reverse complement strand
GTGGTCGGCGGCGGCGGACCGGCCGCCGGCCGCGCGCAGCGAGCGCCCGATGGACTCGGCGACGGACCGGTGTCCGCCGGTGTCGTCCAGCACGGTCTCGATCGCGGCCCGGAGCCGGCCGGCGTCCACACGGCGGAAGCGGACGCGCACACCGGCGCCCGCGTCGACCACCTGCCCGGCGACGATGGGCTGGTCGTCGCGGATCGGGGCGAGCACCAGCGGCAGTCCGTGCCACAGCGTCTCGCACACCGTGTTGTGGCCGGCGTGGCAGACGACGGCGTCGGCCCGTGCCAGCAGGTCGAGTTGAGGCACGTGCGGGCGCACGATCACCCCGGGCGGTACGGCTTCGAGGGTGCGGCCGGGATCGACCACGACCCCCTGCACCCGGTCGCCGAGGGCGTCGAGCGCGGTCACCGCCTCGGTGAGGAAACGGCCCCCGGCGTCCGCGTTGGCCGTACCGAGCGACACGAGAACGAGGCGCCGGGCGGGGTCGAGACGCTCCCACGGAAAGTCCGCGCCGCCCGCGCGCGGGGCGACGGCGGGGCCGACCAGATGGACGCGTCCGCCCGGCAGCGGCTTGTCGCCGACCAGCTCCCGTCCCGTGAACGCGATCACGCCGTGCGGCGAGAAGCGCGGATCGCCCGTCGCCGCCGGATCGCCGACACGCGCCCGCAGTCCGCCGAGCAGATCGGCCAGCCAGGCGGCCACCTTCGGCAACTCCGCCAGCGGGTCGACGAGTTCGGCCGATGTGGTCGCGGAGGTGACATGCACGATCCCGCGCCGTTCGGCGACCAGCGCGCCCGCGACGGCGTGCTGGTCGGTGAAGACGGCGTCGGGCCGGAACGCGTCGATCGCCGCCTCGACGCCCGGCGCCATCAGGTCGGCGAGCGGGACGAAGAACTGCTCCCAGAGGTGCTGGAAGGCGGCGGGCCCGGCGAGGCCCGGCGGCCGGCCCAGGCCGTGGTCCGGCATGGCGCACTCGAACACCTCGGCCCGCGGGCCGACGAGTGCCCGGATCTGGTCGCCGTAGCCGGCCCACGCCACCTCGTGGCCCCGGCCGGTCAGTTCGTCGGCGACGGCGGCCTGCGGATTGGTGTGCCCGACCAGTGGGGGGACGACGAACAGGAACCGTGTCACCGCACGGCCTCGGCCAGAGTGTGCTCGCGCACCCAGCGCAGGATCAGTTCCTGGGTCTCCTCGGTGCGCTCGACAAGCACCGAGTGACCCTGCTCGGCCAGGACCACGGTGCGGCACGACATCAACTTGGCCTCCAGGTCGGGCACTTGCGCGCTCAGCCCGGACTCGTCACCGAAGATGGCCAGCACCGGGCAGCCGTCGAGGGCGTCGAGACCGTCGTCGATGACCCGTCCCGCCGGGACGTCCTCGGCGAGGGTGGTCGTGGCCAGGATGCGGCTCGCCCCCCTGGACAGCCGGGCGGTGTGCGCGCCGTGGTTCGCCGAGATCCAGCCGATGACCTCCTCGCGGGCGAGCTGGTTCTTCGCGTCGGTGAGCCCGTCGGCCATGTGCCGGGTCCACTCGGCGACAGGCGGCTCCGACTCGATCATGGTGACGGTGGCGACCCGGTCGGGATGCCAGGCGGCGAACGCGGTCGCGATCGTGCCGCCGAAGGAGTTGCCGACCACATGCACCCGGCGGGTCTCGCCGAGCGCGTCGAGTACGCCGACGAGATCCCCGACGAACGATTCGAGCCGGTAACCCGTGGGCGGCCGGTCGCTGCGGCCGTGGCCCCGCAGGTCGTACATGATCACGTCGATGCCCGCCGCCGCGAACGCCGGGCCGAGCGTGAAGTAGTAGCTGGCCAGGCTGTCCGTGAGCAGGCCGTGGACGAACACCACGACCGGCGGTTCGCCGCCGTCGGCCGGCGGGTTCGCCGCGGGCAGCCGCTGGACGTGGGTGGTGATCTCCCCGGTACGTATCTTCGCCATCGGATCAGCCCTGCCCGTCCGCGTGCAGCGAGGCCGCGACGTAGTCGATCAGCTCGCCGACCGTGAGCGCGATGATCTCCTCCAGGTCCAGATCGGCGATGAACAGGGCGAGGTTGACCCGGTCGCCGTAGTGCTCGCGCAGCGAACCCGCCAGGGTCACCAGATCGATGCTCTCCAGTTCGAGATCGTCGTGGAAGGTGGTCTCGCGCGTGATCTCGGCGTCGTCGAGGCCGTCCTCCTCCAGCATGGTCCGCAGCATCGCGGTGATGTCGCCCTGTACGGCCGCCGCCGTGTCCGCGATCGTTTCGGTGGTCATGTCGGATCTCCTGTCTGGTCTGTCTCGTTGTGCTCGGTCGTCGTCCAGGCGACGACGTACTGCCGATCCGGCAGCCCCGGCGGATTGGCCGTCTGTTCCACACGCACCTCGTAGAGCCGGCCCCCGGCCAGCACACGCACGCGCCTCACGTCGGCGGCCACCACCCGGAAGTCCGCCGGGCGGCCCCGCAGGCCCGTGCCGCGCGCCTTGGCCACGGCCTCCTTGGCGGTCCAGAACCGCGTGAACCACAGCGCGGCGCTGCCCGGTGTACGCGCCACCAGGCCGTCGAGCAGGGCGAGTTCGCTGGTGTCGCACGAGGTCTCGACCGTGGCGCGGGGGTGGTCGGCGATCTCCTCGACGTCGATGCCGCAGGCCCCGCGCGCGGCGACGGCCACCCCCGTCTCGCGGCGGTGCGCGATCGAGACCGTCAGCTCGCCCAGCTCGCGGCCGTGGACGCCCTCGGCCAGCGGGCGCCCCGTGCTGTCGTTGCGTACGGCGATCTCGGCCGGATAGATCTCGCGCGCGCCCTCCCGCCACAGCAGTCCGCGCACCGCGTCCTTGGCCGCGATACGTCCCAGGAGCCACTGGCGCCGGTGCACCGGCGGGAGTTCGTCGTAACGGGCCCGCTCGGCGCTGCCCAGCATGTTGCGCATGATCAGTTCGCGTGTCGCGAGATCCGGCCAGCGCTCGTGGACGATCGTCCAGCCGCCCGGCCGCTCCGTGGACAGCGTGTTGTCGCCCGGGAAGCGGTCCACCGCGCGGATGTTGGCGTCGGTGTCGAAGCGACGGTCCTGCCAGCCCGTGAACTCCGCCCACACGGCGCCGCCCGCACCGATCAGCTGCATGTCGGCCGTGAGCGTGAGGTCGGTGACCTCGGTGATACGGATCAGACAGGTCAGCCGCTCGCCGGGACTCGGGTGCGGCCCGTGGAAGCGGATGCGCTCCATCCGGACCGGGAAGACGGTCGTGCGCTCGGTGAGCGTCGCCATGATCCAGTAACCGAGCAGCTGACCGACGTTGTCGAGCAGGGCGCCCGGAGCCTCGGGCGTGGTCAGCACACCGCGTACCCACCGGTCACCGACGGCCGTCAGCTCGCTGACGCCCTGGAAGCGCGGTCCGTGGAACATCCACCGCTCGTCGTAGAGCTGGCGGGCCGTCAGACCGGGTACCCGTTCGGCCGCCGTGTCCACCGGCCACGGCGGGGGCGGCGCGGGGTGGGCGGCGGCCAGTTCGACCACGGCGCGCGAGTAGCCCGTGAGGGAGACCTCGACCCGGTCCGCCGCCAACTGCTTCACCTCCAGCGGCACATCGACGGCCGGCATCGCCTCGATCCACTTCAGCAGGCGCACGTCGTGGACCGCGACCGCCCGTGTGCCGGGTACGACGCGTTCGGCGATCTCCATCAGATGGCCGATGACGGTGGTGGCGGGGACGATCGGCCAGCGGTCGCCCTCGTCGGGCCAGCCGGGGCGCTGCCGGAAGAAACAGTGGTCGAGCAGGTACGGCATCTCGGCGACGTCCACGCGCAGCGCGGTGGGCACGGCGGGCGGTGCCGGGGCCGGCGCCACGGGCGGTGCCGTCGCCAGGACGCCCCGCCGTGCGCGGCGTGCCGCGATCAGCTCGTCAGCGACGGCCGCCGTGTCGTTCATCAGTGCCGAGAGTTCGGCGGCGATCGGGGATCCACCGGACCGGCCGAGCGCCTCCAGCCGTGCGAGCGCGTTGCCGTCACCGAGGGACCGGGCGGCCGGGGGATGGCCGATGCTGTCGGCGAGGAGCTTCTTGGCCTGCTCGGGCAGGGACACCAGCGCCCCGCCCAGGTCGAGCCGTACACCGGGCCGTACGCGTCCGGCCCTCGCCGGGGCGGCGGCGGGCGCGGACCCGAGCAGCGGACCGGCGTCCGGCGCCGCGCCCTCCACCCACAGCGCGGTGACGACCCGGCGCAACTGCGCCAGACCGTCCCGCGCCGACGAGTGCGCGGAGACGACCAGCCGGTCCTTGCCCGCCAGCGTGTCGTCGATCAGCGAGCCGAGCTGACCGGCGCCGAGCTGGATGAACGCGCGGTGCCCCGCGTCGTGCATCGCCGTGATCAACTGCCGGAACCGCACCGGTTCGAGCAGATGCCGGACGAACAACTCCCGTACCGCGGCCGGGTCCCGCGGATAGCGCGCGGCGGTCGTCGCCGACCAGACCGGCGTGGCCTGCGGATGCAGTGTGTACGTCTCGGCGGCACGCCTGATCGGGTCGAGGTACGGGGCGAGCATCGGCGTGTGGAAGCCGGAACGGAACGGCAGCACCTGCCCGATCACGCCCTGGGTCCGGAACCGGTGGACCAGTTCGCCGACCGCGTCCTGGGGACCGCAGATCATCGACTGGTTCGGCGCGTTGTCGTGCGACAGCACGACGTCGTCGCGGCCCGCCAGCTCGGCGAGCACCCGGTCGGCGGGCATCCCGAGCACGGCGAACGCCGCGCCGGGAACGCGCAGCGCGTCCGGATCGAAGCCCGCGAGGAACGTGTCGACCTCGTCGGCGGCGTGGATCCCGCCACAGGCCATGGCCGTCCACTCGCCGACGCTGTGCCCGGCGACCGAGTCCGGCACCACCGACAGCCGGCGCAGCGCCGTGTCGAGCAGCCGCCCGAGCTGGAAGACCGCCGCGCCGTGCCGGCCCACGTCGCCCACCCGGGCGTCGTGCCCCGGCGACCACGCCAGCCCGAACCGCTCGGCCAGGGAGTCCACCCGGGCGTCGAACTCCGCTTCGAGACCGGGGAAGACGAAGGCGGTCGTGCCGCCGCCGGGCCCGAGCAGCGGACGGGGGCTGAACCACACGTCGCTGCGACCGCGCCAGGCCACGCCCTTGGCGACCGCCTTCCTCGCCAGCTTCAGCCGGCGGGCCGTCGGGTCGACGATGCCCAGCCTGACCGGCCCGTCGGCGGGGGCGCGCTCGTCGAGACCGGCCGCCAGGACCGTCGAGTCGTCCGCGTCCAGCAGCGCCGCGAGCGTCGCCCGATCGGGGGCCGCGAGCCGCAGCACCCTCTCGGGTTCGGTGACGGTCGCCGTCGCCCGCGCCGTACGCCCGCCGGCTGTCACGCTCCCGCCGGCCGGGGCAGCGGCGGAGGCGACCGGCGCCGCCTGCTCAAGCACCACATGCGCGTTGATGCCGCCGAAGCCGAACGCGTTGACACCCGCCCGCCTCGGCGCGCCCGTGCCGGGGTCCTCCCACGGCGCGGACCGCGCCAGCGGGGCGAACCTCGTCGCCTCCAGCGCCGGATTCGGCTCCTCACAGTGCAGCGTCGGCGGCAGCACCCCGTGATGGAGCGCGAGCGCCGCCTTGATCAGACCCGCGACACCGGCGGCCGGCATCGTGTGACCGATCATGGACTTCACCGACCCGATCGCGGCGCGCGCCCCCACGGCCGGGCCGAACACCTCGGCCAGGGTGGTCAGTTCGGCACGGTCACCGGCCGGGGTCGCCGTCCCGTGCGCCTCCAGCAGACCGATCGCGTCGGCCGCGCGCGGATCGAGACCCGCCGCGTCCCACGCCTGCCGTACGGCTCGGACCTGCCCGCCGGGATCCGGGTTGAACAGACTGGCCGAACGGCCGTCGCTGGCCACACCGGTACCGGAGACCACCGCGTACACCCGGTCGCCGTCGCGTTCCGCGTCCGCCAGCCGCTTGAGTACCACGATGCCCGTGCCCTCGCCGATGAGCACACCGTCCGCGCCCTGGTGCAGTGGACGGATCCGCTCGCTCGGCGACAGCGCGCCGAGCTGGCTGAACACACTCCACAGCGTGATGTCGTGGCAGTGGTGCACCCCGCCCGCGAGCATCACGTCGCAGCGGCCACTGTCCAGTTCGCGTACGGCGTGGTCGACCGCCACCAGCGACGAGGCGCACGCGGCGTCGACCGTGTACGCGGGGCCGCGCAGGTCGAGCCGGTTGGCCACCCGCGACGCGGCCAGGTTCGGCACCAGCCCGATCGCCGACTCCGGCTGCTCCGGGCCGAGTTGACCGGCGAACGCCGAACGGACCTCCTCCAGCCGGTCGTCGTCCAGCTCCGGCGCCAGCTCACGAAGGGTGCGCACCAACTGGTTCGACGTACGCACCCGTTGGTCCAGCCTGACCAGACCCGGCGTCAGATAACCGCCCCTGCCCAGCACGATGCCCGCCCGCTGCCGGTCCGCCGGCAGCACGGGTTCACCACCCGCGTCGGCGATCGACTGGTGGGCCACGTCAAGCGCGATGAGCTGGTCAGGCTCCGTCCCCGCGACCGACGTCGGCATGATGCCGAACCGTGTCACGTCGAACTCGGCGCTCTGGTCGACGAATCCGCCCCGGCGGCAGTACACCCGGTCGCTGCGCGGGGGCCCGCCGGGCGCGTAGAACTCCTCGTCCCAGCGGCCCGCCGGGACCTCGGTGATCGAGTCGACGCCGTTGACGATGTTGTGCCAGTAGCTCTCCAGGGAGTTGGCGCCGGGGAAGTACACGGCCATGCCGACGACGGCCACCGGTGTGCGGGAGTCCACCGGTGTCACCAGCCCGACGCGGTGTAGACGGCCGCGTGCACCTGGGGCGCGCCCCAGGCGAGTTCACGCAGCAGACTCAGCGGACCCTCCTCGGGGTCGATGAGCTTGATCCCCCGCGCTGCGTACGAGCGCATCAGCGCCGGGGTGACCATGCCGCCGTTGGTCTCGGCGGCGGCCCACGGGCCCCAGTGCACGGTCAGACCGCGCCGGTCGTCCGTCGACCAGCGCCGGCCCAGCTCCTCCAGCGCGTCGTTGGCCGCCGCGTAGTCGGACTGACCGCGGTTGCCGAGCGCCGCGGCGATGCTGCCGAACAGCACGGCGAAACGCGGGCCGCGCGGCAGTACGTCCACCGCGTCGAGCACGGCGCGCGCGCCGTCGACCTTCGTGGCGAACACCCGGCCGAAGGACTCCGCCGACTTCTCCGCCAGCAGCTTGTCCTCGATGACCCCCGCCGCGTACACGAGACCGTCGAGCCGGCCGTGCTCGGCGTAGATGTCCTTGACCGTGGCCCGTACGTCCTCCGTGTCCAGGACGTCCACGCAGTGGTAGCGCACCTCGCTCCCGAGCGCCCGCAGGGCGTCGACGGTGGCGCGCACCTCGCGTTCCGCGAGGACCGCGCCGACCAGGCGTTCCACCTCGGCGGGCGAGGTCAGGCCGGTGGCGAGGAAAGCCGCCCGCAGCCCGTCACGGTCGGCGGCCCCGGCCGTGGCCGGGTCCTCCGCCTGCGCGGGCACCGGGGTCCTGCCCATGAGTTCGATACGGCAGCGGGTCGCCGAGGCGATCGTGCGGGCGAAGCGCGCGGTGATCCCGCGCGCGCCGCCGACCAGCAGCACGACCGACTCGCGGTCGAGCCCCGCCGCCTCAGCCTCCGCCTGGCCCTCGCCCGCGGGTCCCGCGCCGGTGGCGGCGAGCGCGCCGAGATCGGTCGGGGTAAGCCGCAGGGCACGCCGCTCGCCACCGGTGTGGAGGACGACCGGTTCCCGCTCGGTGGCGGCCAGTTCCGTGACCACGGCGTCGGACACCGCGTCGGCGGTCGCGTCGGCCGCCACCTCGACGAGGGTCGTCTTCATGTCGGGGTACTCACGGGCGACACTGCGGAAGAAACCGCGCAGACCGCTGGCCGCGCCCTCGGTCCTGCGCTCGACGGCGACGAGCGTGCCGGGCGCGCCCGCGAGCGCCGCCTGGAACAGCGGGAGAGCCTCGGGCAACGGCGGCTCCGCCGCGTCGAGCGTGCCGAGGAAGACCACGGCGTCGGCGGTGGCCGTCGGCAGTTCACCGGCCGGTACGAGCGCGGGCGAGGCACCGGCCGCGCGCAGCCGCTCGGCCAGCACGGGCGCCGACTCACCGCCGCCGAGCAGCAGTACGGAGGCACCGGCGGCGATCGTGCCGGTCACCTCGTCCAGCCGGGCCTCGGTGAACTCCAGGCGCTGCGGGGCCAGGATCTCGGCCTCGGCCGCGTCGTCCCGCGCCGGGGCCGTCTCCGCCACCGGCGGAACGTCCCCGCCGGTGGGCGTGTCGGAGCCGGTGAGCCGCTCGACGAGCAGGCCGGTGATCCCGGCCGCGGTGCGCGCCGTGCTGAGCCCGTCCAGCTCGCCGCTCGCGTCGACGGGCAGGCCGAGACGTACGGCCAGCTCGCCGGCGATCTCGGCGCGCTTGATCGAGTCGACGCTCAGGTCCGCCTCCAGATCGAGCTCGGGCTCGATCATCTCGACCGGGTAGCCGGTGCGGTCGGCCACCACGGTCAGTACGGCGGCGAGCACCGACTCCGGGTCCGTCGGCGACGTGGCCGGGGCGGCCTCCGCGACGGGCCCGGGCCCGGGCCCGTCGCCGTTCGTCGTGCCGGCGCCCGCCGCCGCGGTGGGGGACACGGCGGCGGGCAGTGTGAGGACCGACGGTGCGGTCGGTGCGGCGACGGCCGCGGGCTGCCAGGTGACGGGAGCCGGGGCGGAGACGGCGGCGACCGCGCCCGGGCCGCCGAGGTAGGTCATCAGGACGTCGCGCTGGGCGGCG
>NZ_JAAPBF010000270.1 GCF_022695985.1 Streptomyces sp. NP-1717 | reverse complement strand
CCGCGTCCGCCGGCACCGTGCCCAGCCGGCCGGCCTGGAAGTCCTCGAAGGCCTGCTTCAGCTCGGCGTGGCTGTTCATCACGAACGGCCCGTAGTGCGCCATCGGTTCACGGATCGGACGGCCGCCCAGCAGGACGACCTCCAGGTCCGGTGTGTTCGAGTCCTGGGACTCGTCCGCGCGGACCGTCAGGGACGACCCCGCGCCGAAGACCGCCGTCTGGCCGGTGCGGACCGGCCGCCGGTCGGTCCCGACCGCGCCGCGTCCCGCCAGGACGTACGCGAGGCCGTTGAAGTCCTCGCGCCAGGGCAGCGTGACCTCGGCACCCGGCCGCAGCGTCGCGTGGATCATCGTGATCGGCGTGTGCGTGATGCCGGGACCCTCGTGCCCGTCCAGCGAGCCCGCGATCACCCGCAGCAGCGCGCCTCCGTCGTGCGACGTCAGCAGCTGCACCTGGCCGCCGCGGATGTCCTGGTAGCGCGGGTCCATCATCTTGTCGGCGGCGGGCAGGTTCACCCAGAGCTGGAGGCCGTGGAAGAGACCGCCCGACGTGACGAGCGACTCCGGCGGCGCCTCGATGTGCAGCAGCCCGGAGCCCGCCGTCATCCACTGGGTGTCACCGTTGCGGATCGTGCCGCCGCCACCGTTGCTGTCCTGGTGGATGAAGGTGCCGTCGATGAGGTACGTCACGGTCTCGAAGCCGCGGTGCGGGTGCCAGGGGGTGCCCTTGGGCTCTCCCGGCGCGTACTCCACCTCACCCATCTGGTCCATCATGATGAACGGGTCGAGGTGCTGGTAGTTGATCCCCGCGAACGCCCGGCGCACCGGGAACCCCTCGCCCTCGAAGCCACCCGGCGCGGTGGAGACGGAGAGCACGGGACGGGCGACGGCGTCGGCGGCCGCCGTGACGCGGGGAAGGGTCAGCGGGTTCTCTACGGTCACAGCGGGCATCGGGGGCCTCCTTGGCTTCGGCTCCAATTTAGTTGAACGGTGAACATCTGGCAAGCGCGGAGATATTCCCCAGCCGTCCGCCGTGCCCGTTCACCCGCGAGAACCGGTCACGCCCGCGGAGCCGACCTGCGCCCGCGCACCCGGATTCCGGGCAATAACGGGCATCTGGTTTCCTCCCCGCCCTCTCCGAGCAGGAGCCCCCGCGACAACCGGCCAACTTCCCCCCACAGAAACGGAGTTGCCTATGTCCCCCGCACGGACGAGATTCGCCCGCCTCACCGGAGCCGGCACGGCGGTCCTGCTCGCCACCGGCGCGCTCACCGCCCCCTCGGCCGTCGCCGACGAGAAGCCGCACTGCGCCGTCGACGCCGTCACGAACGCCGAGACCTGCTTCGCGACCCTCCCCGAAGCGCTCGACGCCGCCAGGAGCGGCCAGGGCAACGGTCCGCGGACCGTGGCCGGCGACGTCATCCAGGGCACGTTCTTCGACGATCCCCAGTTCGGCGGCGCCTCGCTCACCGTCTACGGCACCGCGCCGTGCGAGAAGGACGGCTGGGTCAACTACCAGTACGACGTCCCGGACGACTGGAAGAACCGCATCAGCTCCGTCCAGCCCTGGGCCAACTGCTGGCTCTGGCTCTACCCGGAGCCGGGGCTCGGCGGCGACCGGGACGGACCGTTCGAGGAGAACGCAGCCGACATCGGCGGCCTCATGAACGACCGCACCCAGTCCATCGGCTTCAGCTGAGCCGTGGGCCCGTGGCCTCGACGGCCCCCGGACCGGACCCGGCCCCCACGCCGGCCCGGCCCCGTACAGACAACCCCCCACACCGCACGGAGCACCCATGAAGAACACACCCACCAAGAGCGGGCGGACGAAGGCCCGGCTCCCCATCCTGCTGGCGGCCGCCCTCACCACCGGCGGCATGGCCCTGGCCCCCACCAGCGCCCAGGCGGCCGACGAGCAGCCCACCATCCGTGAGCTGCTCGACAAGTGCGACAACGGCACCGACCTCTGCGTCTTCCACCCCTCCGGCCCGCCCGAGGTGTCGATGGGCGAGGCTCACCAGGTCGGCGACTCCGCCTTCAACTGCACCGCCGACCTCCAGCGCTCCACCGTCGGCTGGTCCGACACCACCGGCGAGTCCAACAGCGTCGGGGTGTCACTGAGCGCGGAGGTCGGCTTCGCGGAGGTCTTCAAGGTGAGCATCGAGACCAACTACAACCACACCTGGGAGAGTTCGCACACCGAGTCGGAGCAGACGAACGTCGACGTACGGCCCGGCGAGGTCGGCTGGGTGACGCGTGAGGCGCAGATGCAGCGCGTCAGCGGCCAGTACGAGATGCACTTCGAGGACAAGTTCTACGGCCACTACTACTGGTACGTGCCGTTCGACGCGACCGGCCCGCTGCCCGACGCGCCGAGCACCAAGACGCAGCACACCCGTCCGATGACGGACCAGGAGCGGTCCGAGCACTGCGGCTGACGCCGCCCTCCCAAGGAGGGCGCCGGGCGGACCGCACACACGCGGCCCGCCCGGCGCCCTCTCTTCAGAAGACCGGGTTCCTCAAGAAGATCGCGCTCAGCCGTACATCCGGCGCATCGCGAAGTCGACCATCTGCTCCACGGCCTTCGCGTCGAAGACCATCCGGTGGTCGCCCTCCATGTCGATCACGAAGCCGTACCCCGTCGGCAGCAGATCGATCACCTCGGCGCCCGTGATCACGAAGTACTTCGACTCCTTGCCCGCGTACCGCCGCAGCTCCTTGAGCGTGCTGAACATCGGGATGACCGGCTGCTGGGTGTTGTGCAGGGCCAGGAACCCCGGATTGTCACCGCGCGGGCAGTAGACCTTCGACGTCGCGAAGATCTGCTGGAAGTCCTCCGCGGAGAGCGACCCGGTCGTGAACGCCCGCACCGCGTCCGCCAGCGACGGAGGGGACGGCTCGGGGTACAGCGGCTGCTCCCCGTATCCGCCGCCGCCCATCGGCTGCTGCGGGGGTGCGTACTGCTGCTGGGCGCCAGCGTTCTGGTCGTAGCCGTACATGCCGCCAAGAGTACTGAGGAAAGGCCCGACCGTGGGCGCGATGGGCCGCAGGTGCCCCTCGTCGCCCTCGTCACAGATGTCCGGCGGGGGTTGCATCTTATTACCGGCGGGTAGCATCATCGGAGTCAGTTACTGATACGCGTTCGAGGAATCCGCCTCCCAACCGCTTACGGAGCCGTCGCCATGGGGCACTACAAGTCGAATCTCCGCGACATCGAGTTCAACCTCTTCGAGGTCCTCGGGCGCGACAAGCTGTACGGCACGGGCCCGTTCGCGGAGATGGACGTCGAGACCGCCAGGACCATCCTCGCCGAGGTCACCAAGCTCGCAGAGTCCGAGCTGGCCGCCTCCTACGCGGACGCGGACCGCAATCCGCCCGTCTTCGACCCGGAGACCAACACCGCTCCGGTGCCCGCCTCCTTCAAGAAGAGCTACCAGGCCTTCATGGACTCGGAGTACTGGCGCCTGGGCCTGCCCGAGGAGATCGGCGGCACCACCTCGCCCCGCTCCCTGATCTGGGCCTACGCGGAGCTGCTGCTCGGCGCCAACCCGGCGATCTGGATGTACACCTCGGGCCCGGCCTTCGCCGGCATCCTCTTCGAGGAGGGCAACGAGGCGCAGAAGAAGATCGCCGAGATCGCCGTCGAGAAGCAGTGGGGCTCCACGATGGTGCTCACCGAGCCCGACGCGGGCTCCGACGTGGGCGCGGGCCGGGCAAAGGCCGTCGAGCAGGAGGACGGTTCCTGGCACATCGAGGGCGTGAAGCGCTTCATCACCTCCGGCGAGCACGACATGTCGGAGAACATCCTCCATTACGTGCTGGCCCGCCCCGAGGGCGCCGGCCCCGGCACCAAGGGCCTTTCGCTCTTCCTCGTACCGAAGTACGAGTTCGACTGGGAGACCGGCGAGCTGGGCGAGCGCAACGGCGTCTACGCGACGAACGTCGAGCACAAGATGGGCCTCAAGGCGTCCAACACGTGCGAGCTGACCTTCGGCGACCGTCACCCCGCCAAGGGCTGGCTGATCGGTGACAAGCACGAGGGCATCCGCCAGATGTTCATGATCATCGAGTTCGCCCGGATGATGGTCGGCACGAAGGCCATCGCCGCGCTCTCGACCGGCTATCTGAACGCGCTGGAGTACGCCAAGGAGCGCGTCCAGGGCCCGGACCTGTCGCAGTTCATGGACAAGAGCGCGCCCAAGGTCACCATCACGCACCACCCGGACGTGCGCCGCTCGCTCATGACGCAGAAGGCGTACGCGGAGGGCATGCGGGCGCTGGTGCTCTACACCGCCTCCCTCCAGGACGAGATCGCCAAGAACGAGGCGGAGGGCGAGGACGTCAAGGCGCAGCACGCGCTGAACGACCTGCTGCTGCCGATCGTGAAGGGCTACGGCTCCGAGAAGTCGTACGAACAGCTCGCCCAGTCGCTCCAGACCCTCGGCGGCTCCGGGTATCTCCAGGAGTACCCGATCGAGCAGTACATCCGGGACGCCAAGATCGACACTCTTTACGAGGGCACCACCGCCATCCAGGGCCAGGACTTCTTCTTCAGGAAGATCGTCCGCGACCAGGGCCAGGCGCTGAACACCCTCTCCGAGGAGATCAAGCAGTTCCTCGCCGTCGGCACCGGCGGCGCCGAGCTGGCCCCGGCCCGCGACGCGCTCGCCAAGGCGGCCGTAGACCTGGAGGCGATCGTCGGGAAGATGCTGACCGACCTCACCGCCACCGCCGAGGACGTCAAGAACATCTACAAGGTGGGACTCAACACCACCCGCCTGCTGATGGCGTCGGGCGACGTCGTCGTCGGGTACCTGCTGCTGCGCGGCGCGGCGGTCGCCGTGGAGAAGCTGGAGACGGCCTCCGCGAAGGACGTGGCCTTCTACCAGGGCAAGATCGCGGCGGCGAAGTTCTTCGCGGGCAGCGTCCTGCCGGGCGTCTCGGTGGAACGGACGATCGCCGAGTCGGTCGACAACTCCCTGATGGAGCTGGACGAGGCGGCGTTCTAGGGCCTGTCTTCAAAGTCCCGCCTGGCCCGCGACGCCTGGCACGGCACCTCGCCGCGTTGTCGGACCCGGCCGAGTACGTCCAGTACGAGGCCGGTCCTCCGCCTTGCGATGCACCGCACCTGCCGCCGCAGGCCCCGCCCTGCGGGCGGACGGCGCTACTTTGAAGACAGGCCCTGGGCCGGACACGGCCTGGCGGGACCACGCCTCTGCGTCCTCGATCGCCGGACGGGCTGCGACGGCAGCCCGTCCGGCGATCGGTTTCCGCCACTGTCCACACGAACGCGCCAAACCGTGGCTCGTTATGGTGATCCCATGAGCACACCCGCCCGCTTCGACCGCGGCCACACCGACGACCTGATGACCTTCCTCGCCGCCAGCCCCACGCCGTACCACGCGGTGGCGAACGCGGCCGAGCGGCTGGAGAAGGCCGGCTTCCGGCAGGTCCGCGAGACGGACGCCTGGGAGGGGACCACCGGCGGCAAGTACGTCCTGCGCGGCGGCGCGCTCATCGCCTGGTACGTCCCCGAAGGGGCCGCGCCGCACACACCGTTCCGGATCGTCGGCGCGCACACCGACTCCCCCAACCTCCGGGTGAAGCCACTGCCGGACACCGGTGCGCACGGCTGGCGGCAGGTGGCCGTCGAGGTGTACGGCGGGCCGCTGCTCAACACCTGGCTCGACCGCGACCTCGGGCTGGCCGGCCGCCTCTCCCTGCGGGACGGCACGCACCGGCTGATCAACGTGGACCGGCCCCTGATGCGCGTACCGCAGCTGGCCGTCCACCTGGACCGCGGCGTCAACACCGACGGTCTCAAGCTGAACCCGCAGCGGCACATGCAGCCGATCTGGGGGCTCGGGGAGGCCGAGGAGGGCGACCTGATCCGGTTCGTCGCCGAGGAGGCCGGGCTCGACGCGTCCGACGTCACCGGCTGGGACCTGATGGCGCACTCCGTCGAGCCGCCCGCCTACCTCGGGCGCGACCGCGAGCTGATGGCCGGGCCCCGGATGGACAACCTGCTGTCGGTCCACGCCGGTACGGCCGCGCTGGCCGCCGTCGCGGGATCCGCCGGATCGGGCACGGCCCTGCCGTACATCCCGGTGCTCGCCGCCTTCGACCACGAGGAGAGCGGCTCCCAGTCCGACACCGGCGCGGACGGGCCGCTGCTGGGCACGGTGATGGAGCGCTCGGTGCTGGCTCGCGGCGGTTCGTACGAGGACCGGGCGCGGGCCCTTGCGGGCACGGTCTGCCTCTCCTCCGACACCGGGCACGCCGTGCATCCCAACTACGCGGAGCGCCACGACCCGACGCACCACCCGCGCTCCAACGGCGGCCCGATCCTGAAGGTCAACGTCAACATGCGGTACGCCACGGACGGCGGCGGGCGCGCGGTGTTCGCGGCGGCGTGCGAGCGGGCGGGCGTGCCGTGGCAGACGTTCGTCTCGAACAACTCGATGCCCTGCGGCACGACGATCGGCCCGATCACCGCCGCCAGGCACGGCATCAAGACGGTCGACATCGGTGCGGCGATCGTGTCGATGCACAGCGCGCGCGAACTGTGCGGCGCGGACGACCCGTTCCTCCTGGCGAACGCGCTGGCCGCTTTCCTCGAAAGCTGAATTCCCTTCTCCTGCATGGGTGTTCCCGGGCCGGGTACCCGCATGAGCGGCCCGGGAATGGCCACCATTCGTAGGAGGAGGCGGGATTCATGGGCATTGGCGGATGCATCGCACTCATCGCGGTGGGAGCGATCCTCACGTTCGCGACGGACTGGGAGGCCGAGAGCGTCAACCTCGACCTGGTCGGCGTGATCCTGATGGCGGTCGGCCTCATCGGCATCGCGACGTTCACGAGCATCGCGAAGCGCCGCCGCGCGGTGGTCGCCCCTCCGACGGTCATCGAACGCGACCACCACCAGGGCCTGTAAGCCACCCGGCGGGCAATTCAAGCCCGTCCGGCGCTTGAGGACACCCCCACCACCGGGCGGCACCCTTTCCACCCACGGTCGGCCAACTCAAGCCCGTCCGGCGCTTGAGGACACCCCACCACCGGGCGGGCGGCACCATTTCAGCCCGTCCGGCGCTTGAGGACGAACCGCCCACCGGGCGGCCCCGGACAGCACCCCCACGCCGCGAGGACCTACGCGTCGAGCCCCGCCAGCACCAACCCCAACCGCCCGACCCCCGCGGGAGCGACCCGCACCGGAACCCCCCAGTCCTGCTGGTGCACATGGCACGCCGGATACTCGACATCCGGCGCGTCGTCGCAGGACGCCGCCATCGCCGAGACGTGCAGCACCCCCTCCGTGACCCCGTCCGCCAGCACCAGCTCGCGGTCCAGTTCCGTACCGGCACCGGCCCCCTCCGCCAGCAGCTCCGGCGGCGTGGCCGAGACCAGGAGCCGGGTCGAGGGACCGTAACGGGTGTCCAGCTTCTGCCCCTTGGGCGCCTCGAAGACGACGTCCAGCCGCAGCGCGCCCGGCGCGACATCCGTCGCGGCGCGCTGCGTGCGGTGCGCCACCGACTCGACGCGGACGGCCTCCTCCGGCAGCCTCAGCCGGGTCAGCCGGTGCCGCGCCGACTCGACCACCACGATGTCGTCACCGACGAGCACCGCGTCCGACGGCTCCCGCAGATCCGTCGCGAGCGTCGTGACCTCCCCGGTCGCCGGGTCGTAGCGGCGCAGGGCGTGGTTGTAGGTGTCCGACACGGCCACCGAGCCGTCCGGCAGGGCGGTCACCCCGAGCGGGTGCTGGAGCAGTGCCTGCTCCGCCGGACCGTCGCGGTGGCCGAAGTCGAAGAGCCCGGTACCGACAGCCGTCCGTACGGCGTACCCGTCCCCGTCGCGCTCCACGTACCGCAGCGCGCTCGTCTCGGAGTCGGCCACCCACAGCCGGTCCCCGGCCGCGGCGAGCCCCGACGGCTGCGCGAACCACGCCTCGGCGGCGGGCCCGTCGACCAGGCCCTCGTTGGTGGTCCCGGCCGCGACCTCGACGGTGCGGGTCGCCGGGTCGTACGTCCACAGCTGGTGCACCCCGGCCATCGCGATCCACAGCCGGTCGTTCCACCAGGCCACGTCCCACGGCGAGGAGAGCGCCACGTCGAGCGCCGGACCGTGGGCCGGTGAGCCCTGCCACCACTGGCCGCCCGTGCCGGCGAGGGTCTCGACGGCGCCCGAGACCGGGTCGTACGCGCGCACGGCGTGGTTCACGGTGTCGGCGACCGCGACGCGGCCGTTCGGCATCGGGGCGAGCCCCTGCGGCTCGCTGAAGGCGGCGTCGGGGCCGTCGCCGAAGCCACGCTGCCCCGTCCCGACGCGCCGTACGACGCTCTCGCCGTCCGCCGCCAGCTCCACCAGCTGGTGCCGGGTGGAGTCGGACACCAGGAAGTTCCCGGAGGCCAGCACGACCGCCTTGCCGGGGAAGCGCAGGTCGGTGGCGACGGGCTCGGGAGCGACATACGGGCCGTCGCCGCGCCGCAGGGTCCCCTTCGCGGCGTGCTCGGCCTCCAGCTCCTCGACCAGCTTCTCGATGGCGTGCGCGTGGCCCTCGCCCGCGTGCTGGGCGACGACGTACCCCTCGGGGTCGATGACGACGAGCGTCGGCCAGGCCCGTACCGCGTACTGCTTCCAGGTCGCCAGCTCCGGATCGTCCAGGACGGGGTGGTGCACCTCGTACCGCTCGACGGCGTCGACGACTGCGGCGTGCTCGGCCTCGTGGACGAACTTCGGCGAGTGGACCCCGATGATCACCACGGTGTCGCTGTGCTTCTGCTCCAGCTCCCGCAACTCGTCCAGGACATGCAGGCAGTTGATGCAGCAGAAGGTCCAGAAATCGAGCAGAACAATGCGTCCGCGCAGGTCGGCGAGGGAGAGCTCGTCGCCGCCGGTGTTCAGCCAGCCGCCCTTGCCGATCAGCTCGGG
>NZ_JAAPBF010000027.1 GCF_022695985.1 Streptomyces sp. NP-1717 | reverse complement strand
AGGATGTCCGCCGCCTTTCCGACGAGGGTGACCGGGACGCCGGCGCGCGCCGCGACATCGGGCAGTTGCCGGGTGTGGTCGAGCTCCACGCCCAGATGCCGCACCTGGAGGCCGTCGTTGCGGTAGAAGCCGGTGGCCGGGGTGTCCAGGCCCACGGTGCCGCCGTCGCCGTCCCGTACGTACGCGGTGAGCGCCCCGTCCGCGTGGCCGCCGACGGCGATCACACGGGCGACCGGCGCGACGGCCCGCACCGTACGGGCGATGGCGAGGACGCGGTCGAAGGACATGTCGTCCAGTCGCCCGGAGGCGTTCCAGTTGATGCCGGGGTCGGCCTCCAGGTTGTCGTGGACCAGGACGGCGCCGTCGACGAGCAGGAGCGGCTGACCCGCCAGGGGTTCGACAAGGTGCCCCGCCGACTTCAGCGCGCCGCTCACCTCCTCCAGATGCCCGGCGAGCGGGGCCACCGTGACCCGGCTGAAGTCCGCGCCCATCATGGTCTGGTGCCCGGCGAACGTGTCCGCCCCGGGGTAGCCGAGAGCGGCCCGGCCCGCGGCGACGGGGCGGGCCGTCCGCCGGGCGAGATCCGGGTGGGGGTGGATCAGGCCGAGGCCCAGCGCCCCGAGCGCGGGCAGCCGGAGCGGTCGGCCCAGTGTCGCGCGGCAGTGGTCGAGTACATGCCCGCAGGTGTCGGCGGTGAGGTCGCCGGGCCGCAGCGTCCCCGCGTCCGGCATCGCGCCGACACCGAATCCGTCGATCACGACGATCACGGTCGTGCTCATGGCTCTGGCTCCTTACCGGGCCCGGCCCTGGGCGTCGTACAGGCCGGTCAGCCGGGGCTCTCCGGTGGAGAGCCCCGCGACGACCGCGACGGTCGAGCGGGTGACGAAGATCTGGGTGCGGAAGGCGAGTACGGCGGTGTCCCCGACCTGAACGGCCGCGGCGTGGGTGGGGAGTTGGAGCAGCCGGTAGTAGTCGATGTTCTCCGCGGGTGCGTCCTGCACGGGCAGCCGCAGCCCGGTGCGCGGCAGCAGCGCGTCCCCGATGTGCGCACGCGGATAGAAGCCGCCGCCGTGGATCGCGGGCCGTCCGTCGGCGAGGGTGTGGGCGACCTCGCTGACGTACACGTAGGCGGGGCGTTCGGGCTGCTGGTGGTCGACCGCGTGCAGCGGGGTCGTCCCGGTGAGGGCGTGGCCCGGCTCGCCGTGCGTGGCGCCCAGCTCGGCGAGGAGCGGAAGA
This sequence comes from Streptomyces sp. NP-1717, assembly GCF_022695985.1. Taxonomy (GTDB): domain Bacteria; phylum Actinomycetota; class Actinomycetes; order Streptomycetales; family Streptomycetaceae; genus Streptomyces. Next base: position 56,270 of record NZ_JAAPBF010000027.1, on the reverse strand, counting down.
GACGCCATGGAGGTGGCACTGGGCGCGCTGAGCTTCAGCGCTTCATGCCCACGCGCCGCCAGCAACTCACGTGCCTTGATCGCGAGTTGAAAGTTCTGAGTCGGGGCCAGTGCACCCGTCGACGGATCGCACAGAACACAGGGGAACGCGGTGACGCCCGCGATCCTGATGCCCGGCAACGTCTCCGCCGCCGCCGCGAAGTCGTCCAGGCCGGCGAACGGCACACCGCCTTCCTGCCCCGGATACACCTTGTCGGTGCCCTCGAGACGGACGAGTACGTCCTGGACGAGGCCGAGTCGCCGGGCGGCGTCCGACACGGCGCGGGCGTTGGCAAGGTCGAAGACGGTCACCGTCTCAGGCCGCCACCCCAGCATCTCGGGCAGCTGACGCGGCGGGATCTGTACGAGGTGGCCGAGGTTGCCGGCCCGTGCCCCCGCGTCGTGCAGCACCCGCGCCTCGTACGGGTCGATCGCGGCGAACCGGGGGATGTGCCGGGCGATCGCCCGGATCAGCGCCGGATTGCGGCCGATCTGCTTGACCACGAACCAGAGCGAGAGACCGAGCCGCTCGGCCTCACCGGCCAGCAGCGCGGCATTGGCCTCCACGGTGTCGGCGTCGACCACGTACGTGTCGGGCGGGACGGCGCCGGAACGGTGCAGCGAGGCCGCCACGTCGACGAGTGCGGGGTTGCGGGTCAGGACGGCGTCCAGGAACACGGTCAGTCCTTCAGGTCGTGCAGCGAACGGCGGAGGATCTCGATCACCAGATCGGCGCCGGCCCGCATGGGGTTGATCCGCACCGTCCGGTCGGCGAGTTCCGGAGCGTCGTCGAGGGACGAGCTGGACATCCGGTAGAAGAGCGGGGCGATCTCGTAGCGGGAGTTGGAGCCTACGGGGTACGGCGCGGCGCCATACCGCGCCGCCACGGCGGGCAGTTCACGTGCTACGGGGCGGTTCAGGCGCACGAGCAGACAGCGGTCCTGAGCGTTGGCGATCCGCACCTCCGCAACGCCCGGTACCTCGCCGGCGGTGAGCCGGTCGGCGATCTCCGAGCCGACCTGGGACTGGACGGCCCACATCACGGGGACGTGGGTGAGGGCGCGCAGCGCGTCGAGCGCCTGGTGGCCCTGCACCTGCCCGCCGCCCGAGTAGTTGTCGGCGCGTACGCGCTCCACGACGTCAGCCGCCCCGACGACGGCGCCGACCCCCTCGGGCCCGTGCAGCTTGAACAGTGAGAAGCACGAGGCGTCGGCGCCGAGCTCAACTCCCGACAACGGTGCGCGCATTACCGCGTAATTGTCATCCACGATCGTGCGCACCCCTGCGGCGCGGCAGGCGGCGAGAACGCCTCCGGCGTCGTACGAGTCGGCGAGCCGCTGCCTGCTGTGCTGGACGTACGCCCACCCGAACTCACCCGAGTCCAGGGCCCCGCGCAGCGCGGCGTCGTCGTTGAAGTCGGCCTCGACGGTGCGGACTCCGAGACCGCGCAGCGTCACAGCGGTCGTGCGGTAGACCGGAGCCCGGTGAATCAGCAGCGGGTCACCGCGCCCGGCGGCGGCCTGGAGCGCCGCCCGGATGGCGCCCGTGCCCGCGCCCTGCACGAGCGCGGCGTCCTCGGCGCCGAAGAAGTCGGCCAGCACCGACTCCACCCGCGCGGTGGTACGGGGCCGGCCGAGGTCCGGCACCACACCCGCGTCCGCCTCGAACAGTTGCTGACCCTCGAAACGCGCGGCGGTGCACTCCAGCAGCCTGAACTGCATCCGCACCGCGGCGTCCAGCGGGATCGTCGCCAGCGGGTAGGTCCGCGGCAGTGGGACGGACATCTCAGTTCTCCTTCGTGTCCGCGCCGGTCAGGAACCGGAGCGGATTGCGCCGTGTCATCAGATCGATCAGGTCCTCGTCCACGCCCGCCGCGCGCACCCGGGGCAGGAAGGACCGGAAGAGATGCCCGTACCCCTCGCCCCCCTCCGACCGCAGATAGGCGTGCCGGGAGATGTCGCAGCTGAGCAGGACGCGGTCCGCGTGGCCGGCCTCCACCAGCGCGAGCAGGAGACGCAGCCGCGTGGTGTCGCTCTGGTAGCTCTCCTTGCCGACGGTGTCGAACGCGACGTACGCGCCGCTCGCCGCCAGCTCACGGTGCACCGCCGGAGCGTCGAGAAGATCCTGGTGCCCCACCGAGATCCGGTGCGGCGGCAGTCCGGCGCCGGTGAGCAGTTCAAGCTGGGCGCGGCCGCCGTGACCGAGCTGGGCGTGGGTGGCGACCGAGAGGCCGGTGGCGACGGCGGCGTGCGCCGAGGCCAGCAGCACGCGTGTCTCGGGCTCGCTCGGCACCTCACCGTGGCTGCCGATCTCGCCGAGTACGCCGGGCCGGATCCCGGTGTCGCCGAAGCCGTCACGGATCTCCCGTACGAGAATCGCCGTCAGCTCCCCGACGTCGGCCCCGTCCGCCTCCGCCGGGTGGAACGGCTCGTAGTACCAGCCCGTGGCGGCCACCACCGGCACCCCGGACTCCTCGGAGATCCGGGCCAGGGCCTGCGGCCGGCGGCCCATGCCGCGACAGGTCAGCTCGACGACCAGGCCGAGGCCGTACTCCTCGCGCAGGTGCGCCAGTTCCGTGGTGACGGCGGGCCCGTGCCGGTCCGCGTGGAGAACCGCCGCGCCGTCCCCGGTGCGGTCGAGGTCGAGGACCAGGTGCTCATGGGCGAGCGCCGGGCCGCGTACGGCGGAGACGGGCAACGTGCCGGTGACGGTGCGCAGATGGCGTGGATGGTGTGCATCGCCGGGGTGCTGCTGCATGGCGCGGGGCCTTCCTGTGTCGTGCGTGTTCGCCGCGGTGGTCCTTGGGCGCCGCCGCCTATCCCTTGATCGGCGTGAACAGGTCCAGCCAGTAGAGGATGTTCAGCAGTACGCCGCCGACGATCACCGCAGCGGGTGCGGCCGCCATCCGCACCACCGGGCGGCCCATCGACTCGTTGAGCAGATAGAGCCCGCCGACTATGAGGATGCCCAGGCCCCCTCCCATGACGTTGGCGGCCATCAGCGAACCGAAGAGGATCGCGAGACCCAACGCGTCACCGATCGCGCTCCGCAGATGCTCGGAGGAGTCACGCACGCTCGGCAGCTTCCCGAGGACCCTGCCGATCGCGGAGAGCGCCAGCACCTCCAGCGCGAAGACCGCCGCGCCGACGACGACGGCGATGAACGGGTTCGGCATGAGGTAGCCGATGGGGTAGACGAAAGTGAAGCCGGCGATGCCGTACGCGCCGGAGGCGAGCGCCGTCGTCGCGATCAGCGGCACGAAGCCGAACGCCCGGTAGAAGTCCACCTGGGCGGCCTCCGCGTAGTCGCCCTTGGCGATCAGGAAGCTCGTCGCCTCGCCGCCGCCGAAAACGTGCGACTGGGCCAGCACGCAGACACCCGCGCCGAGCAGCATGAAGAGCGGCAGGTGACGGCGCAGCCGCAGCGCGCTCGCGCTGAACAGCGAGGCCATCGGATCCTCCGCGTCGTCCGCCGCCCCGTTCTTCAACTCCGGGGTCACGCCGCCCGCTGCCGCCGTCTTCGCGGCCTCGGCCCGGTCCGACTTCCGCTGCGCCAGGTCCTTGTTGACGGCGAAGCCGATGAGCGTCAGAACTCCGACGGCCATGGCGATGGAGCCGGGGAAGATGTCGGGCCAGATCTTCATCGTCATCACGACGAGCGCCAGCTCGACGACCGCGGCGATGCCGCCCCGTAGCCGCCCGAACTGCTTGGTGATGGCCAGCACCGGGAAGAGCGTGAACAGGAACAGGATCGGCGTCGACATCTGCTGGAGCGCGGTCAGGAAGTCGACGGGCAGGTCGTGCGCGACGCTGTTGGCCCCGTTCAGGCCGAACACGACCACGGCGCCCCACGCGCCGCCGAGCAGCGGCGCGATCCACTTCTTCGGCGACAGGATGCCGAGGATGTCGGTGGGCAGGAAGACGAGCCACGGGTTGAGCACGCCGGTGGACAGCGCCATGGGCGCGCCCAGGCCGAAGATGAAGCCGGCCGAGAGACCGAAGGACACTGCGGTGGTGGCGCTGCGCGTGGACCGCCCCTGGATGAAGTCCAGCATGAAGGGGCGCACACCGTCGTTGAAGACGGCCAGTGCCATATGAGAGATGAACGCGGTCAGCGCACACAGCGCTATCACGGTCAGTTGCTGTGCCAGCGAGAGTTCGAGGTCGGTCGAACTCGCTGCGAGGACGCTGTTCACGGGATTCACTCCTCAGTGCCCGGCGGGGGCCTGGCCCGGCGCGGGGTCTTACGAGGTCTGTCGAGCCCTTCCGGCTCGTACGGGGCCGTCAGCCGCGCGCGGCGATGGCGCGGGCCATGAGCGGGGCGATCACGTCGATCTGGTCGACGGCGAAGCCGAAGACCTTCTTGCCTTCCGTAAGGAGGGCGTTCACCTCGACCTCCGTGGGGACGGAGCGGCCGAAGGTGTGGCAGGCGGGCTTGCCGAGCAGTCCGACGAGGACGCCGAGGGAGGCGCCGGCGCCGGTGTGGCAGGTGCCGAGGAAGTAGTCGGCCTGGCCGCCGCGCAGCTTCATCGCGGCGTCCATGTCGTTGGAGACAGTGATCTCGATTCCGTCGAGACCGAGCTTCTTGACGGTCTCCGTGACCTCGGCCTTGCCGACGCCACCGGTGAGGATCTTCGTCATGGCTGGTTCCTTCTCATGTCTCGTGCCGTGGGGGCGAGTTCTGGTCGAGCAGGGCGAGGTGCAGTCCGAGGAAGTTGATCTCGGAGTCGGGGAGGGGCGCGCCGAGTTCCGAGGCCGCGCGTACGGAGACGGCGCGGGCCCGTGCCACCGCGTCCGGGTGTCCGGCGAGTTCGGCGGTGATCTCGGAGTCCGTGGGGAATTCCGCGATCGGCTCGCCGTTGAGCAACCTGGTGAGGGCCATCATGAGATGACTGGTGAGTGTGCCCGCCGTCTCCTCGGTGACGGTGCGGCCCTCGGCGTCCAGGGCGTCCAGCTCGGCGGTCACGAACGCGGCGATCTCGGGCCGGACCTGACCGCTCTCGCGGAACAGTTTGATGCGCAGGGCGAGCTGGTCGTCCATGGTGTTCCCTTCACCCTCGAATACGACAGTAACCAGGATTTTGGATTTTGAGCAGAGGCTCGGCTTCCCCTTTTTCTCGGCAGGAGGGCGGGCCGGGCCCGCCCCGACGGGGCGGGCGAAAGTGGTCAGTAGGACGGGGCGCGCTCACCCCGCAACACCTCGGCCTGGCAGGTGGTGATTACCGACAGGTCGAGGGAGTCGCGTACGGCGCCGAGCGCCTTCGCCCCCTCGGTCCTTCCGATGATCGCGGCGCTCGAGTTGCGCAGGGACAGGTCCCGGGTGACCTCGTCGCCCAGCGGCAGTACGTCCACGCCGGCCCCGAGCCGGTCCTGCACCTCGTCGAGATTCCACAGGGTCGCGTCGACACGGTCGTGCGCGAACAGATCACGCAGCTGCATGTACGACGCCTCGACCCACTCGATGTCCGAGCGTCCGGCGAAGACCCGCTCCGCGAGTATGCGCTGGTCCTCGGAGGCGTGGTCGACGGCCACGCGCAGCCCCTTCGTCTCCAGGGCGGCGCCGTGCCGCAGCAGCAGTCCGTGCGCCCCCACGTACGTCGCGGGCCCGAGGTCCGCGACGAGTTCCACGGGGCGCTCCTCGATCAGCCGGTCGGCGGCGAAGCGGGAGAGGACGACGAGGTCGACCTTGCCCTCGATCAGGGCGGTGGTGCGGGCCCCGGCGCCGCGCATGAACGTGATCGCGAACGGTGCCCCGGCTTCTTCGAACGCGGCGCGCAGCCCGGTCGCCAGGCCCTCGTACCGGTGCGAGTACGGCAGCGGCATCGCCGCCAGCAGTGTGCCGAGTCCGGAGAGCCGCCAGAGGACCGACCGGTCGGAGTGGACGAGGAACGTGCCGAGGTGCCCGCGCGCGGTTGTCCGGATCGCCCCCGCGCTCTCCAGGAGCTGGAGAGCCGCCTGCACCGTGCCGTTGCCGACGCCCAGTTCTTCGGCGAAGTCACGCACGCGGGGCAGGCGGGTGTCCGGCTCGTGGTCGAGCAGCAGGACGGCGAGCTGCTGGGCGGTGAGGCCGTTGCGGGTCAGGAAGCGTTCGTCGAAGCCGGTCACAGAAGGGACAGTAACCAGGATTCTGGATACTGACAAGACTGTCTTGAAGGAGACTTTTCCGTCGGGTCAATGCTCCTGCGGTCAGCTCTCGGCCGACCTCGATGTCCTCGGTAACGAAAGGGCGGTCCGCGGCGCGCCGCAGGGACCGCCCGCACCCGCCGTGGTCAGGGTGTACGTGCGATGAGATAGCGGAAGACGTTGGGCATCCAGACGGTGCCGTCGCGCCGGACGTGCGGGTGCAGTGCCTCCGCTATCTCCTTCTCCACCTGGGACTGGTCCGTCGCCCGCACCGCCGCGTCGAACACCCCCGTCGACATCAGGCCGCGCAGCGCGCTCTCCATCCCCGCGTAACCGAACGGGCAGGACACACGGCCCGAGCCGTCGGGCTTCAGTCCGGCCCGCGCCGCCACGTCCTCCAGATCGTCCCTGCGCGGCGGGCGGTAGCCGCCGCCCTTCCGCAGCCGTTCGGTGAGCCGCCCCGCGACCCGCAGGACGGCGGACGTCGCGCAGCGCTCCTGCGGTCCCCAGCCGGCCAGGACCACGGGAGTGCCGCGGTCCGCCATCGGCACCGCCTCCGCCAGCGCGGGTCCGAGCCCGTCCGAATCGCCGGCGGCGACACCGATGGGCTGGAACGCCGTGATCACGTCGTACGAGGGCCGCTCTGCTTCCATGACGGCCGTGGCGCCGCCCGTGAGTACGCGCGCCCCCGCCCGGCCGCCGAATGGCCCGGACGCGCCGCTCCCGGCCCTCACGGGCGCCGTGGAGGGCGCCGCGTGCTGCATCGGGTGCGAGTCATGGACGAGCCGCTCGCGTGCCAGCGCGACACGTTCCTGGTCGGCGTCCACCCCGGTCACCTGGGCGCCCCTGGCGGTCGCGATCAGCAGCGCGAGCCCCGAGCCACAGCCGAGGCCGAGCAACCGCGTGCCGGGGCCCACCTCCAGGCGCTCGTACACCGCCTCGTAGAGCGGCACCAGCATCCGTTCCTGGATCTCGGCCCAGTCGCGGGCACGCTCGCCCGCCTCCGTAGAAGGATCTGCCGTGGCCGCCTTCACCTGCTGCTGGTGGTGCTGGACGAGCGTACGAGTCATTGATAGCGCCCCAATCCGGCCGAGAGTCCTTGTGCCCCGATTGACAGCCCCCGTGTACATGCGCGTCTTCGTCCCCCGTATGCCAGGGAACTCCGCATCCGTGCCCGCGTCCAGTGCTTCGCGGGCAATCCTTCCGCGCTCCGGTCGTGCGCCCCGGCGCACGAAAAATCGCTCTCACCGGACCTCTGTGCTCCTACGCTGCGAGCCTCCGCCGGATCGGCCCTGGCCGCGCCCCGAGCGTCGCCGCTCCGGACTTTCGTGGAGTCCGCACGGGCAAGGCGCAGCCGCGCACGCGGGGTCTGGGTACGCCTCGGTGGGAGTTGGGCCGTAAGGGTGAGGCCGGCGCGACGGGCTCTCTCGCTCTCCGGAGGCCCGCGTCGGTATCGGATGATTGCGCGCTGCCCGCCCCGACCGGGGCCGATGCCGGGGATCGGCGGCGCGCCCGATAATGTCGTTGTTGTGGTCCCGCCCTCCTGAAGAGGTCGGAGCGGCGACGCCACTGGCGCGGTCGTCCAAACGGTCGTCGGCACACATGGCCTCGATCTGGTGTACGTATTTCTCCTACGCGTCCAGGCGTAGTCGACGCTACGTACCGGCTTGTGACGAGAAGCGAGGCTTCTCCGCAGATCTACGCACCCGCCCTCGTCAGGACGCATCAACGGCAACTGACGGGTACGTGCAAAATATTTGGGATGCCCCGGAATGGAACCCGGGAGCCTTCAGGCTCGTTGTTCACGACGTGAGCACGACACCACCTGTTCTCGCCGCAGAGCTGGCGCAGGCGTGGGCCGAGATTCAGCGGTACCACACCGAGCTGCCCGATCTTGCCGCGCCCGAGTCCCTGATCGGAGAATCGTCGTCCGCCTGCGGCGCCGAGCTCTCCTTCGAGCGACTGCTTCACGAGGCAGTCCACGGCATCGCCGCTGCCCGGGGTGTCCGAGACACCTCCCGGGCAGGCCGCTACCACAACCGCCGATTCCTCGCGATCGCCGAGGAGTTGGGCCTGGACCATTCCGAGGAGCCGCATCCCAGCAGCGGTTTCTCCCTGGTCTCACTCAACCCGGAGGCGAGACGGCGCTATCGCCCCACCATCGAGCGGCTCCAGCGTGCCCTCGCGGCGCACACGGTCGCGACGACGTCCGACACCGAGCGCAGTTTCCGCGGCCCCGCCGCGCGGCACGGCTCGTCCGGCGGGGGTGTACGCGTGAAGGCGGTCTGCGACTGCGGCCGCAACGTACGCGTCGTTCCGTCGGTCCTCGCACAGGCCCCTATCGTCTGCGGCGGCTGTGGCAAGCCGTTCCGCATTCCGGAAGTGGTCGCCGCTGCGAGCTGAGCACCACCGGCGCCCCGTCCCGCCCCGGAGTCACCGCGGTCGGGCGGGGCGCGGCGCGCCTCGGGCGTGTGGCACAATGACCAGCTGTACTCGACAGTCGCACAGGACCCCTCTCTCCTCCGGCTGACGCGTCCATCGGGCACACGAGTACCGCAACCCCACGCGGCATGTCGATGTGCCCAACCACGTCAAGATCCAGGAGAGACCACTTCCGTGGCAGTCAAGATCAAGCTGAAGCGTCTGGGCAAGATCCGTTCGCCTCACTACCGCATCATCGTCGCCGACTCCCGCACCCGCCGTGACGGCCGGGCGATCGAGGAGATCGGCCTGTACCACCCGGTGCAGAACCCGTCGCGTATCGAGGTCGACTCGGACCGCGCGCGTTACTGGCTGTCCGTCGGCGCCCAGCCGACCGAGCCGGTTCTCGCGATCCTCAAGCTCACGGGCGACTGGCAGGCGCACAAGGGCCTGCCCGCCCCGGCGCCGCTGCTCCAGCCGGAGCCGAAGGCCGACAAGCGCGCCCTCTTCGAGTCTCTCGCCAAGGACGGCGAAGAGCCCAAGGGTGATGCCATCACCCCCAAGGCGAAGAAGGCGGACAAGAAGGCGGACGACGCCGACGCCGCTGCTTCGGCGTCCGCCGCTGAGCCGACCGAGGCCTGAGCATGCTCGAGGAGGCTCTCGAGCACCTCGTGAAGGGCATCGTCGACAACCCGGACGATGTGCAGGTCGCCTCGCGCACCCTGCGCCGTGGCCGTGTGCTCGAGGTACGGGTGCATCCCGACGACCTCGGCAAGGTGATCGGCCGCAACGGCCGCACCGCACGCGCCCTGCGCACCGTCGTGGGCGCGATCGGCGGCCGTGGCATCCGTGTCGACCTCGTCGACGTGGATCAGGTCCGCTGACACAGTTGTGAACCGGCACCGGCCGGGGAGGGCCACCGCCCTCCCCGGTCTTTGTCGTCTTCGCGGCGGCGCGGGAGAGGCACGCCGCCGCGTCCCTCCGCCGCCGCGCCGACGCCGAAGTAGCCACAGAAGCCGCAGAAGTTGGAGAACAGGGACGTGTGCAAGTGCAGTTGGTAGTCGCGCGGATCGGCCGTGCCCACGGCATCAAGGGCGAGGTCACCGTCGAGGTGCGTACGGACGAGCCGGAGCTGCGGCTCGGCCCCGGAGCCGTACTGGCCACCGAACCGGCCTCCACGGGACCCCTGACGATCGAGACGGGCCGGGTGCACAGCGGCAGGCTCCTGCTGCGCTTCGCCGGGGTGAGCGACCGTACGGCCGCCGAGGCCCTGCGCAATACCCTGCTCATCGCCGAGGTGGACCCGGAGGACATGCCGGAGGACCCTGACGAGTACTACGACCACCAGCTCATGGACCTGGACGTCGTCCTGGCGGATGGCACGGAGGTCGGCCGGATCACCGAGATCACCCACCTCCCGTCGCAGGATCTGTTCATCGTGGAGCGCCCCGACGGCAGCGAGGTCATGATCCCCTTCGTGGAGGAGATCGTGACCGAGATCGATCTGGTGGAACAGCGGGCCGTGATCGACCCGCCGCCCGGCCTCATCGACGACAACGCGGTGGTCGCCGCCCCCACCGACAGCGCCGACAGCTCCGAGGACGACAGCCCCGGTGGCGACGACACCGCCGGCGACGGCCCCGACGGCGCGGCCAGGGGCGGGTCGACATGACCTGCGCCGACACGCTGCGGGCCGACGTGATCACGATCTTCCCGGAGTACCTCGAACCGCTGAACGTGTCCCTCGTCGGCAAGGCACGCGCGCGTGGCCGCCTCGACGTCCAGGTCCACGACCTCCGGGAGTGGACGTACGACCGGCACAACACGGTCGACGACACCCCGTACGGCGGCGGCCCGGGCATGGTCATGAAGACCGGCCCCTGGGGTGACGCCCTCGACGAGGCGATCGCTGACGGCTACGAGGCGGGCGCCCACGGCCCCGTCCTGGTCGTTCCCACCCCCAGCGGCCGCCCGTTCACCCAGGAGCTCGCCGTCGAGCTCTCCGAGCGGCCCTGGCTGCTCTTCGCGCCGGCCCGGTACGAGGGCATCGACCGCCGCGTCGTCGACGAGTACGCGACCCGGATGCCGGTGTACGAGGTGTCCATCGGCGACTACGTCCTCGCCGGCGGCGAGGCGGCCGTGCTGGTCATCACGGAGGCCGTCGCACGGCTTCTCCCGGGCGTCCTGGGCAACGCTGAGTCCCACCGTGACGACTCGTTCGCCCCCGGAGCGATGGCCGATCTGCTCGAGGGTCCCGTCTACACGAAGCCCCCGGAATGGCGAGGCCGCGCCATCCCGGACATTCTGCTCAGCGGTCATCACAGCAAGATCGCGCGGTGGCGTCGGGACGAGGCTTTCCGTCGTACGGCGCTCAACAGGCCCGACATGATCGAGCGTTGCGACGCGGCGGCCTTCGACAAGAAGGACCGCGAGACGCTCTCCATCATGGGCTGGGCCCCGGAGCCCGGTGGCCGATTTTGGCGCAGGCCGGGGGCCGTGGAAGAATGAGCCGCTGCCGTACGTCCGGTGCGCGCCCCTGCCACAGGGGGAACGACGCCCACCCGACGAGAACGGCGCTCCGAACTTTCCTTATCGACATTCCGTTGATGACCTGTGGCATCAGCGAGGAAGCAGACCATCATGGCTCACCTGCTCGACACCGTCGACGCGGCGTCGCTGCGCAGCGACCTCCCCGCGTTCCGTCCCGGCGACACCGTGAACGTCCACGTACGTGTCATCGAGGGCAACCGCTCCCGTATCCAGCAGTTCAAGGGTGTTGTCATCCGCCGCCAGGGCTCGGGCGTCCGCGAGACCTTCACGGTCCGCAAGGTCTCCTTCTCCGTCGGCGTCGAGCGCACCTTCCCGGTGCACAGCCCGATCTTCGAGAAGATCGAGCTCGTCAGCCGTGGTGACGTACGTCGCGCCAAGCTCTACTACCTCCGTGAGCTGCGCGGCAAGGCCGCGAAGATCAAGGAGAAGCGCGACAACTGAGCCCCGGCTCGAATCTCGCGCATGGTTCCACCGGACGGCCGGATAAGCTCTGAGCCCGATGGACACCGGACCACAGCACTCGGAGCGCGACCCTTCTTCCACACCCGCCACAGGGAAGGAAGAGGGGTCGCGCTCCGTGCGTATGCCAGGCCCCCGGGAATTCCTGAAGGCCATGCCCTGGCGCCGGGCCGCGGTGCTGGGCGTGCTCGGCACGGCCTCTCTCCTGCTGTTCAGTGCCTTCGTCGTACAGCCCTTCCTGATCCCCAGCGGCTCCATGGAGCCGGGTCTCCAGGTCGGGGACCGCGTGCTGGTCAACAAGTTGGCGTACCGTTTCGGTACCGAACCGCGGCGCGGCGATGTGGTCGTCTTCGACGGCACCGGCTCCTTCGTCCAGGAACCGGCGGGGGAGAACCCCCTCACCGGGCTCGCACACGGGGCGGCCGCGGCCCTCGGTCTCGCCGAGCCCGCCGAGACCGATTTCGTGAAGCGCGTGGTGGGCGTGGGAGGCGACCGGGTGGTCTGCTGCGACGAGGGGGGCAAGGTCGAGGTGAACGGCCGGGCGATCGAAGAGCGGTACGTGTACTTCGGCGACGCGCCGTCCAGCGCGCCCTTCGACATCGTCGTGCCCTCCGGGACCCTCTGGGTGATGGGCGACCACCGCAGCAACTCCCGCGACTCACGTGACCACTTGGGCGAGCCCGGCGGCGGCACGGTGCCCGTGGACAAGGTCATCGGGCGGGTGGACTGGATCGGGTGGCCGCTCGGCCGCTGGACCTCGCTGGAGCCCACCGACGCCTTCAGCGGCGTACGGGACCCGGACGGCGCCCATGGGTAACCGAGGACGGCCCGGGGGCCACCGGGCCGACACCCGGCTGCCGACAGGCACCAGACCCACGACAGGACGCGCCCTGCCCGGGCGCGCGGAACGGCGCAGACTCGCCCGCAAGGTGAAGCGGCGCCGCCGCCGTTCCGCGATGACGGAGATCCCGCTCCTGATCGGTGTGGCGCTCCTGATCGCCCTCGTACTGAAGACGTTCCTCGTCCAGGCCTTCGTGATCCCCTCCGGATCCATGGAGCAGACGATCCGGATCGACGACCGGGTGCTCGTCGACAAGCTGACGCCCTGGTTCGGCTCCCGCGCCGAGCGCGGCGACGTCGTGGTGTTCAAGGACCCCGGCGGCTGGCTGCAGGAGGAGACAGAGGTACCCCCGGACGACCCGGTCGTTGTCAAGCAGGTGAAGCAGGCCCTCACCTTCATCGGACTGCTGCCGTCCGCCGACGAGCAGGACCTGATCAAGCGCGTCGTCGCCGTGGGCGGCGACACCGTGAAGTGCTGCGACAAGGACGGGCGCATCGTCGTCAACGGGGTACCGCTGACGGAGCCGTATCTGAATCCCGGCAACCCGCCGTCGAAGCTCGACTTCGAGGTGAAGGTGCCGACGGGGCGGATCTTCGTGATGGGCGACCACCGGTCGAACTCGGCCGATTCGCGCTTCCATCTCGACGAGGAGTTCCGCGGCACCGTCTCGGAGGACGAGGTCGTCGGACGGGCCGTGGTCATCGCCTGGCCGCTGGGCCACTGGCGGCGCCTGGAGGAGCGGGCGACGTACGCCTCCGTACCGGACGCGCGCGCCGCACCGACCACGGCGCTCGGCCCGTCGAATAGTGTGTCCTCTCAGGATCCGAACGGAATAATCCTGCTCCCGACCCCTGCGGAACTCCCGCTCGTTATGGGAGTAGTGGGCCTGCTCCGTCTCCGGAGCGGGCAGTTGCACGGAGTGAGGAGTGGATGTGGGGGATTTGGCCGTCGGCGCACGATCCGGACACGGTGAGCCCGAGGACAGGCCCGAGCAGCTTGCCGAGCCTTCCGTCGGTTCTGCCGGTTCCGCCGCGGAGACCCCATCCGCAGGGGCGCACGCAGAGACGAAGGACCACACGGCGGAGCGGCCGGACAGCGAGCCGGACGACGACGGGGCTTCGAACGTGCCGAAGCAGCGCTCCTTCTGGAAAGAGCTGCCCCTGCTGATCGGCATCGCGCTGCTGCTCGCGCTGCTGATCAAGACCTTTCTGGTGCAGGCGTTCTCGATCCCCTCGGACTCGATGCAGGACACCCTGCAGCGCGGCGACCGGGTGCTCGTGGACAAGCTCACCCCGTGGTTCGGCGCGGAGCCCGAGCGCGGCGAGGTCGTGGTCTTCCACGACCCGGGCGGCTGGCTCGACAGCACGGAGGCGCCCGAGCCCAACGTGGCGCAGAAGTTCCTCAGCTTCATCGGCCTCATGCCGTCGTCCGAGGAGAAGGACCTCATCAAGAGGGTCATCGCGGTCGGTGGCGACACGGTGGAGTGCAAGAAGGGCAGCAGCGTCCAGGTGAACGGGAAGGCGCTGGACGAGAAGTCGTACATCTTCCCCGGAAACACCGCCTGCGACGACGAGCCGTTCGGACCGATCAAGGTGCCCGACGGCCGGATCTGGGTGATGGGCGACCACCGGCAGAATTCGCTCGACTCCCGTTACCACCAGGAGCTGCCCGGTCACGGCACCGTCTCCACCGACGAAGTCGTCGGCCGCGCGATCGTCATCGCCTGGCCCCTCGACCGGCTGGCGACGCTTCCGGTGCCGGACACGTTCGACCAGCAGGGGCTCAACGCGGCGGCCGTCGCGACGGCGGCGGCGCCGCCCGTGCTCGGCCTCGCCGGCGCCCTGCCGCTGGTGTTCTGGCGCAGGCGGAGGCTGACCGGCGGCCGTACCGCCGGGTAGGGTGCCGTCCCAGATCGTCGATCCGGCGATGATCATTCTCCGGGACGGGGGACGGCTGGGATGAGCGGGACAGGACGTACGAACAGCGGCCACGGCCGCCTCGGCAGTGTGCTGTCGGGGCTGGCCGTGGCCGTCGGCTGTGTGCTCTTCCTCGGCGGTTTCGTCTGGGGAGCGGTGGAGTACCAGCCCTACACCGTGCCGACGGACTCGATGGACCCGACGGTGAAGGCCGGCGACCGGGTCCTGGCGCAGCGGATATCCGGCGACGAGGTCCGGCGCGGCGATGTCGTGGTCTTCAAGGACGCCCAGTGGGGCGACATGCCGATGGTGAAGCGGGTCGTCGGTGTCGGGGGCGACAAGGTCGCCTGCTGCGACGACAAGGGGCGCCTGAGCGTCAACGGGAAGTCGATCGAGGAACCGTATGTGGGGCGGATGCCGGGCGGGCTCGCGTCGACCACCGGTTTCGGGGCGACGGTCCCGAAGGGACAGCTGTTCCTGCTCGGTGACGAGCGCAGCGGGTCGCTGGACTCGCGCGTCCACCTCCAGGACCAGGGGCAGGGATCGGTGCCGCGCTCGACGGTGACGGCGCGGATCGACGCCGTGGCGTGGCCGCCGGGCGGCCTGATCGAACGTCCGGACGCGTTCGCGGCACTGCCCGGCGGGGTGTCGGAGCCGGGGCCCGTGACGCTGGTGCTGGGCTCCGTGGTCCTCGGCGCGTTGCTGATCCTGGGCGGCGCGGCCTACGGGCCGGTCGCACAGCGGCTGAGCCGGCGGCGTACGGGGCCGACGGGGCGGACCGACGGGGAGGTGCCGACCGTTGTCCGGTGAGGTGCTGAGGAAGGTCTCACGGGTCGTCCTTCTCGACCCGGACGACCGCATCCTCCTGATGCACGGCTACGAGCCCGACGACCCCTCGAAGGACTGGTGGTTCACGCCAGGAGGCGGTCTGGAGGGCGACGAGACGCGGCAGGAGGCCGCGCTGCGCGAGCTGGCCGAGGAGACGGGCATCACGGAGGTCGAGCTCGGGCCGGTCCTCTGGCGGCGTACCTGCTCCTTCCCGTTCGACGGGCGGCGCTGGGACCAGGACGAGTGGTACTTCCTGGCACGTACGGCGCAGACCGAGACCACCGTCGAGGGGCTGACGGAGCTGGAGCGGCGCAGTGTCGCGGAGCTGAGGTGGTGGACCTCCGCCGAACTGTCGACGGCGCGTGAGACGGTGTACCCGACCAGGCTCGCCGGGCTGCTGCGCACGCTGCTCGACGAGGGTCCTCCGGATGCGCCGGTGCTTCTCGCCTCTGAAATCGCCTAGGGGCGTACGTGGCCGGAGCACAATAGGGGGACGTACGGCTGAAGGGGAACATGCCATGAGTGCCGAGGACCTCGAGAAGTACGAGACCGAGATGGAGCTGAAGCTCTACCGGGAGTACCGCGATGTCGTCGGTCTTTTCAAGTACGTGATCGAGACGGAACGACGTTTCTATCTCACCAATGACTACGAGATGCAGGTGCACTCGGTGCAGGGTGAGGTCTTCTTCGAGGTCTCGATGGCGGACGCGTGGGTCTGGGACATGTACCGGCCGGCCAGATTCGTCAAGCAGGTGCGGGTACTCACGTTCAAGGACGTGAACATTGAGGAGCTGAACAAGAGCGACCTGGAGCTGCCGGGCGGCTGACGCGGCTGACGCGGCTGCCCGGCCGATTCCACTGATCCGGACCGGGCGACGGACGAGCGGTGTGGTGGCTGGGGTCGGTCGGGGTTTTCGTGACGGCTGCGGCCTGTGTGACTCCTGGTGCACTGGTGGGTGACGGAGTTATCCACAACCGGTGAGTTGTCCACCGGGATCCGCACGCCCGCGGCCTCGCGCCTCAGAGTCGGTGCCGGAGGTGGTGCCGAGATGAACGCGACGGGGGCACTCGGGCGGTACGGCGAAGGGCTGGCCGCACGGCGGCTGGCGGCGGCGGGAATGACCGTGCTGCACCGCAACTGGCGGTGCGGCAGGACGGGCGAGATCGACATCGTCGCCCGCGACGGCGACGTACTGGTCGTCTGTGAGGTGAAGACCCGCCGGGAAGGCTCCTTCCAGCATCCGATGGCGGCGGTGACGCCGGTGAAGGCGGACCGGCTCAGGCGCCTCGCGGCGTGCTGGCTGGAGAAGAGCGGCGGACCGCCTCCGGGCGGCGTGCGTATCGACCTGGTCGGGGTGGTGCTGCCCAGACGCGGCGCTCCCGTCGTCGAGCACGCCCGAGGGGTGGCCTGATGGGATTCGCGCGTGCGTGCTCCGTGGCGCTGGTGGGCGTCGAGGGCGTGGTGGTGGAGGTCCAGGCGGATCTCGAACCGGGCGTGGCGGCCTTTACTCTGGTGGGGCTGCCCGACAAGAGCCTGGTGGAGAGCAGGGACAGAGTCAGGGCTGCGGTGGTGAACTCCGGCGCGGAGTGGCCGCAGAAGAAGCTCACGGTGGGCCTCAGCCCCGCCTCCGTACCCAAGTCCGGATCCGGATTTGATCTCGCTGTGGCCGTCGCCGTGCTCGGAGCGGCCGAGCGCATCGAACCGCGGGCCATCGCCGACCTGGTGCTGATCGGTGAGCTGGGGCTCGACGGCAGGGTGCGTCCGGTACGAGGCATCCTCCCGGCCGTTCTCGCCGCCGCCGAGGCGGGCTACCAACAGGTGGTCGTGCCGGAGCAGACTGCGGGCGAGGCGTCCCTGGTGCCGGGGGTGTCCGTGCTCGGCGTACGGAGCCTGCGCCAGCTCATCGCCGTACTGACCGGCGAAGCGGTGCCGGAGGAGCCCACGGGCACCGAGGAGGGGCGTCCCGATCCCATGCTCGCGGGCTTGATGGTGCCCGGCGCGGGGGTGGGGACGGGGCTGGCCGCCCGTTCCGGGCAGCAGGGCACGCACCGACCGGACCTCGCCGATGTGGCGGGACAGCGGGGAGCCCGTACGGCCCTGGAGGTCGCCGCGGCGGGCGGGCACCACCTTCTCCTTCAAGGCCCGCCCGGCGCGGGCAAGACGATGCTGGCCGAGCGGCTGCCCGCACTGTTGCCGGCGCTGACCCGACAGGAGTCCGTCGAGGTCACGGCGGTCCACTCGGTCGCCGGGATCCTGCCGCCCGGCGAGCCGCTCGTACGTACGGCGCCCTACTGCGCCCCGCATCACTCGGCGACCATGCAGTCCCTCGTCGGGGGCGGCAACGGGCTGGCGAGACCGGGAGCGGTCTCGCTGGCACACAAGGGGGTGCTCTTTCTGGACGAGGCGCCGGAGTTCTCCGGCAAGGCGCTCGACGCGCTTCGCCAGCCCCTCGAATCGGGGCAGGTGGTCATCGCGCGCAGCGCCGGAGTCGTACGACTGCCCGCACGTTTCCTGATGGTCCTCGCCGCCAACCCGTGCCCCTGCGGACGGCACACCCTGCACGGCGCCGGGTGCGAATGCCCGCCCTCGGCGATCCGCCGCTACCAGTCGCGTCTGTCCGGCCCCCTGCTCGACCGGGTCGATCTCCGGGTGGAGGTCCAGCCGGTGCACCGCGCCGATCTCATGGGCCAGGGAGGCAGGGGCGAGACGACAGCCGTCGTCGCCGAGCGGGTCGCGCGGGCCCGGCTGCGGTCGGCCCAGCGGCTGGCGGGGACGCCCTGGACGGTCAACAGCGAAGTGCCCGGGCACGAACTGCGTACCCGGTGGCTCACCGCGCCCGGTGCGCTTGACGCCGCCGAGCGGGACCTCGAACGGGGACTGCTCACGGCCCGCGGCCTCGACCGGGTCCTGCGAGTGGCCTGGACGGTCGCCGACCTCGCCGGACGCGACCGCCCGGACGCCCGGGACGTGGGTCTGGCGCTGGAACTGCGCACGGGCATCGCCCGCGGTGTCGTGGCCACGCTCGGAGAGGTGTCATGACGGCGGGAGTCACCGCCGACGAGCGGCTCGCCCGGGCCGCCCTAACGCGAGTGATCGAGCCCGGCGACGAGAACGCCGGGCGGTGGCTGTGTGAGTACGGTGCGCGAGGGCTGATGGACCGGCTCACCTCCCCCGACAGGAGCGACGGCGATGTCCTGAGGGAGGCCGGTCCACGCCGTATCAGCGGCCTCCGGGCACGGGCGAAGACAGCGGCCCCGGAGCGGGACCTGTCGGTCATCGCGGGGATCGGCGGCCGGTTCGTCTGCCCCGGGGACCGGGAGTGGCCGACGCAGCTCGACGACCTGGGCACGGCACGCCCCATCGGACTGTGGGTGCGTGGCAGGCCCGACCTGAGGCTCTGGTCCCTGCGCTCCGTCGCGATCGTGGGAGCCAGAGCCTGCACACCGTACGGGGCGCACATGGCGGCGAGCATCTCGTCGGGCCTGGCCGAACGGGGCTGGGTGGTGACGTCGGGTGCGGCGTACGGCGTCGACGGAGCCGCGCACCGGGGCGCACTCGCCTCCGACGGCGCGACCGTCGCCGTCCTGGCGTGCGGAGTCGACGTGGTCTATCCGCCCGGCCACGCGGAACTGGTGCGCCGCATCGCCGAACAGGGACTGGTCGTGGGGGAGCTGGCGCCCGGTGATCACCCGACCCGCAGCAGGTTCGTCCTCCGTAACCGGGTGATCGCCGCGCTCACCCGGGGGACGGTCGTGGTGGAGGCCGAGTACCGCAGCGGCTCGCTGGTCACCGCGCGCAGCGCGCAGCGGCTCGGGCGGTTCACCATGGGAGTGCCGGGCCCGGCGACGAGCGGGCTCTCGGCTGGGGTCCACGAACTGCTGCGCGGCGAAGGCGTGCTGGTCACGGACGCCGCCGAAGTGGCCGAATTGGTGGGGGACATGGGTGACCTCGCACCCGCCCGGCGCGGGCCCGTCCTGGCCAGAGACCTGCTCGATCCCCTCGGCGGACGAATCCTCGACGCGTTCCCCGGTCGCGGCGCACTCGGTGTGCGGGACATCGCACGGGAGACCGCGACGACGGCCGACGAGGCCCTCGGCAAGCTGTACGAGCTTCACTCCCTCGGGTTCGTACAACGGCAGGGTGACGGCTGGCAGTTGACGCCACGGACCACAAGCGGCGACGGTGCGCGGCGAGCCGGTACTTGACCAGGGGCATTCGGGTGAAAAGGTGAGGCAGATGACCATCGCAGCTCACCCGACGGCGCGACAGCGGCCGATACGCGCGGTGTCGGCGCCGGTCCGCGACCTCGCGGCGGCGGTCGACCGGGCCTGCCCGGACAGGCGCTCCCCACGCCTTCTCGCGCGCCGCGACCGCGCTGTCACGCTACGCTCACAAGGAATCCGGCCCAGACGTACCCTCCCTCACTTCACGGCAGAACGGCTCAAGGCAACGCATGCCCCAGCACACCTCCGGGTCCGACCGCGTGGCGGCGCCACCCCCGGCGCCCCCCGCGGCCCGTGGCGAAGTGCGACCCTCCGCCCCCTCGGCGCTCGACACCTTGTGGCGGTCGTACAAGTCCACGGGTAACGAGCGGCTGCGTGAGCAGTTGATCCTGCACTACTCGCCGCTGGTGAAGTACGTGGCCGGCCGGGTGAGTGTGGGGCTGCCGTCCAACGTCGAGCAGGCGGATTTCGTCTCCTCCGGGGTGTTCGGGCTCATCGACGCGATCGAGAAGTTCGACATCGAGCGGTCGATCAAGTTCGAGACCTACGCGATCACCCGTATCCGCGGCGCGATGATCGACGAACTGCGCGCGCTGGACTGGATCCCGCGCTCCGTACGCCAGAAGGCCAGGGCGGTGGAGCGCGCCTACGCCACCCTGGAGGCGCAGTTGCGGCGTACCCCCTCGGAGACCGAGGTGGCCGCCGAGATGGGCATCCCCGTCGAGGAACTGCACGCCGTCTTCAGCCAGTTGTCGCTGGCGAACGTCGTGGCGCTGGAGGAGCTGCTGCACGTCGGCGGGGAGGGCGGCGACCGGCTCAGCCTGATGGACACGCTGGAGGACACGGCGGCGGACGACCCCGTCGAGGTCGCCGAGGACCGCGAACTGCGCCGGCTGCTCGCCCGCGCCATCAACACCCTTCCCGAGCGCGAGAAGACCGTGGTCACGCTCTACTACTACGAGGGGCTCACGCTGGCCGAGATCGGCAACGTCCTCGGTGTCACCGAGAGCCGCGTCAGCCAGATCCACACCAAGTCCGTGCTCCAGCTCCGCGCCAAACTCGCCGACGCGGGACGCTGAATCGTCACTGCCCCGCCTGCTCGGGCGGTCTCCGCCGTAGAGTGGGTCCGTGCCCAGGATTCGAGCGGCCTCCGTGGCCGAGCACCGGACCATGCAGCGCGGCGCCCTGCTTGACGCCGCACGCTCCCTCCTGTCCGAAGGCGGCACGGAGGCGCTGACCTTCCCCGCCCTCGCCGAGCGCACCGGCCTCGCCAGGTCGTCGGTCTACGAGTACTTCCGCTCACGCGCGGCCGTCGTCGAAGAGCTGTGTGCCGTCGACTTCCCTGTCTGGGCGGCCGAGATCGAATTCGCCATGGCGGAGGCGGCGACCCCGGAGAGCAAGATCGAGGCGTACGTGCGCGCGCAGTTGAGCCTCGTCGGCGACCGACGCCACCGCGCGGTGGTCGCCATCTCCGCGAGCGAACTCGACGCGGGCGCCCGGGAGAAGATCCGGGCGGCGCACGGCGGCCTCATCGCGATGATCGTCGAAGCCCTCGGGGAACTGGGCCACGAGCAGCCGAGGCTGGCCGCGATGCTGCTCCAGGGCGTGGTGGACGCCGCCGTGCGGCGGATCGAGCTGGGCGCGGCCGAGGACCCCGTGGTGATCGCCGAGGCGGCGGTGTCCATGGTGCTCCAGGGCGTACGCGGTACCTGACGCCCGTACGACTCCGCTGCCGCACCCACGCGGCGGCTGTCAGCAGGGCCACGGCGTGCAGAGCGTCACCCGCCGCGGCGGCGGTCTCCTCCGCCATGATCGCCGCATCATCCGGGAGACCGTCCGGCAGCGAGGGCGGTCGCGGTCCTGTGGGCGCGGCCGTCGGCGCCGGCTCAGGGACCCCGAACACCGGCAACAGACGCGGCGGGCCGCCGTCGAGCAGATCGTCGGGAAGCAGGGACAACGGGTCGAGATAGGTCTCGCCCCGCAGCAGCCCCCAGTGCAGACAACCGCCCGCGCAGTGGAAGGGGCCCGGTCCGAGGACGGCCACGATCTGGCCCGCCGCTACCTCGTCGCCCTCGGCGACAAGGGCCGTCACCGGTTCGTACGTGGTGCGCAGAGGTGGCTGTCCGGTGCCGGTGAGCGCGATCGACAGCACCCCGCGTCCAGCCACCATGCCGGTGAAGGACACGCGTCCCGGAGCGGCGGCGCGGATCGGGGTGCCCGCGGCGGCGGCGAGGTCCACACCCCGGTGGCCGGGGCCGTACGGCGAGGCCGGCGGCTCCCACCCCCGTACGACGGTCGGTCGCGGCCCCACCGGCCAGGCCCGGTCGCCGCTGACGCCGCCGGCGGCACCGGTGACGGTGCCGGGAGCGGCCGTGGTGGCCTCGGGGCGCGCATCGGCGCCCGTGCCCGCCTCCTCGTCGTCCGCGGCCCACGCCTCGGACGACGGGGCGAACAGGACGGCCGCCACCATCCCCGCCAGCGCCGCGACGCCTGCGCGGACACAGAGAGAGATGAGCCGCCGCCGGCCCCGACGACCGGGCCGGGCGGAAGCGTGGATGAGTAGTTCGTCGACACTGATCATGCGTTCACGCTGCCGCAGCCGGCCGATTCAAGTGGATCATGCTCGGATTCTGTGGATAACCCGGCCATTGTGTATATCTCCGTCACCCTCGCACTCCGTCGCCGGGCGCTGTGCGGGTCCCGTACACTTCCTGTGGCGATCCGGGTCACCGGATCGACTTCGCACGCCCCGCCACCGGCCTCTTCGCCGGTGTCCGCGCTTCTCGGTCCCTCGTGGCAAAGCGCTCCGGGGCGTCAGGCGCGACCGCCGTCCGGCGGACGCGACAACCGAGTACCTCAAGGAGTACGGCCATGGCCGTCGTCACGATGCGGGAGCTGCTGGAAAGCGGCGTCCACTTCGGTCACCAGACCCGTCGTTGGAACCCGAAGATGAAGCGCTTCATCTTCACGGAGCGCAACGGCATCTACATCATCGACCTGCTCCAGTCGCTGTCGTACATCGACCGCGCCTACGAGTTCGTCAAGGAGACCGTCGCGCACGGCGGTTCCATCATGTTCGTCGGTACGAAGAAGCAGGCCCAGGAGGCCATCGCCGAGCAGGCGACGCGTGTCGGCATGCCGTACGTCAACCAGCGCTGGCTGGGTGGCATGCTCACCAACTTCTCCACCGTCTACAAGCGCCTTCAGCGTCTGAAGGAGCTTGAGCAGATCGACTTCGAGGACGTCGCCGCCTCGGGTCTCACCAAGAAGGAGCTCCTGGTCCTCTCCCGCGAGAAGGCCAAGCTGGAGAAGACCCTCGGTGGTATCCGCGAAATGCAGAAGGTGCCCAGCGCCGTCTGGATCGTCGACACCAAGAAGGAGCACATCGCCGTCGGTGAGGCGCGCAAGCTCCACATCCCGGTCGTCGCAATCCTCGACACCAACTGCGACCCCGACGAGGTCGACTACAAGATCCCGGGCAACGACGACGCGATCCGCTCCGTCACCCTGCTCACCCGCGTGATCGCCGACGCCGTCGCCGAGGGCCTCATCGCCCGCTCCGGTGCCGCCACCGGTGACTCCAAGCCGGGCGAGAAGGCCGCCGGCGAGCCCCTCGCCGAGTGGGAGCGCGACCTCCTCGAGGGCGACAAGAAGGCCGACGCGGAGAAGTCCGCCGACGCCGCCGCCCCGGCCGACGTCCAGACCTCCGCCGAGACGGAGAAGGTCGCCGACGCCGAGCAGGCCGACGAGGCCGCCGCTCCGGCCGAGGCCCCCGCCGCCGAGGTCACCGAGGCTCCGGCCGCGGACGCCGACAAGGCCTGACCTCAAAGGTTCGGTTGCTGACGGCGGGGGCCACAGCCCCCGCCGTCCACCCGTAGATCTTCGACTTCCGAGAGAGACTCACAGACATGGCGAACTACACCGCCGCTGACGTCAAGAAGCTCCGCGAGCTCACCGGCGCCGGCATGATGGACTGCAAGAAGGCCTTGGTCGAGGCCGACGGCGATGTCGACAAGGCCGTCGAGGTGCTTCGCGTCAAGGGCCAGAAGGGCGTCGCGAAGCGCGAGAGCCGCAGTGCCGAGAACGGCGCCGTCGTCTCCCTCGTCGCCGACGACAACACCTCCGGCGTCCTGCTGGAGCTGAAGTGCGAGACGGACTTCGTCGCCAAGGGTGACAAGTTCCAGGCCGCCGCCAACGCGCTGGCCGCGCACGTGGCCGCGACCGGCCCCGCCGACATCGAGGCGCTGCGCTCCTCCGAGATCGAGCCCGGCAAGACCGTCCAGGCATTCGTCGACGAGGCCAACGCCAACCTCGGCGAGAAGATCGTCCTGGACCGCTTCGCCCAGTTCCAGGGCGAAGGCAGCTTCGTCGGCACGTACATGCACCGCACCATGCCCGATCTCCCGCCGCAGGTCGGCGTCCTGGTCGAGTTGGACAAGGGCAGTGCCGACGTCGCGACGGCCGCCGCCGTCGCCAAGGACGTCGCGCAGCACATCGCCGCGTTCGCGCCGAAGTACCTCACCCGTGAGGACGTTCCGACCGACGTCGTCGAGAACGAGCGCCGCGTGGCCGAGGCCACCTCCCGCGAGGAGGGCAAGCCCGAGGCCGCGCTGCCCAAGATCGTCGAGGGTCGCGTCAACGGCTTCTTCAAGGAGGTCACCCTCCTCGACCAGCCGTTCGCCAAGGACAACAAGAAGTCCGTCAGGAAGGTCCTGGACGAGGCCGGTGTCACGCTGAAGCGCTTCGCGCGCATCCGCGTCGGCGCCTGACGTTCCGGTCATCGTCCCGGGGCGGAGCACCCGGGACAGCGCAGTCGTACGCGATCGACGGTGGACCCCGCTAGGGTCTACTGCAGCCGCCGGCCGAACACGCGCCGGACGGCCGCAGATCTGACGAGGAGGCCATTGCCGCTAGGGACACAGACCCATCGGCAATGGCCTTCTTCGTATGTGCACGAGGAGATCCCCATGAACAAGGGCGCGGACGCCACCCAGTCCACCGACGACAACAGCGACCCCGGCAAGAAGGCCGGGCGCTTCATGCTGAAACTGTCCGGTGAGGCGTTCGCCGGCGGGGGAGCGCTCGGCGTCGACCCCGACGTCGTACACGCCATCGCCCGCGAGATCGCCGCCGTCGTGCGGGACGGGGCGCAGATCGCCATCGTCATCGGCGGAGGCAACTTCTTCCGCGGCGCCGAACTTCAGCAGCGCGGTATGGACCGGGCCCGCTCCGACTACATGGGCATGCTCGGCACCGTCATGAACTGCCTCGCCCTCCAGGACTTCCTGGAGAAGGAAGGCATCGACTCGCGCGTGCAGACCGCCATCACGATGGGGCAGGTAGCGGAGCCGTACATCCCGCTGCGCGCCGTACGGCATCTGGAGAAGGGACGCGTCGTCATCTTCGGCGCGGGCATGGGGATGCCGTACTTCTCCACCGACACCACCGCCGCCCAGCGCGCCCTGGAGATCGACGCCGAAGCGCTGCTGATGGGCAAGAACGGCGTGGACGGGGTGTACGACTCCGATCCCAAGACCAACCCCGACGCGGTGAAGTTCGACGCGCTGGAGTACGGCGAGGTGATCACCCGCAACCTCAAGGTCGCCGACGCCACGGCCGTCACTCTCTGCCGCGACAACGCGCTGCCGATCCTGGTCTTCGAGCTCCTCACGGAGGGCAATATCGCGCGCGCCGTCAAGGGTGAGAAGATCGGCACGCTCGTGAGCGACCAGGGCACCCGGGCCTGAACTCGGGCTGCCCCGCACGGGGATGGACAAAGCCCTGCCGGTCGGACACCGTGCAGGAAAGAAGACGCGACGCAGGTTCCGCCGGCCCTGTAAGCACACCGGGCCCACTCAAGACACGCAGGAGCAAGTGGTGATCGAAGAGACCCTCCTCGAAGCAGAGGAGAAGATGGAGAAGGCCGTCCTGGTCGCCAAGGAGGACTTCGCCGCGATCCGCACCGGTCGTGCGCACCCGGCGATGTTCAACAAGATCGTGGCGGACTACTACGGTGCGCTGACCCCGATCAACCAGCTGGCCTCGTTCTCGGTGCCCGAGCCGCGCATGGCCGTGGTGACCCCGTTCGACAAGAGCGCGCTGCGCAACATCGAGCAGGCCATCCGCGACTCCGACCTCGGCGTGAACCCGAGCAACGACGGAAACATCATCCGGGTGGTGTTCCCCGAGCTCACGCAGGACCGCCGCAAGGAGTACATCAAGGTCGCCAAGACCAAGGCGGAGGACTCGAAGATCTCGATTCGCTCCGTGCGCCGCAAGGCCAAGGAGACGATCGACAAGCTGATCAAGGACGGCGAGGTCGGCGAGGACGAAGGACGCCGCGCCGAGAAAGAGCTCGACGACACCACGGCGAAGTACGTCGCCCAGGTCGACGAGCTGCTCAAGCACAAGGAAGCCGAGCTGCTCGAGGTCTGATGAACGACTCTTCCTGGGGGGCCCCGCCGACCGCCGGCTACTGGGGACCGCCTGACCAGGGGGCTGCCCCGGCGGGTCCCGCATACGATGAGCTTGACGCACAGCAGACTCGGCCCATGCCCATCGTGCCCGACGTACCCGCGAGCGGCGGGGCCCAGGATGACGACCGGGGGGCTGCTCGGCCGGGCGGCCCCCTGTTCCGTGACGAGACGCCGCAGGAGCCCATGTCCGCCCCTCCGCCACCTCCTCCGAAGAAGCGGGCGGGCCGCGATCTGCGCGCGGCCATAGGGGTCGGTGTGGGGCTCGGCGCCGTGATCGTGGCGTCTCTCTTCATCGTGAAGGCCGTGTTCATCGGCGTCATAGTGGTCGCCGTCGTCGTCGGCCTGTGGGAGTTGACCTCCCGGCTCAACGAGAAGAAGGGCATCAAGGCGCCCCTCGTCCCGCTCGCCGTCGGCGGCGCCGCGATGATCGTCGCCGGCTACGTACGGGGCGCGGAAGGCGCCTGGGTCGCCACCGCGCTCACGGCACTGGCCGTGCTCGCCTGGCGCATGACCGAGCCGCCCGAGGGCTATCTCAAGGACGTGACGGCGGGCGTCTTCGCGACGTTCTACGTGCCCTTCCTGGCGACGTTCGTCGCGATGATGCTCACGGCGGACGACGGCGCGCAGCGCGTCCTCACCTTCCTGGTGCTGACCATCGTCAGCGACACCGGGGCGTACGCGATCGGCTGGCGCTTCGGCAGCCACAAGCTGGCACCGCGCATCAGCCCCGGCAAGACCCGTGAGGGCCTCTTCGGCGCCGTGGGGTTCGCCATGGTGGCGGGAGCCCTGTGCATGCAGTTCCTCATCGACGACGGCACCTGGTGGCAGGGGCTGCTGCTCGGTCTCGCCGTCGCGGCCAGTGCCACGCTCGGTGACCTGGGCGAGTCGATGATCAAGCGGGACCTCGGGATCAAGGACATGGGCACGCTG
The DNA here is from genome assembly GCF_022695985.1 of Streptomyces sp. NP-1717. Classification (GTDB taxonomy): domain Bacteria; phylum Actinomycetota; class Actinomycetes; order Streptomycetales; family Streptomycetaceae; genus Streptomyces. The sequence goes on along the minus strand of NZ_JAAPBF010000027.1, from coordinate 29,465 downwards.
CTGCCGGGTCACGGCGGCATCATGGACCGCCTCGACTCGCTCCTGCCGACGGCCCCGGTGGTGTGGCTGCTGCTGGTGGTGTTCGTCGGCTCGGGCTGACCCGATTGCGTACCGGTTACCCTGGTAAGGCCCGCCGTCCTGGACGGCGGGCCTTACTGCGCTCCGCGGTCGCGGAGCCCGTCACATGAGGTCTCCTGGCACCGGCAGCGTGCCGTGCCCTCCCGCGGCCGGCGGGGAACACCGGCCTCGTCGTACCGAGGAGAGAACAGCTCATGGCACCGCCCAACCCCGGAGAACTCACCTTCGTCGCGCCGCGCGGCGCCAAGAAGCCGCCGAAGCACCTGGCCGACCTCACGCCGGAGGAGCGTCGCGAGGCCGTGGCGGCGCTCGGCGAGAAGGCGTTCCGGGCCAAGCAGCTGTCGCAGCACTACTTCGCGCGGTTCGCGCACGACCCCGCCGAGTGGACGGACATCCCCGCCGCCGCGCGCGAGAAGCTCGCCACGGAGCTGCTGCCCGACCTGATGTCCGTGGTGCGCCACATCTCCTGCGACGACGACACCACCCGTAAGACGCTGTGGCGGCTGCACGACGGCACGCTCGTCGAGTCCGTCCTGATGCGCTATCCGGACCGCGTCACCATGTGCATCTCCTCTCAGGCCGGCTGCGGGATGAACTGCCCGTTCTGCGCCACGGGGCAGGCGGGTCTCGACCGCAACCTGTCCACGGCGGAGATCGTGCACCAGATCGTGGACGGCATGCGCGCGCTGCGCGACGGTGAGGTCCCCGGCGGCCCCGCGCGGCTGTCCAACATCGTCTTCATGGGCATGGGCGAACCGCTCGCCAACTACCGCCGCGTCGTCGGGGCGATCCGCCGGCTGACCGACCCCGAGCCCGACGGCATCGGACTTTCGCAGCGCGGCATCACCGTCTCCACGGTGGGCCTGGTGCCCGCGATGCTGCGATTCGCCGACGAGGGCTTCAAGTGCCGCCTCGCCGTCTCGCTGCACGCGCCCGACGACGAGCTGCGCGACACCCTCGTGCCGGTCAACACCCGCTGGAAGGTGCGGGAGGTGCTGGACGCCGCCTGGGAGTACGCGGAGAAGTCCGGCCGCCGGATCTCCATCGAGTACGCCATGATCCGCGACATCAACGACCAGGCGTGGCGGGGCGATCTGCTGGGCCGGCTACTCAAGGGCAAGCGGGTCCACGTCAATCTGATCCCGCTCAACCCGACACCGGGGTCCAAGTGGACGGCTTCCCGCCCGGAGGACGAGAAGGCGTTCGTCGAGGCGATCGCGTCCCACGGGGTGCCGGTGACGGTGCGCGACACCCGCGGTCAGGAGATCGACGGGGCCTGCGGTCAGCTGGCGGCGACGGAGCGCTGAGCGCGGCGAAGGGCCCCGACGGGGCCCATGTACGCTGGGTTCGAACGAATTACATATTCCGACAGGGGAGCGCCACAGCGCTGAGAGTGCGGCAGAGGCTTGTACGAGCCTCACGGTCGCAGACCCTCTGAACCTTGCCCAGGTCATTCTGGGTAGGAAGTTCGGTCATCACTCAAGCTGTTGCGCCCTGCCCTGCTCCGGTCCGCCGGCGCGGGGCAGGGCCGCGTCTTCTCCTGGACATCCCAGGAGGAATTCAGTGCGTACCACGAAGAGAATGGCGTCCGGCGCCCTCGCCGCCGCACTTGGGGTCTCCGTGCTCGCCGCTTGCGGCGGCGAGTCCGACGGCTCCACGTCGTCGGACGGCGCGAAGTCCAAGAACGTGACGCTCGTCGCCCACGACTCGTTCGCAGCCTCGGACTCCGTACTGAAGGAGTTCACCAAGCGGACCGGCTACACCGTCAAGGTCCTGAAGAGCGGCGAGGCGGGCGAGGCGCTCAACAAGGAGATCCTCACCAAGGGTTCGCCGCAGGGCGACGTCTTCTTCGGCGTCGACAACACCCTGCTCTCCCGCGCCCTCGACAACGGCCTGTTCACGCCGTACGAGGCGAAGGGCCTCGACCAGGTCCGCGCCGACGTACGGCTCGACGACGCCAAGCACCGTGTCACGCCCGTCGACACCGGCGACATCTGTGTCAACTACGACAAGAGGTACTTCAGCGACAAGAAGCTGGCGCCGCCGCGCTCCTTCGCCGACCTGACGAAGCCCGCCTACAAGGACCTGCTCGTCGTCGAGAACGCCGAGCAGTCCTCGCCCGGCCTCGGCTTCCTCCTCGGCACCGTGGCGGCGTACGGGGAGGACGGCTGGCAGGGTTACTGGAAGCAGCTCAAGGCCAACGGCGTCCAGGTGGTGGACAGTTGGGAACAGGCCTACAACGAGGAGTTCTCCGGCTCGGCGGGCGGCAGGAAGGCCAAGGCGGAGCGCCCGCTCGTCGTCTCGTACGCGTCGAGCCCGCCCGTCGAGGTCCTGTACGCCGATCCGCAGCCGAAGGAGGCACCGACCGGTGTCGCCACGGGCACCTGCTTCCGGCAGATCGAGTTCGCCGGCCTGCTCCAGGGCGCGAAGAACGAGGCGGGCGGCAAGGCTCTGCTGGACTTTCTGGTGAGCAAGACCTTCCAGGAGGACATGCCGCTCAACATGTTCGTGAATCCGGTCGTCGACGGTGCGGAGCTGCCCGCGCTCTTCACCGACCACGGCGCCGTGATCGACAAGCCGGAGACCGTGGCCCCGGAGAAGATCGCCGAGAACCGTGACGAGTGGATCCAGTCGTGGTCCTCACTCGTCGTCAAGTAGTCGCGAAGGGTGCCCGGGAGGGCGACACGACCACGCCTGAGGCGGCGGGGCCGGTCACCCGGGCGCCCGGCGTCGGGGCGGGGCGCGTACGGGGCGGGGAAGGCGGCCCCGCGATGCGCGCCGCCCGGCGCCGGGGGAACGTCGTACGGCTCCTGCTCATGGCCGTGCCCGTCGCGTTCTTCGCGGTCTTCTTCGCCTACCCCGTCGCCGCGATCGTCGGCCGCGGGCTGAAGGCGGACGGCTCCTGGCACTGGGGCCGGTTCGGGGACGTGCTGAGCCGGCCCGACATCGGCCAGGTGCTCTGGTTCACGACGTGGCAGGCCGCGCTCTCCACCGTTCTCACCCTGCTGATCGCGCTCCCCGGCGCTTACGTCTTCGCACGCTTCGAGTTCCCCGGCAAGCAGCTCCTGCGCGCCGTCGTGACGGTGCCGTTCGTCCTGCCGACCGTCGTCGTCGGCACGGCGTTCCTCGCACTGCTGGGGCGTGGCGGGCTGCTCGACGAACTGTGGGGCGTGCGTGCGGACACGACGGTGTGGGCGATCCTTCTCGCGCACGTCTTCTTCAACTACGCGGTGGTCGTCCGCACCGTGGGCGGCCTCTGGGCGCAGTTGGACCCGCGTCAGGAGGAGGCCGCGCGGGTGCTCGGCGCCGGCCGGTTCGCGGCGTGGTGGCGAGTGACCTTGCCCGCGCTCGGCCCCGCCGTCGCCGCCGCGGCGCTGATGGTCTTCCTCTTCACCTTCACCTCCTTCGGCATCGTCCAGATCCTGGGCGGCCCTGCGTACTCCACCCTGGAGGTGGAGATCTACCGGCAGACCGCGCAACTTCTCGACCTGTCCACGGCCGCGGTCCTGACGATGGCGCAGTTCGCGGCCGTCGGCGGGATTCTGGCGCTGCACGCCTGGACCGTGCGCAGGCGGGAGACCGTCCTGAAGCTGGTCGATCCCGCGCAGACGGTGCGCAGGCCGCGCGGAACCGGTCAGTGGGTACTGCTCGCCGGCGTGCTCGGCACCGTCCTCCTGTTGATCCTGCTGCCCCTCGGCGTGCTGATCGAGCGGTCGCTCGACGGTCCCGCCGGGTACGGCCTCGACTACTACCGGGCGCTCCGTTCGGTGGAGGCGAGCGGAGGCACCTTCCTCGTACCGCCCGTGGACGCGGTCTGGAACTCACTGCGCTACGCCTTGGCGGCCACGCTCATCGCCCTGGTCGTGGGCGGGCTGGCGGCTGCCGCACTCACCCGCCGGGCGGGGCGCCTCGTACGGGGCTTCGACGCGCTGCTGATGCTCCCGCTCGGGGTCTCCGCCGTGACTGTCGGGTTCGGGTTCCTGATCACGCTCGACAAGCCGCCGCTGGACCTGCGGGCTTCGTGGATCCTGGTGCCGCTCGCCCAGGCGCTGGTGGGGGTCCCCTTCGTCGTGCGGGTCATGCTGCCCGTACTGCGCGCCGTGGACGGGCGGTTGCGGGAGGCCGCGGCCGTACTCGGGGCATCGCCGTGGCGGGTGTGGCGGGAGGTCGATCTGCCGATGGTGCGGCGGGCGGTGCTGGTGGCCGCCGGGTTCGCCTTCGCCGTCTCGCTCGGGGAGTTCGGTGCCACGGTCTTCATCGCGCGACCGGACCGCCCGACACTGCCGGTGGCGGTCGCCCGGCTGCTGGGACGGCCCGGTGATCTCAACTACGGGCAGGCGATGGCGCTGAGTACGGTGCTGATGGTGGTGTGCGCCGTGTCGCTGCTGGTGCTCGAACGTATCCGTACCGACCGTTCCGGAGAGTTCTGATGGCCCTGCTCACTCTTGAGGACGTGACCGTGCGATTCGGGCGGCGTACGGCGCTCGACGCGGTGGATCTGGAGATCGCCGCGCACGAGATCGTCTGTGTGCTGGGACCGAGCGGCAGTGGTAAGTCGACCTTGTTGCGCGTCGTCGCCGGGCTTCAGCCGCCGGACGCTGGACGGGTGTTGCTGGAGGGGGCCGATCAGGCGGGGGTGCCCGTGCACCGGCGCGGCGTGGGACTGATGTTCCAGGACCACCAGCTCTTCCCGCAGCGGGATGTCGGCGGCAACGTCGCCTTCGGGCTGCGCGTGCGAGGCGAGTCGCGCGGTGAACAGCGGCGACGTGTCGGCGAGTTGCTCGACCTTGTCGGCCTGCCGGGCGCCCAGCGCCGCGCCGTCGCCGCGCTGTCCGGCGGGGAGCAACAGCGCGTGGCACTGGCACGGGCACTCGCCCCACGGCCCCGGCTGCTCATGCTCGACGAACCGCTCGGCCAGCTCGACCGGAGTCTGCGCGAACGCCTGGTCGTGGAACTGCGCGGCGTGTTCGGGCAGTTGGGTACGACGGTGCTCGCCGTCACGCACGATCAGGGCGAGGCCTTCGCGCTCGCCGACCGCGTCGTGGTGATGCGCGACGGACGCATCGCCCAGACGGGCACGCCGGTGGAGGTCTGGCAACGGCCGGCGTCCGCGTTCGTGGCACGCTTCCTGGGCTTCGACAACGTCGTGGCGGCCACGGTGGACGGTGACGTCGCCGACACGCCCTGGGGCAGGATTCCGGTGCCCACCGCTTCGCCCCAGGGCTCGCGCGCGCTCTTGGTGCGTCCCACCGGGGTACGGCTCGGTGCCGCCGGGGACGGACTGCGCTGCACCGTCGGGGCGCGCACCTTCCGCGGCAGTCACGTCGCCGTCCTGCTGCGCCCCGAGGACGGGCCCGAGGTCGAGGCGGAGTGCGGCCTCCGCGATGTACCCGACGAGGGGGCGACGGTCGGGATCACCTTCAACGCCGAGGACGTCGTGGTCCTGGACGAGCGGGAGCCGGACGCGACCGGCGTCGCGAAGGGAGAGGCGAAGGCCCCGGCAGACGCCAACGGGGCGGAGTGACTCGACCTCGCCCGGCCCGCGCCGGGCCGGTCAGCGGGAGAGCCGGACCAGGGCCTCGGGAGCCTCGGCCACCGAGTCGACGAGCGCGATGCGCGACTCCATCGAGCGCTCCCGCGCCAGCGAGGTGAGCAGCGGCCAGGCCGGCAGCCGCTCCGTCCAATGCGCGCGGTCGACGAGGACCATGGGCGTCGGTTCGCCACGTGACTCGTAGTAGTTCGGCGTCGCGTTGTCGAAGATCTCCTGGACGGTGCCGGCGGCGCCGGGCAGAAAGACGACGCCGGCGTTGCACCGGGCGAGCAGGCCGTCCTCGCGGGTCGCGTTGGCGAAGTACTTGGCGATGTGGCTCGCGAAGGCGTTCGGCGGTTCGTGGCCGTAGAACCAGGTGGGGATGCCCACGGAGCCGTCGCCCCCGGGCCAGCGGCCCCGTACCTCGAAGGCGGCGCGCGCCCAGTCGGAGATCGACGGGCTGAACGACGGTGTCTTGGCGAGGATTTCGAGAGCCTCGTCCAGCATCTCGTCGGGATGCGGGGCGGCGTAGGCGCCCAGGTTGGCGGCCTCCATGGCGCCGGGACCGCCGCCGGTCGCGACGGTCAGCCCCGTACGGGCCAGCTCACGGCCGAGGCGGGCCGCTCCCGCGTACGCGTCCGTGCCCCGCGCCATCGCGTGGCCGCCCATCACACCGACGACCCGTGTGCCGGCGAGAAGTTCGTCCAGGGCGTCGGAGATCGCGTCGTCGTGGACGGACCGCAGCATCGAGGAGAGTATGTCGCCGTCGGCCTTGGTGCGCTGGAACCACTCGTAGGCGAGGGCGTCCGGCGTCGCCTCGTAACCGCCCTCGTCCAGTCCCTCGAAGAGCTGCTCGGGCGAGTAGAGCAGGCCACGGTACGGGTCGAACGGGAGATGCGGGACGGGCGGGAAGACCAGGGCCCCGTCGGCCCGTATCTTCGCTGCGGCGTCGGGTGCCATCGGGCAGCCGAGGAAGACGGTCTCGGAAGTGTCGGTGGACAGCAGTGCGAGCGTACGGTCCGTCAGGTCGACCGACTGGACCCGGAAGCCGCTGAGCGTCCCGCTCAGGATCACCTGGTCGAACTCGTCGAGGGATTCGATCTCGCGGTCCAGGCCGTCCGCCCGGTGTTCCCAGGGCCCCTGGGGGCTCCGTGCCGCTGCCTCTTGTGCATCATGTCCGTCGTGTCCCGCGCCGTACGCCATGCGCACACGATAGAGCCCCCGTTCGGACGGGGGACCGGGGTTCGGAAAGACGTCCGGTTCAGCCGGTCAGTGGTACGGCGGCCAGTGCGGCGATGATCCACGTCAGCGGTCCGAAGACGGCGAGCAGCGCGCCCGCCCGCAGCGCCGCCGCGGTACGCAGGAGCCTTGTGGCGGCGCCCACCCGAACGAGCGCCGCCGTCGTGTCGGTGCGGGCGTGCCTGGCCTCCAGGACTGCCATCAGCAGCGTCGCGACGGTGCAGCCCACGACAAGCGTGGCGCCGAGGCCGGTGAGCGGTCCGAACGGGCGCTCGTCGCTGGGGCCGTACAGCGCCGCGGCGGCGAATCCGCCGGAGATCACCGCGCAGACCACGCCGAGCGGGCGGCCGATCCGCACCGCCTCCTCCATCAGGATCCGCCCCGCGAGCAGTCGGGTCGCACCGGGGCGAAGCATCTGGAGAAGCTGGCCGCAGAGGTGTGCGATGCCGGGGCCTGCGAGGGCCAGGCCCAGCGCCGTCAGTGACCAGCCGGCCAGGACTCCGGCCGGGCTGCCCTCGAAACGTCCCGGCATCGGCAGGGGCGATCCGGAGCCGCTCCTGCTCGCGTAGGTCTCGACCGCGAGTCCCGCCGCGGTGAGCGCGACGCCCCAAGGGAGCCCCGACGGGGCGGGCTTGGGCGTCGCGGGCGGCTCGGTACCGGTGCCTTCGGCCGGCCTCGTCACACGCGTACGCAGGGCGAGTCCGGTGGCCGCGCCGGCGAGGAGGGGTACGACGGCGAGCAGAGTGAGGGCGGCGGCCAGCGGCAGCGGCTGTCCCGCGCCGAGCAGATCGGCCGCGGCGCCGTCGAAGGGGAGCCCCGTGATGTCGCCGCGCAGATGGAGGAAGAACAGCAGCGCCACCATGCTGCCGACGGTGCAGGACAGCATGGTCGACGCGGTGGCCAGCGCGGTGAGTTGAGCCGGGCCGAGGCCGACGGCGGAGAGACCGGAACGTGGCCGGGTGCTCGGGTCCGTCCGGGCCACGGCCACCGCGAACTGCAGCGTCGCGGCGAGCGGGAGCACGCACCACAGCAGGCGCAGCAGGGATCCGGAGGGGTGGTTCACGGCCCAGCCCAGGGTGCACAGCAGGAGGAAGCCGACCCCCGCCGACGCCGCGGCGACCAGCAGCCTGCGCAGCAGGACGAGGGGATGGCTGCCGCGGGCTAGACGGAGAGCGAGCACGCTGCCTGGCCTTCCGCCTCGGTCGGCCGCAGGGCGCCCACGCGGTGGCCGTCGACCAGGGTGACGACGCGGTCGGCGAGCGTCGAGACCTCCTCGTCGAGGGTGGCGAGGATGACGGTGATGCGGTGCGAGCGCGCCGCCGTCGTCAGCGTGCGCAGGACCTGTGCGCGCTCGGCGGCGTACAGCGGCGCCGTGGGCTCGTCGGCGAACAGCACGGAGGGCGTGCCGACCAGGGCGCGGGCGACGGCGACGCGCTGGCGCTGCGACTGGAGCAGGGCGTGCGGACGCTTGCGGGCGCACATGCCGACGTCGAGCCGCTCCAGCCACTCCTCGGCCGCCGCCTTCGCCGCGCGACGGGAGGAGCCGCGCAGCAGCAGCGGCAGAGCCGCGTTCTCCCACGCCGTGAGCTCCGGAACCAGGACCGGGTCCGAGTCGATCCAGCCGAAACGGTCGCGCCGGAGCCGTTCACGCACGGACGGGGGCATCGTGTGGACGGCGGTGCTGTTGAACCAGACCTCGCCCTCCTCCGGGACGAGCTGACCCGAGAGGCAGCGCAGCAGGGTGGTCTTGCCGCTTCCGCGCGCGCCGTTGACGGCGAGGATCTCTCCCTCGCGCACGCCGAGCGAGACACCGCTGAGGGCGGGTGAGCCGTTGTGCGAGTGGTGGAGGGAACGCGCCCAGAGCACGTCGTTGTCCGGCGGGGCAACCATGGCGTACACCTCGGTTCGGATCAGGCTCGGTTCAGATGACGTACCGCGCCCCGTCCGGGGGAACGAAGGCGAAGCCGATCGGTCACTGCACCGTAAGGATCGGGAACGAGGTGCGCGGACAGCACGCGGCCCGGGTGCCCCCTTTGCACTCGAACGGGGGCACCCGGGCCGTCATGCGGATCAGGCGCGGGAGCGGCCCTGCGGGGCGGCTTGTATGCCGCCCCGCAGGGCGCCGTACGCCGCCCCGTACGCCGCGGGGATCAGAGCTTCGTCCAGGCCTCCGTCAGCACCGTGCGCAGGACCTGCTCGATCTCGTCGAACGTCGACTGGTCGGAGATCAGCGGCGGCGCCAGCTGTACGACCGGGTCGCCGCGGTCGTCGGCGCGGCAGTAGAGCCCGTTCTCGTAAAGAGCCTTGGAGAGGAAGCCGTACAGGACGCGCTCCGTCTCCTCGTCCGTGAACGACTCCTTGGTGACCTTGTCCTTGACGAGCTCGATGCCGTAGAAGAAGCCGTTGCCCCGGACGTCGCCGACTATCGGCAGGTCGTGGAGCTTGCGCAGCGTCGAGAAGAAGGCGCCCTCGTTGTCCAGCACGTGCTGGTTGAGGCCCTCACGCTCGAAGATGTCGAGGTTGGCGAGACCGACGGCCGCGGAGACCGGGTGACCGCCGAAGGTGTAGCCGTGCAGGAAGGTGTTGTCACCTTCGTAGAAGGGCTCGGCGAGACGGTCGGAGATGATGCAGGCGCCGATCGGTGAGTAGCCCGACGTCATGCCCTTGGCGCAGGTGATCATGTCCGGGACGTAGCCGAACTTGTCGCAGGCGAACATCGTGCCGAGCCGGCCGAAGGCGCAGATGACCTCGTCCGAGACGAGCAGCACGTCGTACTGGTCGCAGATCTCCCGGACCCGCTGGAAGTAGCCCGGCGGGGGCGGGAAGCAGCCACCGGCGTTCTGCACCGGCTCCAGGAAGACGGCGGCGACTGTGTCCGCGCCCTCGAAGAGGATCTGCTGTTCGATCTGGTCGGCGGCCCAGCGGCCGAAGGCCTCAGGGTCGTCGCCGTGGATCGGGGCGCGGTAGATGTTGGTGTTCGGCACCTTGTGGGCGCCGGGGACCAGCGGCTCGAACGGGGCCTTGAGGGCCGGCAGTCCGGTGATGGACAGGGCTCCCTGCGGCGTGCCGTGGTAGGCGACGGCGCGCGAGATGACCTTGTGCTTGGTCGGCTTGCCCGTCAGCTTGAAGTACTGCTTGGCGAGCTTCCAGGCGGTCTCGACCGCCTCGCCGCCGCCGGTGGTGAAGAAGACCTTGTTGAGGTCCCCGGGCGCGTGGTGGGCCAGCCGTTCGGCGAGCTCGACCGCCTTCGGGTGGGCGTAGGACCAGACGGGGAAGAAGGCGAGCTCCTGAGCCTGCTTGTAGGCGGTCTCGGCCAACTCGTGGCGCCCGTGGCCCGCGTTGACCACGAACAGGCCGGAGAGGCCGTCCAGGTAGCGCTTGCCCTTGTCGTCGTAGATGTGGGTGCCCTCACCACGCACGATGGTGGGCACGGGTGCGTTCTCGTACGACGACATGCGGGTGAAATGCATCCACAGGTGGTCGTAAGCGGTTTTGGAGAGGTCCTTGCTCACGGCTATCGGGTTCCCCACATGTAGGTCTGCTTCTTCAGCTTGAGGTAGACGAAGCTCTCGGTGGAGCGCACGCCGGGGAGCGCGCGGATCCGTTTGTTGATGACGTTCAGCAGGTGGTCGTCGTCCTCGCAGACGACCTCCACCATCAGGTCGAAGGAGCCCGCGGTCATCACCACGTACTCGCACTCGGCCATCGCCGTGAGCGCGTCGGCCACAGGTTCGAGGTCGCCCTCGACGTTGATGCCGACCATCGCCTGGCGCAGGAAACCGACGGTCAGTGGGTCGGTCACGGCAACGATCTGCATGACCCCCTGGTCGAGCAGCTTCTGGACGCGCTGGCGTACGGCCGCCTCGGAGAGGCCGACGGCCTTGCCGATCGCGGCGTAGGGGCGCCGTCCGTCCTCCTGAAGCTGTTCGATGATCGCGAGGGACACGGAGTCGATCGCCGGCGACGATCCGTTTCCGTGTCCGTTCCTGGGGTCTGCGCTACGACTGGCCACGCGCTCACTGTGCACCGCGACTCGTCTGTCTTGCAACCCTCGATCGATGAAATTCGTTGTGTGGGGGTCAAGATATGACTGAATCCGAAGTTGGGAGGGGTCGGGCCTGTCGAAAGCGTCGGCGGAACGCTTAAGGTGGGGTGTCTCACCCATCGGACATCCGGCATGACTTCTGTAAGGAGGGGTGGCAGTGACCACCGAGCTGCGCCGTCTGCGTAACTACATCAACGGGGAGTTCCGGGACGCGGCCGACGGACGGACCATCGAGGTGGTCAACCCGTCCACGGGCGAGGCCTACGCCACGTCCCCGCTTTCCGGCCAGGCCGACGTCGACGCCGCCATGGCGGCCGCCGCCGCGGCGTTCCCCGCCTGGCGCGACACCACCCCGGCCGAGCGCCAGAAGGTGATGCTTCGGATCGCGGACGCGATCGAGGAGCGCGCCGAGGATCTGATCGCCGTCGAGTCGGAGAACACCGGCAAGCCGCTGGAGCTGACCCGTACCGAAGAGATCCCGCCGATGGTGGACCAGATTCGTTTCTTCGCAGGTGCAGCGCGGATGCTCGAAGGCCGCTCGGCCGGCGAGTACATGGACGGTTTCACCTCCATCGTGCGGCGTGAGCCGGTCGGTGTCTGCGCGCAGGTCGCGCCGTGGAACTACCCGATGATGATGGCCGTCTGGAAGTTCGCCCCGGCGCTCGCCGCGGGCAACACCGTCGTACTGAAGCCCTCGGACACCACCCCCGCCTCCACACTGCTGATGGCGGAGATCATCGGCGCCATCGCGCCCAAGGGTGTCTTCAACGTCATCTGCGGCGACCGCGACAGCGGGCGCACGATGGTCGAGCACGCGACCCCGGCGATGGTCTCGATCACCGGCTCCGTACGGGCCGGGATGCAGGTCGCCGAGTCCGCCTCCAGGGACCTCAAGCGCGTGCATCTGGAGTTGGGCGGCAAGGCGCCCGTCGTGGTCTTCGAGGACCTCGACAGTGAGGCGATCGCCAAGGCGGTCGAGGAGATCTCGGTGGCCGGCTTCTTCAACGCCGGGCAGGACTGTACGGCGGCGTGCCGTGTCCTGGTGCACGAGTCGATCCACGACGAGTTCGTGGCGGAGCTGGCCAAGGCCGCCGCCGGCACCAGGACCGGTGCTCCCGACGACGAGGACGCGCTGTACGGGCCGCTGAACAACGCCAACCAGCTCAAGCACGTCTCGGGCTTCATCGAGCGGCTGCCGGCCCACGCCAAGGTCGAGGCGGGCGGTCACCGGGTCGGCGACAAGGGGTACTTCTACGCGCCGACCGTCGTCTCGGGGCTCAAGCAGGACGACGAGATCATCCAGAACGAGGTGTTCGGGCCGGTCATCACGGTCCAGTCGTTCACGGACGAGGCGCAGGCGCTGGAGTACGCGAACGGGGTCGAGTTCGCCCTCGCGTCCTCGGTGTGGACGAAGGACCACGCGCGCGCGATGCGTATGTCCAAGAACCTGGACTTCGGCTGCGTGTGGATCAACACGCACATCATGCTGGTCGCGGAGATGCCGCACGGTGGCTTCAAGCAGTCGGGCTACGGCAAGGACCTGTCGGCGTACGGCTTCGACGACTACACGCGCATCAAGCACGTGATGACATCGCTCGACGCGTGAGGTACGAGGGCTGACGGCCCGGATCGACGGGTGTCGCCGCGACGGGACAGGCGCGTCGGTGCCTCAACTCGCGAACAGGTCGCCCGAGTTGCTTTCCCCGGGGCGGGGTACGGACACGCTGGTGTTCCGTGCCCCGCCCCGTCCGTCGTGGACCACGTCTGACAAGGTCGCGGACATGAGCGACATACGCGCACAGGGCGAACGGGTGGGCCCCGCCGTCACGCTGGGGCTGCTGGCGGCCTGGGTTCTGCACGATGCCGAGGAACTCGCCACCGGGCCTGGCTGGATCCGCGAGAACCTGCCCGCGCTGCGGAAGCGCTTCCCCGGCGTGCCGGAGCCGGTGTGGAGTGCGATGGAGGCCGTGGAGCCCCGTGAGTTCGCGGTGGCCGTCGGGGTGATGGCGGGCTTCGTCGGCTCCGCGGCCGTCGCGGGGCACCGTACGGGGGGCCGGTCGGGCTTCTACCAGGGTGCGCTGGACGGATTCGGACTGCACGGTCTGGTGCATCTCGCCCAAGCTGCCGCCGCACGGGGGTACACGCCCGGCTCCGTCACATCCCCGCTGGTCGTCGTGCCGTTCACGCTGTGGGCGCGGGGGCGGCTGCGGCGGGCCGGGGTACTGAAGTCGGCGCGGACGCGCGATGTCGCGTTGGGACTGGCCTTGGCGGCGGGCGCCACCGCGATCTCGCACGCTGTCGCGCGCGCGGTGGTCGGGACCCGTTGAACTCACGCGCCGTCTTCGGCAGTTGGGGCGAGCCGACGGCGGGAAGCCGGGCCTCGGTCGGGGCGCGGCCCCCGGCCCCCGGCCCGACCGGCCGCGTCCCACGGGTCCGACTTTCCCGCCGTACCTATGCTTCCGGCCGCTCCGGTCGACCGGAGCGCAGCATCTTCGCGAGCGCGTCGATGCGATTGGTGGTGATCGAGTCGACTCCCGCCGCGACCAGGAGTCGCATGCTGCGCACCGTGTCCGCCGTCCAGGCGGAGACCAGCATCCCGTCGCGGTGGACCCGCTCCGTCAGCTCCCGATTCACCAGACCGAAGCGGTAGTTGAGCCAGCGGGGCCGTACCGCTTCGAGTAGTACGGGGCGCGGTGGGGCCAACGACAGCCACGTCATCGCGATCTCGGCGTCCGGGTCGGCGTCACGCACCGCGAGCATCGCGTCCGCGCCCGCGCAGTAGTACACCCGGTCCGCCGCGCCGCAGTCGCGCACCGCCCCGACCACCGCGCGCACCGTCGCCGCCGTGGCGCTGGGCAGATCGATCATGAGCCGCGCGTCCGCCACCGCCGACGCCGCCAGCACCTCTTGGAGCGCCGGCACGCCGCCCTGTGTCAGGGTGCGCAACTCGGCGTGGGTGACCTCCGCGACCGCCCGGTCATGCCCCCAGAGCCGTTTCAGCGAGGAGTCGTGCAGCAGGACGGGCACCCCGTCACGCGTGACCCGTACGTCGATCTCCACGGCGTCCGCGCCCCGTTCCAGGGCGGAGCGGACCGAAGGCAGGGTGTTCTCCCGGACGCGGTACGGATCTCCCCGGTGCCCCACGGCCACGACGGAGCGCAGCAGCGCGTCGCCGACACCATCGGCGCCGCCCCGTGCGGCCGTCACGTGGCGAGCCACTGCGCGGTGTACGTGTCGATCTCGCCGGTCAGCCGGTTCTTGCCGGCCTGGTCGAGGAACGACGCCTCGACCGCGCCCTTCGCGAGCTCCGCCACCCCTCGCTCGTCCAGCTCCAGCAGCCGCGCCGCGACGGCGTACTCCTTGTTGAGGTCGGTGCCGAACATGGGCGGGTCGTCGCTGTTGACCGTCACGAGCACGCCCGCCGAGACGAGTGTCCTTATCGGGTGCAGTTCGATGTCGGTGACAGCCCGCGTGGCGATGTTGGAGGTGGGGCAGACCTCCAGAGGGACGCGGTTCTCGGCGAGGTACGCCATCAACTCCGTGTCCTGGGCGGAGCTGATGCCGTGACCGATCCGTTCGGCGCGCAGTTCCTTCAGCGCGTCCCACACCGTTCCGGGGCCCGTCGTCTCGCCGGCGTGCGGTACGGAGTGCAGTCCCTCGGCGATCACCCGGTCGAAGTGGGGTTTGAACTGGGGCCGCGGCACGCCGATTTCCGGCCCGCCGAGACCGAAGGACACCAGCCCCTCCGGGCGGAGGTCGACGGCGAGCCGCAGAGTCTCGTCCGCGGCCTCCAGACCGGCCTCGCCGGGGATGTCGAAGCACCACCGCAGTACGACTCCGAACTCGGCCTCGGCCGACTTGCGGGCGTCCTCGATCGCTTCCATGAAGGCCTCGGCGGGGATGCCGCGCCGGGTCGAGCTGAAGGGCGTGATCGTCAGCTCGGCGTAGCGGATGTTCTGCCGCGCCATGTCGCGGGCGATCTCGAACGTCAGCAGCCTGACGTCCTCCGGGGTACGCAGCAGATCCACGACGGAGAGGTAGACGTCGATGAAGTGCGCGAAATCGGTGAAGACGAAGTAGTCGGCCAGCGCCTCGGGGTCGGTCGGCACCTTGGACCCGGGGTGCCTGGCCGCCAGTTCGGACACGATACGGGGCGAGGCCGAGCCGACGTGATGGACATGCAGTTCGGCCTTGGGCAGCCCTGCGATGAAGGGATGAAGGTCGGTCATCGGGTCCTCCGCGTGCTGAGCGGCGGCGGAAAGGATGTCGCCGTCCGCCGGGCAGGACATCCCCCTGCCCAGGGCTTTACCGGTCGGGAGCCATCGTAGGCGGGGCGGACGGCGCGTCCGGCAGAGGCCTTAGCATGACGGAATATCGATGGGGGAGGACCATGTCAGACAGCAGTGCGCAGCCACCGGGCGCCAACGAGCCGAGCGACCCGTGGGCGCCGCCGGAGCGCCGGGTGCCGTTGGACAAGCCGGCGCAGGCGTCGGGCCCCGTCCAGGACCAGCCGCCGGTCACGCCCGTTCACGATCAGTCGACCGTCACGTCGATGCCCGTCGCGGGGCCGCATCCCAGCGCCGCTGCCGCCCCGGGCGCCGGGCCCCGAGCCGTACCGCCGCCGCCGATAGCCCCCGGGGGGCCGGCCCCGGCGACTTCCGGTCCGTACGGCTACCCGAGCGCGCCCGTGGCCACCCCGTACCCCGGCGCGTCCTATCCCGGGTACCCGGGATACCCCGGCTATCCCGGGTACGGGCAGGGCGGCTGGCAGCCAGGCCCCGCGAACGGCATGGGCGTCGCCGCGATGACGCTCGGCATCCTCTCGATCTGTCTCTTCTGCCTGTACGGCGTCGTCGGCATCGTTCTGGGCATCCTCGCCGTGATCTTCGGCGTCGTCGGCAGGAAGCGCGCCGAGCGGGGTGAGGCCACCAACGGTGGTCAGGCGCTCTCCGGAATCATCACGGGGACCATCGGGATCGTCATCGGCGCGGTCGTCATCGGTCTGATCGTCTGGGGCATCACCGACGCGATCAATGACGAGAACAACAACGACTACGACAGCGGCACCGACGGCTACTCCGCCATGCTTCTCGTGGACACCGCCACTGATCACGCCGCCCGCTGATCACGCCGGTACGTGTCGCGCCGCGCCCCGTTCGGCGGCCGGTGGGACGGTCGGCGAGGCAGTCGGCGCGGGACAAGGCGGCCGGAACGACGTTCAGGTGCCCGCCACCTCCGCGCGGAGCCGTTCACGCGCCTCCATGAGAGCGAAGCCCAGCAGATTGATCCCACGCCAGCGCGCCGGATCCTGCGCCCTCTCGTCGTCCGCGGCCAGCCCGATGCCCCAGATCCGGTCCATCGGGCTGGCCTCGACGAGGACCCGGTCGCCGGTGCCCAGGAGGTACTCGCGCAGCCGCTCGTCCTGCCGGAACTTGTGAACGCTTCCTTCCACGACGATGCCGGACCGCTCTCGCTCCCATACGGCCTCGTCGAACCCCCGCACCAGCCGCCCCGCCTTCTTCGCCAACGCCGGACCGGCGGCGGCCAGAGCCGTCCGCTCCGCCTCCGCGTCGTCGAAGAGCCGGGCCTTGGACGCCATCATCCAGTGCTCCGCCGTCGCGTACTCAACCCCGTCGACCGCGAACGGCGACTGCCACCACTGGCTGAGACAGCTCGCGCCGATGACGCCGTCGCGCCGCGGGGCGTGACCCCAGAAGTGCAGATATTTGAACCTCTCGCCGCGACCCGTACGGTCGATCAGCTCGGCAGCCGTGATCATCCCCATGCACGCGAGTCTGGCAGCCACCACTGACAGTCCGTATGCCGATCAGGGCGATGCGGCGACACATGGTCAACCGATTCCGTCGCGTAACCAAAAGGCAACAACGGAATCACTTGTTGGACGCCCCGTGCTCTGTCAGTATCGGCACTCAATTCAAGCCAGAACAACAGCCACGGCGTCGGAACGACTGGGCGACAGCCGGAACACGGAGGGCGCCATGGGCAACCGCTTCCCCGCACGGGACCGTTTCGCGGACGGTGCGCAGTTCATCGGCGGGCGGCTGCGTCCCGGCACCTCGGGCCGTACGCACGCCGTAATCGACCCTGCGACGGGCGAGGAACTGCTCACGTACGAACTGGCGGGCGTGGCCGATGTCGACGCGGCCGTGGCCGCGGCGCTCGCGGCGTATCCGGGCTGGGCCGGCGCAACCCCGGGGGAGCGTTCCGACGCGCTGCACCGTTTCGCCGCCGTACTCGCCGATCGGGCCACGGAGTTCGCGGAGGCCGAGTCGGCCCAGTGCGGCAAGCCGATCAAGCTGTCCACGGAGTTCGACGTTCCGGGAACCGTCGACAACGCCGCCTTCTTCGCGGGCGCGGCCCGTCATCTGGAAGGCGCGTCCGCAGGGGAGTACAGCGGCGACCACACCTCCTACGTACGACGCGAGCCGATCGGCGTGGTCGGCTCCATCGCCCCCTGGAACTATCCGCTTCAGATGGCCGCCTGGAAGATCCTTCCGGCGGTCGCCGCGGGCAACACGATCGTGCTCAAGCCCTCCGAGTTGACGCCCTTCACCTCGCTGATGTTCGCCCAGGCGGCACAGGAGGCGGGCATCCCCGACGGCGTGATCAACATCGTCAACGGGGCGGGCGCCGACGCGGGGGAGCGCCTCGTCGGCCACCCCGACGTCGTCATGACCTCCTTCACCGGCTCCACCGCCGTCGGCAAGCGCGTCGCCGAGATCGCCACCGCGACCGTCAAGCGGCTGCATCTGGAACTCGGCGGCAAGGCACCGTTCCTCGTCTTCGACGACGCCGATCTGGAGGCCGCCGTCCAGGGCGCCGTCGCGGGCTCGCTCATCAACACGGGGCAGGACTGTACGGCCGCCACCCGCGCCTACGTCCAGCGCCCGCTGTACGACGCCTTCGTGAGCGCCGTCGCGGCGCTCATGGAGACGGTGCGCCTCGGTGACCCGTTCGCCCCGTCGACGGACATGGGGCCGCTGATCTCGCACGCGCACCGCGACCGGGTCGCCGGGATCGTCGACCGGGCGCGCGGATACGCCCGGGTCGTCACCGGGGGCGGTGCGCCCGACAGCTTCGATCCGGACGGCCACGCCCCGCAGAGCGGCGGCACGGTGCGCGCCGGCCTCGCCGACGGTGCTTACTACCGCCCCACGCTCGTCGTGGACGCCGCCCAGGACAGCGAGATCGTCCAGTCCGAGATCTTCGGCCCCGTCCTGGTCGTCCTGCCCTTCGACTCCGACGACGAGGGCATCCGCCTCGCCAACGACACCCCGTACGGCCTCGCGGCCTCCGTATGGAGCCGCGACGTGTACCGCACGGGGCGCGCCACCCGCGAGATCAAGGCCGGCTGTGTCTGGGTGAACGACCACATCCCGATCATCAGCGAGATGCCGCACGGCGGCTACAAGTCGAGTGGTTACGGAAAAGACATGTCGGCGTACTCGTTCGAGGAGTACACACAGGTCAAGCATGTGATGTACGACAACACCGCGGCCGTCAGGAAGGACTGGCACCGCACGATTTTCGGGGACCGTCTCTAACTCTTCTCTCCCTCTCCTCACCCGAAAGGGCACCGCCCATGGAGCAGTACGAGCCCGACCGTCTCTCGGCGGCCCAGATAGCCGCGACGCGCCGTAGCCTCAGCAACGGCAGAGGCGCGCTCAGCCGCCGTTCGCTGCTGCGTGCCACCGGCGCCGGGGCGCTCACGATCGGCGGCGCGGCAGGTCTTGCGGCCTGTGGGATCCCGCCCGCGAAGAGGGAGGGCGACGGCCCGGCGTCCACCGACCACTCGGCGAAGGAGAAGCGCGTCGTCTTCTCCAACTGGACCGAGTACATGGACGTCAGCGAGAACGAGAAGGACTATCCCACCCTGGACGCGTTCACGAAGCGCACCGGGATCCAGGTGAAGTACACGGCGGACATCAACGACAACGTCGAGTTCTTCGGCAAGATCCAGCCGCAGCTCGCGGCCGGCCAGGACACGGGGCGCGATCTGATCTGCGTCACCGACTGGCTCGCCGCCCGCATCATCCGGCTCGGCTGGGCGCAGAAGCTCGATCCCGCCAACTTGCCCCACGCGTTCGCGAATCTGTCCCAGCAGTTCCGCTCGCCCGACTGGGATCCGGGGCGCGCTTACACCTATCCGTGGACCGGTATCCCCTCCGTCATCGCCTACAACACGAAGGCGACGGGGGGCCGCAAGATCGAGTCCGTGTCGCAACTGCTCGACGACCCGGACCTCAAGGGGCGGGTGTCGTTCCTCTCCGAGATGCGCGACTCCGTCGGGCTGACCCTGCTCGACATGGGCAAGGACCCGGCGTCGTTCTCCGACGACGACTTCGACGGTGCCGTCGCCCGTATTCAGAAGGCCGTGGACAAGAAGCAGATCCGCCGCTTCACCGGCAACGACTACACGGCGGACCTCAGCAAGGGCGACATCGCGGCCTGCGTCGCCTGGGCCGGTGACATCGTGCAGCTCCAGGCGGACAACCCGGACGTCCAGTTCGCCATCCCGGAGAGCGGTTACATGATCTCCAGCGACAATCTGCTCGTACCGGCGAAAGCACGGCACAAGACCAACGCCGAGAAGCTCATCGACCACTACTACGAGCTTCCCGTCGCCGCGCAGCTCGCGGCCTACATCAACTACGTCTGCCCCGTCGAGGGCGTCCGTCCGGAGCTCGCGAAGATCGACGAGTCGATGGCGTCCAATCCGCTGATCCTCCCGGACGCGGAGATGGCCTCGAAGTCCCACGCCTTCCGCTCACTGAGCAGTGAGGAAGAGACGGCGTACGAAGAGAAGTTCGCCAAGCTCATCGGCGCCTAGGCCGCAGCCGGCCGGCCGACCGGACCACCGGGTCGTACGGCCGCAGGGGTCCCAGAGGCCCCGTCCGCCCCGTTCCTCTCCTCCCAAGCCCCCGGGATCGTTACCCATGACTGAGACCGCATCCACCGACCGGGGCGGCGACGACGTCCGCCTCACCGGGATAAGCAAGTCGTACGGCTCCTTCCACGCCGTGAAACCCCTCGACCTCACCGTCCCCGAAGGCTCCTTCTTCGCCCTCCTCGGTGCCTCGGGCTGCGGCAAGACCACCACGCTGCGGATGATCGCCGGCCTGGAGGACCCCACCACCGGATCGGTCTTCCTCGGCGACCGTGACGTCACCGGTCTGCCGCCGCACAAGCGCCCCGTCAACACCGTCTTCCAGAGCTATGCGCTCTTCCCGCACCTCGACATCTACGAGAACGTCGCCTTCGGCCTGCGCCGTCGGGGCATCAAGTCGGTGAAGAAGCAGGTCGGCGACATGCTCGACCTCGTGCAGCTCGGTGACTACGCGAAGCGCAAGCCGCACCAGCTCTCCGGCGGCCAGCAGCAGCGCGTCGCCGTGGCCCGCGCGCTCATCAACCATCCGAAGGTGCTGCTGCTCGACGAACCCCTCGGCGCGCTCGACCTCAAGCTGCGCCGCCAGATGCAGCTGGAGCTCAAGCGCATCCAGACGGAGGTCGGCATCACCTTCGTGCACGTCACGCACGACCAGGAGGAGGCCATGACGATGGCCGACACGGTCGCCGTGATGAACGCGGGGCGGGTCGAGCAACTGGGCGCGCCGGCGGAGCTGTACGAGAACCCGCAGACCACCTTCGTGGCCAACTTCCTCGGCACGTCCAACCTCATCGAGGCCGACGTCGCGGAGAGGACCGGCGACGAACTGGTGGTGACGTCGGCCGGCGTGAAGCTGAGGCTGCCCGCCGACCGCTGCACGGCGCGGGTGACGGACGGCGGCCGGCTGCTCGTCGGTGTGCGCCCCGAGAAGATATCCCTCGCGCACGCGGACGACGCGGGCTCCATCCCCGCCGGCCGCAACCGGATCACCGGGCGCATCGTGGACTCCAGCTTCATCGGGGTCTCGACCCAGTACGTCATCGACAGCCCCGTCTGCGCGGAGTTGGAGGTGTACGCGCAGAACATCGAGCGCGACGGCCGACTCGCTCCCGGGGCCGAGGTCGTCCTGCACTGGAACCCCGCGCACACCTTCGGGCTCGACGCGGACCAGGACATCGACGCGGGCGTCAAGACGGTGGACGAGGAGGGGGTGTGACCGCCACGGCAGCGCCACCGGCGCCACCCACCCCACCGGTCACCGACGCGGCAGTACGCAAGATCCCGCGCCGTAAACGCCTCGTCCCGTACTGGCTGCTGCTGCCCGGCATCCTGTGGCTGCTGGTCTTCTTCGCGCTCCCGATGGTCTACCAGGCGTCGACCTCCGTACAGACGGGCTCCCTGGAGAAGGGCTTCGAGGTCACCTGGCACTTCCAGACCTACTGGGACGCGTTCCAGGAGTACTACCCGCAGTTCGTGCGCTCCCTGCTGTACGCGGGCACCGCCACCGTCCTGTGTCTGCTGCTCGGCTACCCGCTGGCGTACCTCATCGCCTTCAAGGCAGGCCGCTGGCGCAACCTCCTGCTGGTCCTCGTCATCGCCCCGTTCTTCACGAGCTTCCTGATCCGCACGCTCGCCTGGAAGACGATCCTGGCGGACGACGGCGCCGTGGTCGGGGCGCTGGACGCCCTTCGGGTGCTGGACGTGACCAGCTGGCTCGGCTGGACGGCCGACGACCGCGTCCTGGCCACGCCCATGGCCGTCGTCTGCGGCCTCACGTACAACTTCCTGCCGTTCATGATCCTGCCGCTCTACACCTCGCTGGAGCGCATCGACGGGCGGCTCCACGAGGCGGCCGGAGACCTCTACGCGAGGCCGGCGACGACCTTCCGGAAGGTCACCGTCCCGCTGTCCATGCCCGGCATCGTCTCCGGCACGCTGCTGACCTTCATCCCGGCGAGCGGCGACTACGTCAACGCGGAGCTGCTCGGCTCCACCGACACCAAGATGGTCGGAAGCGTGATCCAGAGCCAGTTCCTGCGCGTGCTCGACTATCCGACGGCGGCGGCTCTCTCGTTCATCCTCATGGCGGTCGTGCTGGTCGTGGTCACCGTCTACATCCGCCGTTCAGGGACGGAGGACCTGGTCTGATGCGCTGGATCCGACGCAATGTGGTCGTCATCGCGGGCCTGCTCACACTCGCGTACATGATCCTGCCGAACCTCGTCGTGATGGTGTTCTCCTTCAACAAGCCGAAGGGGCGCTTCAACTACACCTGGCAGACGTTCTCGCTGGACGCCTGGAAGGACCCGTGCGGCGTCGCGGACCTCTGCGGGTCGCTGACGCTCTCGTTCCAGATCGCCGTCTGGGCGACGATCGGGGCGACCGTCCTCGGCACCATGATCGCCTTCGCGCTGGTCCGCTACCGCTTCCGGGCACGCGGCGCGATCAACTCGCTGATCTTCCTGCCGATGGCCATGCCCGAGGTCGTGATGGCCGCCTCGCTGCTGACCCTGTTCCTGAACATGGGGGCGGAGTTGGGCTTCTGGACCGTCCTCATCGCCCACATCATGTTCTGCCTCAGCTTCGTGGTGACGGCCGTCAAGGCGAGGGTCATGTCCATGGATCCGAAGCTCGAGGAGGCGGCGCGCGATCTGTACGCGGGGCCGGTGCAGACCTTCGTACGCGTCACCCTGCCGATCGCCGCACCGGGCATCGCCGCGGGCGCGCTGCTCGCGTTCGCCCTCTCGTTCGACGACTTCATCATCACCAACTTCAACGCCGGTTCGTCCGTCACCTTCCCCATGTTCGTCTGGGGATCGGCACAGCGCGGCACACCGGTGCAGATCAACGTCATCGGGACAGCGATGTTCGCCGTCGCGGTACTGATGGTGATCGGCGGCCAGCTGGTCAGCAACCGGCGCAAGAAGGCCGCGACACCCTGAGCGGTACCTGAAGGAGATGGAAGACATGGCCCCTGGAGCCATGCGTACAGCAGCCGCCTCACTGGCCGACGCGCAGCCCGTCGCGTTCTGGCTAGACGATCCCGGCAAGCCGGGCGCCGTACCCGCGCTCGCGGGCGACGACCGCTGCGACCTGCTGATCGTCGGCGGCGGCTACAGCGGCCTGTGGACCGCGCTCCTCGCCAAGGAGCGCGACCCGCGCCGCGACATCGTCCTGATCGAGGGCCGTGAGGTGGGCTGGGCCGCCTCCGGCCGTAACGGGGGCTTCTGCTCCGCCTCCCTCACCCACGGTCTCGCCAACGGGCTCAGCCGCTGGCCCGGCGAGCTGCGGGCGCTGGAGGACCTCGGCGAGGGCAATCTCGACGGAATCGAGTCGGCAGTCGAGCGCTACGCCATCGACTGCGACTTCGAGCGCACGGGTGACATCGCCGTCGCCACCCAGCCGCACCAGGTCGAGGGTCTGCGCGAGCTGTACGACGGGGCGACCGCGGCCGGCTTCACCGGTCTGGACCTCCTGGACGCCGAGGCGGTCCGCGCGGAGGTCGACTCGCCGACGTTCCTGGGCGGCCTGTGGGACCGGCGCGGCGTCGCCATGCTCAACCCGGCCAGGCTCGCGTGGGGGCTGAAGCGGGCCTGTCTCGACCTCGGCGTACGGATCTACGAGAACACCCCCGGTCTCGAACTGGCCCGCTCCGGCGCCGGCATGGCCGTTCGCACGCCGTACGGGCACGTCATGGCCCGCCACGTCGCGCTCGGCACGAACGTCTTCCCGTCCCTGGTGCGGCGCGTGCGCCCGTACACGGTGCCCGTCTACGACTACGCCCTGACGACCGAGCCTCTTACCGAGGATCAGCTCGGCGCGCTCGGCTGGAAGAAGCGGCAGGGGCTCAGCGACAGCGCCAACCAGTTCCACTACTTCCGGATCACCGCGGACAACCGCATCCTGTGGGGCGGCTACGACGCGATCTATCCGTACGGAGGGCGGCTCGACGCCGCCCTCGACCACCGGCCCGAGACCTATCTCAAGCTCGCCTCGCACTTCTTCGAGTGCTTCCCTCAGTTGGAGGGTCTGCGGTTCAGTCACGCCTGGGGCGGGGCCATCGACACCTGCTCGCGGTTCTCCGCCTTCTTCGGTACGGCGCACGGGGGGCGTGTCGCGTACGCCGCCGGGTACACCGGCCTCGGCGTGGGCGCGACGCGCTTCGGCGCCGATGTGATGCTCGATCTGCTCGCGGGGGAGCGGACGGAGCGCACGGAGCTGGAGATGGTTCGGAAGAAGCCGGTGCCGTTCCCTCCGGAGCCGGCGGCGTGGGCCGGTATCGGGCTCACCAAGTGGTCGCTCGCCCGATCGGACATCAGGGGCGGGCGGCGCAATCTGTGGCTGAAGGCCATGGACCGGGTGGGGCTGGGCTTCGACAGCTGACCTTCCCCGGCCGGCTCCTTAGGAGGGCGCGGCGCAGGGCAGACGCCAAGCGGTGCGCCCTCCGTCACGCGGCTCGGTGGTCATGTGATCCACATCACCACTGCCTGTCGGCCCGAACTCGCGTAATGATCCGGCGCGACCTCCCTCTCCCTCTGTGGACGCACCGTCCGACGACGTGGAGCGGAGGCCGCATGATGACCGACTCGGGGGCCCACCCGGGGGCGAGGACCGCGCTGGAGTGGCTGGCGGCGGTGGCGCCCGATCCCGACGCCTGCCGCTGGGAGTGGGAACGGAACCCGCACGGGGTCGCTCTCCTGCCCGCCGGGAAGCGCTGGGACGTCCTGATCCTCCGTGGTGAGCTGGGATATCCGACGCTCGACGTGATGACCCGCCTCGTCGACCGGCCGGGCCCCGTCCTGGCCGATTTCGGCGACGCGCGCCTCGGATTCTTCGTGCCGCCTGGCACCGTCGCCCGCTGGATCGGAACGGGGGTACGGGGTGCGGGCGGCGGCACCTGGATCGTCGTCCCGTACCCGGGGCGAACCGGCGGCGGTGTGCGCTGGCTGGTCCCGCCCGACGGCTCCGGCACCCTCACCGATCCGCTGCTGCTGGAGCTGGCGATGCACGAGGCGGCGGCCGGGATCGCGGGGGACGCTGGCGGCGACGGCGCGGACGGTGGCTGCCAGAGGTCTTGACAAGCTGATTGGTCTGGACCATGTTGTGCCCGGCTCGGTCACTCAATTCCGCCATGCCCGGAGGCAGTTGTGGCACGCAACAGACGACCTTCTCGGTACCCCAGATTCGTGGCCGCGCTCGCGGCGGCCGTACTCACCGCGGGCGGTCTCGTCGTGTCCGCCGAGACGGCGCGCGCGGCCGACGCGGATGTCGCCACCAACGGCGGCTTCGAATCCGGCCTCACCGGCTGGAGTTGTACGGGCGGCAGCGGCGTGACCGTCAGCACCCCCGTTCACAGTGGCACTTCCGCGCTGAAGGCCACGCCGGCGGGCAGCGACAACGCGAAGTGCTCCCAGACCGTCACTGTCCGGCCCGACTCGGCGTACACGCTGAGCGCCTGGGTCCAGGGGAGCTATGTCTACCTCGGGGCCGCGGGCACCGGCACCACGGACGTCTCGACGTGGACCCCGTCCGCGCCGAGTTGGCAGAAACTGACCACCTCGTTCCGCACCGGTCCCGCCACCAACTCCGTGACCCTCTACACGAACGGCTGGTACGGCACCCCCGCGTACCACGTCGACGACCTCAGCCTCGTCGGGCCCGGTGGAGAGACGGGGCAGCCACCCGCCGTCCCCACGGGGCTCAGAGCCGCCACGGTCACCGCTTCGTCGGTCGGTCTCGCCTGGTCCCCCGTCGCGGGCGCGACCGGCTACACGGTGCACCGTGATGGGGCCCCGGATCTGAACGTCACCGGCACCTCGACGACCGTCACCGGACTCAGCCCGGCGACCGCCTACAGGTTCCAGGTCTCGGCGACCAACGCCGCGGGCCGATCCGCGCGCTCCTCGGCCGTCACCGCCACCACCCAGACCGGCGGCGGGGGCGGCAGCGGGGCGGACCTCCCCGCCCACGCCCTGGTCGGCTACCTCCACTCCAGCTTCGCCAACGGCTCCGGCTACACCCGCATGTCCGACGTGCCGGCCTCGTGGGACGTCATCAACCTCGCCTTCGGCGAACCGACGTCGGTCACCTCGGGCGACATCCGCTTCAGCCTCTGCCCCGTCGCCGAATGCCCGAACGTCGAATCCCCCGCCGAGTTCAAGGCCGCCATCAAGGCCAAGCAGGCGGCGGGCAAGAAGGTCCTGATCTCCATCGGGGGCCAGAACGGTCAGGTCCAGCTCGCCTCGACCGCCGCGCGCGACGCCTTCGTCAGCTCCGTATCCAAGATCATCGACGAGTACGGTCTCGACGGTCTCGACATCGACTTCGAGGGCCACTCACTCTCCCTCAACAACGGCGACACCGACTTCCGCAACCCCACCAGCCCCGTCATCGTCAACCTGATCTCCGCCGTGAAGAGCCTCAAGGCCAAGTACGGGGCGGATTTCGTCCTCACGATGGCGCCTGAGACGTTCTTCGTGCAGCTCGGCTACCAGTTCTACGGATCCGGCCCCTGGGGCGGACAGGACCCGCGCGCCGGGGCGTACCTCCCCGTCATCCACGCCCTGCGCGACGATCTCACCCTGCTGCACGTCCAGGACTACAACTCCGGGCCGATCATGGGGCTCGACAACCAGTACCACTCGATGGGCGGCGCAGACTTCCACATCGCGATGACCGACATGCTGCTCACCGGCTTCCCGGTGGCCGGTGACACCACCAAGGTCTTCCCGGCGCTCGACCCGGGCCAGGTGGCGATCGGGCTCCCGGCGTCGTCGCAGGCGGGAAACGGTCACACCACCCCGTCGGAGGTGAACAAGGCCCTGGACTGTCTGACGAAGAAGACGAACTGCGGGTCGTACCAGACACACGGCACCTGGCCCGCGCTGCGTGGGCTGATGACGTGGTCGATCAACTGGGACCGCTTCAACCAGTGGGAGTTCTCGCGGAACTTCGACAGCTACTACGGAGGCTGAGCCGATCCGATCAGGCCCGCCCGCCCTACGGGGCGTCCGCCCCCTTGCCGGCGGCCCCGCGCTTGTCGATCCACCGCAGGGCCGCCACCAACAGGGCCAGCAGCATGCCGCAGAGCAGCACGCTGCCGAGGACGTCCAGCGGCCAGTGGTAGCCCCGTAGCACCAGTCCGATGCCCGTCGCCGCACTGAGCACCACGGCGACGGGCATCGCCCATGGGTACCCCGTACCGCGCCCCGTAAGGGGACTCAGCAGCAGCGCGGCGCCGCAGTAGGCGACCATCGCCGTCGCCGTGTGACCGGAGGGGTAGTAGCCGGACTCCGCCGTGAGCGGCCCGGGGCGGTCGATCCACAGCTTCAGCGGCATGACGAGCACCGGAACGGCGACCATGGCCAGCGCGACCGCCACCGCTCGCGCACGGAGCCCCCGCCAAGCCGCGTACCCGGCCGCAATGGCCAGGACAGGCACGGCGACCGGCAATCCGCCGAGATCGGCCAGGAACTCCGTCAGCCAGGTGGGGCCGTGCCCGAACGCCCCGCGGCCCAGGCGCTCGTCCGCGTCACGGAGCGGGCCACCGGCGACGACCTGCCAGGTGGCGAGTGCGAAGAGAGCGGCGCAGAGGGCGAAGGCCCGGAGTGGAGAGGAAGACCCGAGGGGGCCGGCGGAGCCGGGGCGCCCGGAAAGGAATGTCGGCCGCCCCGGAACAGGGGGGGTAGTTCCGAGACGGCCGCCGGGACCGGGTCGCCGCGCGCCCCGGGGGGTTTGGGGCGGGCGGCCGTCCGATCGGTGAGGAATTCCGGAGCTGGATGCTCCAGTGCGCCCGAAGACGCGACCAGGACGGTGCTGGGGACGCGCCGTCGTGGGATCGCCCGCAGTCTCCTGCGAGCGGGGTGTTTCTTTCATCTGCCGAAACCGTACGTCAGGGCCGTGAGGTCCGACAGCGGGTGAGTGAACCCGCCATCGGCCCCGCACAGCTTCTTCACAGGGCGCCCCCCCGTGACCCGCACCGTACGGGGCGGTGGAGCCCTCCGTAGGGAGGCGGCTCCGACGGACGGTCAGAGTCCGGCGAGCGCCTGCTCCAGAATGTCCAGGCCCTCCGTAAGGAGGTCCTCACCGATCACCAGCGGCGGCAGGAAGCGGAGCACGTTGCTGTAGGTACCGGTGGTGAGCACCAACAGCCCCTCCATGTGGCACGCCTTGGCCAGAGCGGCCGTCGCCTCCGGGTTCGGTTCCTTGGTGTCCCGGTCCTTGACCAGTTCGAGCGCGAGCATCGCGCCACGGCCCCGTACGTCGCCGATGACGTCGAACTTCTCGGCCATCTCCTTGAGACGAGGCTTCATGATCTCCTCGATGCGCCTGGCCTTCGAGACGAGGTCCAGCTCACGCATCGTCTCGATGGCACCGAGCGCGGCGGCGCAGGCCACCGGGTTTCCGCCGTACGTACCGCCGAGACCGCCCGAGTGCGGGGCGTCCATGATCTCCGCGCGGCCCGTGACGGCGGCGAGCGGCAGCCCGCCCGCGATGCCCTTCGCCGTGGTGATCAGGTCCGGTACGACGCCCTCGTCCTCGCACGCGAACCACTGCCCCGTCCGGCAGAAACCGGACTGGATCTCGTCGGCCACGAAGACGATGCCGTTGTCCTTGGCGAACTTCGCGATCGCGGGCAGGAAGCCCTTCGCCGGCTCGATGAAGCCACCCTCGCCGAGCAGCGGCTCGATGACGATCGCCGCGACGTTGCCCGCGCCGACCTGCTTGCTGATCTCGTCGATGGCCTGGGCGGAGGCCTCGGCGCCGGCGTTCTCCGGGCCGGTCGGCCAGCGGTAGCCGTACGCCACGGGCACGCGGTAGATCTCCGGGGCGAACGGACCGAAGCCGTTCTTGTACGGCATGTTCTTCGACGTCAGCGCCATCGTGAGGTTCGTACGACCGTGATAGCCGTGGTCGAAGACCACGACCGCCTGCCGCTTGGTGTAGGAGCGGGCGATCTTCACGGCGTTCTCGACGGCCTCGGCGCCCGAGTTGAACAGCGCGGACTTCTTGGCGTGGTCGCCCGGCGTCAGCTCGGCGAGCTGCTCACAGACCTCCACGTAGCCTTCGTACGGCGTGACCATGAAACAGGTGTGGGTGAAGTCGGCGAGCTGGGCCGTGGCCCGGCGTACGACGGCCTCCGCCGAGGAACCGACGGACGTCACGGCGATACCGGACCCGAAGTCGATGAAGCTGTTGCCGTCCACGTCCTCGACGACGCCGCCACTCGCGCGGGCGGCGAACACGGGCATCACGGACCCCACGCCGGCGGCGACCGTGGCGGAACGGCGGTTCTGCAGCTCCAGCGACTTGGGACCGGGGATCGCGGTGACGACGCGCCGCTCCTGCGGGATTGCGGTCATGAGGGGCTCCTGGGGGTGGTTCCGGACGCTACGTGTCTCGCGTTCTCGCATCTGCCTTCACTTCGCAGGCTAGGGGCGGAGGAGGGTGGCGGGCATGCGCCGTTCGGGAGTATCGGGGGCGTGTCGTTGTCCGCCACGGACATACGGGGCGGTGGTGGACCGCTTCCGCCCGCCGATGGGCGTTCGAGAAACACTCCGTACGGCCGGAACAGTGAACTCCCCCTGCGCGGGCACTAGATTGAGGCGTGTACTGGGCGGACCTGGCTGGTCAGGGGACAGGGGTTCATGAACAACGACGGCACG
>NZ_JAAPBF010000269.1 GCF_022695985.1 Streptomyces sp. NP-1717 | reverse complement strand
CGGGCGACAGGCGTACGGCGCTGAACACCGCGTCCCACTGGGCGTCGTCGCCCTCCCAGCGGCCGGGATTCTCCGCGACCGTCCCCCAGGTGATGTCCGGGGAGAGGACCGCGGGGTCGGCGGGCGGCGTACGGCGCAGCCACAGCAGCGAGAACCGCTGCCGGGGGTGGGCGGTGGCGATCACCTGACGCAGCCGGTTCAGGTCCCTCGCGGTGCTTTCGTCGAAGGCGTCGTGATGGACGTACAGCACATGTGCCGGGGACTCGGCGAGAGCGCGCCAGCGCTCCGCGAGGGCGGCGAACTTGGCTCTGACGGTGTCGAGTTGGCCGTCGATGTCTCTCTGGGTCAGCAGACGGCCGTCGGCCGGGCGGAAGTCGTGGAAGAAGCGGATGTCCGAGCCGCGGTCGAGGGCGCAGAGCCCGTCGCTGAACGGTTCCACCCGCCCCGGCCGCAGTACGTGCGCGAAGTCGTCGGCGATGGCCTCGACCACCGACTCCAGTTCGAGGTCGAGCCAGTCGAAGAAGTGTGCCGATCCGTTTCCGGTGATGCGGCGGAGCTGATACGTCGTCTCGCAGTGGTAACCGAGCCCCACGCACACGTCGTACGCCTCGGCCCCGGTGGTCTCGCCCGCCCCGGCGGCTCCTCGCGCCGGAACGGCCGGATTCGTCTGCGCCGTCATGGCGTTCAGCCGGCGGTGCGTCGCAGAAGGAGCCCGTCGCTGCCGCGTTTGATGAGATAGGCCCGGCCCGCGCAGACCGTTTCGACGCGCGGCGGGACCAGGTGGACGCTCTCCACCTCCTCCCAGGTCGCCGACGCCGCGAGCCAGGGCCGCACCCGGCCGTCCATGGCGTCCGGTTCGAGGGCGACGAAGAGGTGGTCGGTGGGGAGCCGGTCCAGAAGGCCGAGATCCTGGCCGTAGTAGAGCATCTCGATGAGCAGATGGGCTCCGGCGCGCGGGTGCGCCTCCTGCGCTTGGTCCGTGAGGTGCGGCTCGACCGCGAGTTCCGCGAGTTCCGCGAGGTCCCGGGACGAGACCCGGACGGTCTCCGTGCCGCCCACGGCCTCCACGAGCCGCTTCCTGAACAGCGGATTGGGCTCGGTGGCGTGGACGGCGCACCCCGCCGCGACCAGACGGTGCGTCAGAGCGCCTTCGCACGCGCCCACTTCGACCAGTGACTCGCCGGTCGCGGCGCGATGTCCCAACACCCAGGCGGCGGTGGCGTCCAGCCGGTCCTTCTCGTACGGGGAACTGCCGAACTCCCAGGGATCCTCGATGGACGCCGCCTCGTCGTCCAGGCTCGCCAGCAGGGCGAAGAGGCGTTCGCGCTCCCCCGCCTCCGCGTGGAAGAAGCGCTCGGTCGCCGGTATGCGCGGTGTCTGGACGACGTACTCCGGCGACGGGGCCGTGAGCAGGTGCTCGCACGCCCGGTTCACGAAGTCGAGCTTGCCCGCGATCAGTTCACGGTCCAGCGAGTGGTCGAAGTCGCTCACGACCTGGAGGTACGGCGAGTAGCCGACGGCGTGCCGCACCTCGCGGTCCGCGCAGCCGATCGCCGTGTCGCGGCCGACCCGGCCCCTGCTGCGGCGGTTGTCGGCCGGTGAGTGCGTCCACACGCGCGCCCCGCGGTCGCCGGCCGCTTCGCGTACGAGCTCCGCCAGGGAGCCCGGACCGGACGCCCCGGCCCGGTCGTCGGCCGGACGCACCTCGCCGCTGATCCGGGTGAGCCGTTCGGCCGGGCTCTGCCCCGCGGGGAAGGTGAGTGTCCGGCCGTGATCGGCGAGGACGACGGCGGCCTCACCGCCGGTGAGTACGGACAGGAAGTCGAGTACGGCGTCTTCGGCGCGGAGTACAACAACGATGTCGATCACAGGATCGGTCCTCTGTACGGAACGGGCGGGCCGCAAGCAGCACACGCTAGGTCTAGACCACTGCGGGTGGCAAGGGACTCCGCCGCCGAAGGTCATGTCTCGGCCTTTCCGGCGCCGGCCCCGTCCACGGTGTTTCACCGGAGCCCCGCGAGGCACCGGCCGGCCTCGGGGTTGAGCGGGGACCGCCCTGGTGAGAGCCTTGAAGGGATACGACCCCGGGACCGAGGAGCGGACCCGCGATGGGACCGACATACGACGTGCGCACTCTCCCGCTGCCCTCGGGAGAACACGTTCCCGTACTGGGACAGGGCACTTGGGGCTGGGCGCAGGACCCGGCGCGGCGGGGGAGCGAGAAGGAGTCCCTGCTGCTGGGGATGGACCTGGGCATGACCTTGATCGACACGGCCGAGATGTACGGGCAGGGCGCCGCCGAGGAACTGGTCGGAGAGACCCTCGCCGCCCGCCGCGACGAGGCGTTCCTGGTGACGAAGGTCCTGCCGTACAACGCCGGCCGCATGGACACCGTCAACGCGTGCGAACGCAGCCTGAAACGGTTGCGGACCGACCGTATCGATCTGTACCTGCTGCACTGGCGCGCGTCCGTGCCGCTCGGTGAGACCGTCACCGCGTTCGAGGAACTGCGCCGCGCGGGCAAGATCCGCCACTGGGGCGTCAGTAACTTCGACCCGGCCGATCTGCGGGAGGTGGCGGAGGTCCCGGGCGGTGACGGGATCGCCGCGAACCAGGTGCTGTACAACCCGACCCGGCGCGGAATCGAGTACGACCTGCTGCCCCTGTGCCAGGAGCGCGGTATTCCCGTCATGGCCTACTCGCCGGTGGAGCAGGGACGGCTGCTCACCGCGCCCGTTCTGGCCGAGGTGGCCGCGCGCCACGAGGCGACGGCGGCTCAAGTGGCCCTGGCCTGGGTCCTGAGCCGCGGCGGAGTCATGGCGATCCCACGGGCAGGCAGGCCCGAGCACGTCCGCGACAACCACGCCGCTCTCGCACTCACCCTCACCGACGACGACCACGCCGACCTCGACGCGGCCTTCCCGCCCGCCCGGGGCCCGGTTCCGCTGGAAATGCTGTGAACGGCACCGGCAGCCGGGTGAACCGGAGGTGGTCGTAAGCTCATCGGCGGCCCACAACAGTGGAGGCAGAGATGGCGGACGACATTCTGCGGACGATCGACACGCTGGTCGCGGAGGAACACCGCCTGCGCGAACAGGCTCCCGGCAAGGGGCTCAGCGCGGAGGAACGCGCGCGGCTGCGGGACCTGGAACAGAGGTTGGACCAGTGCTGGGACCTGCTGCGGCGACGCAGGGCGGGGGCCGAGAGCGGGGAGGACCCGGAGCGGGTCGAACCGCGCCCGGTCGCCGAGGTCGAGTCGTACGAACAGTAGTCGTACGAACAATGGAGGGGTGCACGTGACGTACGACATCGCCGCGACGCGAGCCAGGTTTCCCGCCCTGCGGGCCGGTGTCGCGCACTTCGACGGCCCCGGGGGCACACAGACTCCCGCGCCCGTCATCCAGGCGATCACCGACGCGCTGAGCGGACCACTGTCGGTCAGGGGCTCCGTGGCGCCGGGAGAGATCAACGCCGAGAGGATCGTCGGCGACTTCCGCCGGGCGATGGCCGATCTGCTGGGCGCGGAGGCGTCGGGGATCGTCGTCGGGCGCAGCGCCACGCAGCTCACGTACGACTTCTCCCGTGTCCTGGCGGAGAGTTGGGCGCCGGGCGACGAGATCGTGGTGAGCCGGCTCGATCACGACGCCAACATCCGCCCCTGGCTGCGGGCCGCGGAACGGGCGGGCGCTGTGGTGCGATGGGCGGACTTCGACCCGGCCACGGGTGAACTGCCCGCGCGGAGCGTCGGTGACCTGCTCACCGACCGGACACGGCTGGTCGCCGTGACCGCCGCCTCCAACCTGATCGGGACCCGCCCGGACGTGGCGGCCATCGCCGACCTGGTCCATCGGGCGGGCGCGCTGCTGTACGTCGACGGTGTGCACTACACCGCGCACGCCTTCGTGGACGTCGCGGAACTCGGCGCGGACTTCTACGTCTGCTCGCCGTACAAGTTCTTCGGCCCCCACCACGGTGTACTCGCCGCGTCCCCACGGCTGTTGGAGACCCTGCGGCCGGACAAACTCGCACCGTCCACCGACGCCGTACCGGAGCGCTTCGAACTCGGCACCCTGCCCTACGAAGCCCTCGCGGGCACGCGCGAGGCGGTGGACTTCCTCGCGGATCTCGTCCCCGGCACGACGGGCGAGCGGCGCGAGCGGCTCCGATCCGCCTACGCGGCGATCCAGCGCCACGAGAACGCCCTGCGCGAGAGCGTCGAACACGCGCTGTCCGAACTCGACGGCGTGACACCGCACTCCCGCGCGGCGCTGCGGACCCCCACCATGCTGCTCACCTTCGCCGACCGCGCCGCGACCGACGCCCACCGCTTCCTCGCCCGGTCCAGAGTCCACGCCCCGGCGGGTTCGTTCTACGCCCTGGAGGCCTCCCGCCATCTCGGTCTCGGCGACACGGGCGGCCTGCGCGTGGGCCTGTCCGCGTACAACAACGCGGACGACGTCGAACGGCTCGTGGCGGCCCTGACGGCGTTCCTCCACTCCTGAGCCGGGTGGCACGGGTGGGGGTGGGAACCGAACAGACCCGGCTGGTCGTCCTGCGCGGAAACAGCGCTTCGGGCAAGTCGACGGTCGCGGCCGCGGTCAGGGAGCGGTTCGGCCGCGGCCTGGCCCTGGTCGGCCAGGACAATCTCCGGCGTGTCGTACTGCGCGAACGCGACCGGCCCGGCGCGGCGAACATCGGCCTGATCGACACCGTCGCCCGCTACTCCCTCGACGCCGGCTACCACGTCCTGGTCGAGGGCATCCTCTACGCCGACCACTACGGCCCCATGCTCGCCGCGCTGCGCGCTGACCATCGCGGCCCGACACACAGCTACTACCTGGACATCCCTTTCGAGGAGACCCTGACCCGGCACGCCGGCAAGCCCCAGGCGGGGGAGTACGGCGAGAGGGAACTGCGCGACTGGTACCGGCGGCTCGATCTGCTGCCCGGCGGCGACGAGACCGTCATCGGCGCCGACAGCGCGCTGACCGACACGGTCGAGCGCATCATGCGCGACACCGGCCTCGCCCGACTTCCCGCGCATGACTGAGGGTTGTCGATGAACTCCGCGGGCCGGCCGGCACTGTTCCTCGTCCGCGGACTTCCGGGCTCGGGGGAGACGTCGGCCGAGCGCCGGTCCTGTGCTCAGCCGTGGATCATCGACATCAGCACTTCGTGGGTCTCCTGGTCCGCGGCCGCCACCAGTCCGTGGCCTCTTTCGCCGATCGGGGCGCCCTCGATTCCCGTGAGTACGCAGCCGGCGGCCCGGCACAGGGCGATACCGGCGGCGAAATGCACGCTGTCGGACAGGTCGCCGCCGACGGCGACGTACGCCGCGCGTCTGCCGGCCGCCACCCAGGTCAGCGCGAGCGACGTGGAGGAGACCCGGGGACGGAACCGTGCGGCGAAACCGGAGTGGGCCAGCAGGTCCACGGCGCGGAAACCGGGCGCGTGGGGGAGCGGCGGGTCGAGGTCGACGTCCACGAGACCGGTCGCGGGGGTGGGCGCCAGCGGGGCGTCGGCGCCGTCACGCCGCACCCGGGCGGACTCACCGTCGGTGAAGAAGATCTCGCCGCCGAACGGGTCGGCCACCGCCGCCGCGCCGTCTCGCAGCGCCACGTTGACCGCCACCAGCATCGTGCCGGCGGCGTAGTTCAGCGTGCCGCACAGGGGATCCACCAACCACTGGCGCGCGGCGTCCGCCGGGCCCTGGTGGCCGCCCTCCTCGCCCAGCACGGCGTCATCGGGCCGGGCGGCACGGATGACGGAGAGGATCGTCTTCTCCGCCTCCAGATCGGCGGCCGTGGCGAAGTCACCGCCTCCCTTGTCGACACGGCTGAGCGGCCGGCCGTACATACCTCGCACCACGCCGGCGCCGGCACCGGCCGCGGCCGTCGCCACCCCGGCATCGTCAAGGCCCGCATACGAGTTGGTCATGTCCCGCAGGATATCGGCGGGTTGAGCCGGGACGGGGCACTCCGCGAGGTCACCGCGCGCGCGGCGGGGGCGGAGAGGTGCCCGACGCCAGCGGGGAGCGGGCCAGTTCGATACAGCCCGCCGTGATCAGGGCGATCGCGACGAGTTCCGGCAGCAGCCACCAGCCGGTGCGTACGCTCTCGCCGAACAGCGTCACGCCGTACGTGATGCTGATCAGCGCGTCGCCGAGCGTCAGCATCGGCTGGGACGCCACCAGGGAGCCCGCCTGGAGGGCGTTCTGGAGCAGGAACAGCGCGCCGATCCCGGCGACGGCCGTGGCGTACAGCTGCCAGGACGAGAAGAACGCCGCGACCCCCGACCCTCCTTCGAGCCTGGCCACGGCGTCCTTGAGGAGCGCGGCGGTCAGCGCGTACGCGCAGGCGGCGGCGAGCCCCAGCAGCGCGGCACGCGTGTTCTTCCGGGTCCGGAGCGCGACGCCGATCAGCAGGGCCTCGAAGATCCCGGTGACGATCAGCGCCGGGACCCAGGAGAGATCCTTCACCGTCTCACTGCCGCCGGTGGGCGCCGCCGATCCGAGGCCCACCGCCAGACCGACGGTCACCGCGGCCACGCCGTACCAGGTGGCGCGTGGCAGCCGGGAACGGAAGACGTAGCTCGCGATCAGCAGCGTCATGGGCAGCTCGATGACGAAGATCGGCTGTACGACGGCGATGGGACCGGTCGCCAGCGCCACCGCCTGGCAGACCGCCGCCACCATCACGAGCCCGATCCCCGCGAGCCAGACGGGCTTGCGGAGCAGATGCCCGATCAGTGACAGGCGCATGGCGTCGGAGTCGGGTGCCGTGGCCGCGGCACGCCGCTGGAGCACGGAGGCGGAGCCGTTGCTGATCGCGGTCAGCACGGCGAACAGGACACTGATCACCGCCCCATCATGCGGGCGGGGTGCGCCGGGGCCGCTCTCATCGCGGGCGATGCGGCCGCGCGGGGGCCGAACGGGTTACCCGCCCGGCCCCCGGCCCCCGGCGTCTTCAGTTCACCGTGAACGCCGGGGACGTCCCCGTGAACGGAGTGATCTTCCCGAGAAGGTTCTTCGCGTCACCGTGGTGGACGATCCGGTAGGTCCCGGGAGCGGTGTCGGCCCCGATGTCCCAGGTGACCGTGGCCTTCGACGTGCCGGTCAGCCCGTTGATCCGCGTCCACCGGTACGTGGTCCGCCAGTCGCCGTCGTCCAGGATCCGCGCCCACTTCCCGTCGGTCAGCCGCTGCACCTCCAGGAAGGTGCCGCCCCGGCGCAGATTGTTCTTCGGATGTCCGGTCGCGAACTCGACGGTCGCGGTCCGGCCGCGGGTGTACGACGGGTCCGGCGGGGTCAGCACGGAACCGAACGCGCTGTTGGGGGGCGGGTTGTCGTAGACGACCCCGGTCTGGAAGTTGAACTGCCGGCCCGACTCGTCCGGCGGCGCGGTGCCCCGGTCGATCGTGGTGCCGTCGCGCAGGGAAGCCGCGACCCGCGCGTACTCCTGCTGGTAGGCGGGCAGCGTGTACCGCCCGTAGAGGGTGGACCCGCCCTCGTACTGCTGGGAGTCGTACTCCTCGGGCGTCGTCACGTACTGGCTGTAGGAGTTGGCGTACCCCTGGAGCAGCACCCGGTCGAGCGGCACACCGAGCTGTTCCGCCACGGTGCGGCGGACGCGGAGTCCGGAGGTGATGGTGAACTCGCCCGGACCGGCCACGAGATGGAGGTCGCCGATCTTCATGATCTGCAGGGGCAGGATCTTCGGGGTGACCGGGTGGACGTTGCTCAGCAGACCCGTGGGGACGAGGCTCGCCTTCGGGTACTGGCACGTCGCGAGCCAGGGCGGGGTGTCGATGTGCAGCGCCTCGATGATGGAGGCGACCGGGGTACGGGCGCCCTCCTCGAAGCCGGGGATCGCCGGGCCGTCCTCGACGCTGCCCGCGAGCGTGGACGCGCCCACGACGGCGGGGCAGGTGCGGTGCTCCTGACCGTCCGGGGTGTAGGCCCCGTTCACGGTCACGTTCTCCATGTCGACATAGGCGAGGCGGGAGTCGACACCGCCGCTGACCGGCTTCGCGCCCTGGTAGATCTCGCGGGCCTTGGCGAGCTGGCGTTCACCGAGGATGCGCGCGTTCTCGAACTCGTCCTCGGTGGGGCCCGATCCAGGCTTTAGATTGAGGTTGGGGGACATGTCGCCGGCGTTGGTGTTGGGGAAGGCCGCGACGAACCCCGGTGTGTTGTCGAGATAGCGCACCCCCTCCAGGTCGTGCTCCCACGCGTAGGAGGCGTAGCCCTTGTTGTCGGGGCTGATGAGCGTGTTCTTGTTGGTGATCGAGGTGTTGTGGGTCGCGAACCAGCTGATCGCTCCGGCGTCCTTGTCGCCCTGCCGGAAGCGCAGCACGGTCATGGCCGGGTCGATGCCTCCGGGGAAGGCCGCCCGGTCGGCCGCCGGATTGCGGTCGAAGGCGGTCCGGGACCGGTTGACGCTGGCGTTGGTGAGTGTGCCGGTGCCGAGGCTGATGGTGCCGGGCTTCAGGTCCTCGTGGGCCTTGACGACGGACTCGACTATGCCGTCGACGACGGCCCGGTAGGTGCCGCTCTGGAAACCGAGCACGGAGAGGTTGTACGCGACGTCGTGGGAGTATCCGCCGGGCCCCGAGTGGGTGTGGGTGGCGGACAGCAGCACGTTCTCGTCGCCGTAGAGGCTGCCGTAGCGTTCCTTGAGACGTGAGACGACGCCCTGCTGGACGGACTGGAAGATCATCGCGAGGTCGGCGTTGACGTACACCACGCGTTTGCCGCTCGACCGGTCGGCGACGACGAACGCGCGCGAGCGCTGCCGCTGGTGGATGCCGGACGTCTTCTGGTCGAAGCTCGAATAGCCCATCATCCCGGTCTCGGCGGCCTCGCCGGTGACATCGGCGAGGCCGCGCCCGACGAGGTAGTCCCCGGCGCCGGCCGTTCCCGAGGCTGTTGCCCCCGAGGCGAGAGCCGGGGGAGGGGCGGTGAACG
>NZ_JAAPBF010000268.1 GCF_022695985.1 Streptomyces sp. NP-1717 | reverse complement strand
GGCCACGATGGGCTCCGGCTCGGCCGCGACGACGGGCTCGGGTACGGCCTCGGCCACGACCGGCTCGGGCTCCGGGGTGGGGGTCGGCTCGGGGGCGACCTCCGCCACGGGCTCGGCGACCGGCTCGGGTGCGGGCTCGGGGACGACCTCCGCCACCGGGTCCGCCGCCTTGACGGGTGCGGGCTCCGGCTCGGGCTCGACCACCGGGTCCGCCGCCTTGACGGGCTCCGGCTCGACCACCGGGTCCGGCGTGGACTGTACCTGGGCCGGGACCGTCGCCGTCTTCGGCTCCTCCCGCTTCGTCTGCGCCGGGACGCTGGGGTTGTCGAAGGCGGCGGCGACCAGGTCCTCGGCCTTCTCCGCCTCCGTCTTCCTCCTCTTCGGCGCGGGCTTCTCCGCCGTCACTTCGTCCGCGGCGGGTGACGGCTCCTTGGCCGGCGCGGGCACCTTGGGGGTGACCTTCGCCGTCTCGGGCGTCGTGGTCGTCGTGCTCGCGGAGGGCGTTGTGGGCTCCGAGTGATGCGAGCGATCGGTCTGGGCCGGCACCGACGTGGCCACCGACTCGTCACTCTCCGCACGCTCGCGGCCGAACACCTTGCGCAGCAAGCTCCGAATGCCCATGGGCGAGGCCTTTCAGATGAGTTGGGTGCGGCATATATCCGTACTTGGAACAGGGGATCCGGGGACATGCCCCGACCGAAACTCAGCATCCCTGGCCACGGCGGATACGTAAGGTTAGCGGCCACCCGGCGCCCGCCCCGGCAGGGGCGCCCCGCGACCTGGAATGTGCCGCCGACGGGTGCCCGGCCGGTACGCGGCCGACACGCGGCCGGGGAACGGTGAATGCCCGGTCGGCGCACATTCATTCCGCGTTCATCTTGAGGCCGCTGAACCGGGGGCCTACGCGCATAGCGTCACCGCCGTACATATCCCGACACAATGTCGGCGCAGGGCGCGCCGAGCAAAGCCCACCGGAGGGGAAAGTGCGCAAACTGCTGCCGCTGCTGAACTCGCACCCGGGCGGACGTTCCGCCATGACCTGCCGTTACCGCTGCGGTGACGCCTGTTTCCACGAGACGCCCAACACCAGTGACAACGAGTACGTCGGCGACGTCATCGCCGGTGCCCTCTCCCGTCGCTCCATCATGCGCGGCGCAGCCGTGGTGACCGTGGCCGCCGCCGCGGGAACCGCCGTCGTCGCCGGTCCGGGCAACTCCCCGGCCTCCGCCACGCCTCTCGCCGCGGGCGACAACGGCAAGGGCGGCAAGAAGCACGACGGCGCCCGTGGACTGCGCTTCGCGCCGGTCGCGCCCAACACCGCCGACAAGGTCACCGTCCCCGACGGCTACACGCAGAACATCGTCATCCGCTGGGGCGACCCGATCCTGCGCGGTGCACCGGAGTTCGACCCGAACAAGCAGACCGCCAAGGCGCAGGCCGGCCAGTTCGGTTACAACAACGACTTCCTGAGCCTTCTCCCGCTCAAGAGCGAGCGCGGCAAGCAGCTCCTCGTGGCCAACCACGAGTACACGGACGAAATCCTGATGTTCAAGGGTTACGACGCCGCCAAGCCCACCCGCGAGCAGGTCGAGATCGCCTGGGCCGCGCACGGTCTGTCGGTCGTCGTGGTGGACGAGCAGCCGCGCAGCGGGAAGCTCACCGTCGTACCGCGTCACGAGCTGAACCGCCGTATCACCGTCACCAGCGAATTCCGCCTCACCGGACCGGCCGCGGGCGGCGCGCTGCTGCGTACCTCGGCCGACCGTACCGGCAAGAAGGTCTACGGCACGCTCAACAACTGCGCGGGCGGCACCACCCCGTGGGGCACGATCCTGTCGGGCGAGGAGAACTTCAACCAGTACTTCGCCAACGGGTCGAGCGCCACCGACAAGCGCTACGGCATCGGCACCGCCGCCACCGAGCGCAAGTGGGAGCTGTTCGACAAGCGCTTCGACCTGAAGCAGGAGCCCAACGAGGCGCACCGCTTCGGCTGGGTCGTCGAGCTGGACCCGTACGACCCCGACTTCACGCCGCGCAAGCGCACCGCGCTCGGGCGGTTCAAGCACGAGGCCGCGCAGCCGCGCCTCACCGCCGACGGCCGGGCCGTCGTCTACATGGGTGACGACGAGAAGTTCGACTACTTCTACAAGTTCGTGTCGTCCAAGGCGATGAAGAAGGGCAACAGCCGCGCCGCCCGCGACCACAACCTCACGCTGCTGGACGAGGGCACGCTGTACGTCGCGAAGCTGACGGGTGACAGCCCGGTCGAGGACATCGACGGCAGCGGAAAGCTCCCGAAGGACGGCGAGTTCGACGGCTCCGGCGTGTGGATCCCGCTCGCCACCGGCGATGTCTCGCACGTGCCCGGCATGACCGCCGAAGAGGTGTACGTCTTCACGCGCCTGGCCGGTGACAAGGTCGGCGCCACGAAGATGGACCGCCCCGAGGACGTCGAGCCCTCGCCGCGCACGGGCCGGGTGTACGTCGCGCTGACGAACAACTCGGACCGCGGCGCCGCGGGCAAGGCCGGGGTCGACGAGGCCAACCCGCGCAAGGCCAACAAGCACGGTCAGATCCTGGAGCTGGCCGAGAACTGGGACGACCCGGCGGGCGACGGGTTCGCCTGGCGGCTGTTCCTGGTCGCGGGTGACCCGAAGGACCCGGCGACGTACTTCGCCGGTTTCCCGAAGGACAAGGTCAGCCAGATCTCGTGCCCGGACAACGTGGCGTTCGACGACCACGGCAACCTGTGGATCTCCACGGACGGCGCGCAACTCGGCTCGCACGACGGCCTGTTCGGCGTGGCGACGCAGGGGGAGCGGCGCGGTGAGCTGAAGCAGTTCCTCACCGTTCCCAACGGTGCGGAGACCTGCGGCCCGATCATCCAGGACCGGCGTGTGCTGGTCGCGGTGCAGCACCCGGGCGAGATAGACGGCGCGACGGCGGAGAACCCGCTG
The DNA here is from genome assembly GCF_022695985.1 of Streptomyces sp. NP-1717. Lineage (GTDB taxonomy): Bacteria > Actinomycetota > Actinomycetes > Streptomycetales > Streptomycetaceae > Streptomyces. The sequence goes on along the minus strand of NZ_JAAPBF010000268.1, from coordinate 6,012 downwards.
AGCGCGTGGCCCGACGGGCGCGGCAAGATGGTCCGCCCGGCGGTAGTGGCGGTCTGGCGCAAGGACGGCGGCGACATCGGCGTCTGACGCGCTGACGCACGTCGGACGACGGGGTCACTGTGCGGGCCGGGTCGGTTCGACCGGGCCCGCCCGGCGGCCGGTTCGTCCTCAATCGCCGGACGGGCTGAAGAAGCCCGCCCGGCGATTGAGGGCAGTACCCGAGCCCGCCCGGCGATTGAGGGCAACAGCAAGCCCGTCCGGCGATTGAGGACAGAAAGAAGCCCGCCCGGCGATTGAGGGCGTCTACGGGGTCGCGTGGTGCCAGGCAGCCTCGCGGGCCTGCGCGTAGCGCAGCACCTCGACCGGGTTCGTGATCAGCTCGACGCGGACCGGCCCGCCGTCGGCGTCGAAGCGCGGCAGCGCCACCACACGTGAGTCGAAGATCCAGAAGTCCGTCTCGGGGAGGGCGAGTTCCGCGGCGCGTTCCCGGGTCAGGGTCCGGTTGTCCTCCCCGGCCCGCTTCCGCACCCGGGCGTCCGCGGTGTCGACCAGGCGTACGCGCTCGAAGCGTTTCCCCGGCGCCGACCGCCCGGCGCGGGCACGGGGCCGCCCGTTGTCCGCGTAACGGCGGCGGGTCTCCAGTCCCCACACGCTGTGTTCCACCGTGGTGAACATCCCGCCGAACTCCTCGGGGGAGATCCACTGCGGTACCCGCACGGGCTCCTTCGGGCCGAAGTTCGCCAGCAGTTCGCGAGGCACCACGACCGCGCCCTCGCGCTCCGTCGGACGGTGGAGCTGGGACAGCTCCCCGGGGTCGGTGACGGTGTCGCCCTGCACCACGTAGTCGTCCGTCCCGGGCACCTCGTAGAGCGTCGGGCAGTTGCCGTTCCCGCTGTTCGTACCGACCTTGCTGAGTCGTCGGGCCATGGGTCCCCCTGGACGGACGGGTGGTCTGGTCTGTCGGGCACCGTAGCGCCGCGCGGTCGGTCGGCGACAGGGCGCATTCGGTCGCGTGCCGCGCCCCCCTCCGGGGGGCCCGGAAGTCCTCGCGCCGGTGCCCGGAAGTCCTTTGCCTCCGCCGCCCGCGTCGCCTATCGTCGAGACCGTCCTTGTCGTCTCCGATAGAGGTGGACGTTGCGCATCTGAGGTTCGCGATCAGCACGCCGTACGGCTCCCCGGCTTCCCGCCGCCCTTCCGCCGTACGCCCGCGTGGCAGCGACCTCGATGCATCCGCCGTCCCCGGACCGACGTACTCACGTCACCGAAGACTCCGGACAGCCGCATCTCCTTCCCGGGCCCAGGCCCGCCGGCCCGTACGGGCCCGGTCGCCGCGTGGTGGTCGCATACGACGTCCCCCATCCCACCGCGCCCCCGCGAGGACACCACCATGGCTCAGCCCATCACCCCCAGCGCTTCACTGACCTGCTCCGCGCTGTCGTTCCACTGGCCGGACGGCACGCCCGTCTTCGACGGGTTCTCCCTCAGCGTCGGGCGGGGCCGCAACGGTCTCGTCGGCACCAACGGGACCGGCAAGACCACCCTCATGCGGCTGATGGCGGGCGAACTGCGGCCCTCCGGCGGTTCGGTCACCGTCGGCGGCAGCCTGGCCTACCTGCCGCAGAACATCACCCTCGACACCGCGCTGCGCGTCGACCAGGCCCTCGGTATCGCCGAGCGGCGCGACGCGCTGCGCGCCATCGAGAACGGGGACGTACGCGAGGAGCACTTCGAGACCGTCGGCGAGGACTGGGACGTCGAGGAACGCGCGATCGCCACGCTCGGCTCGCTCGGGCTCGGCGGCATCGACCTCGACCGCACCGTCGGTGAGATCTCCGGCGGCGAGACGGTCCTGCTGCGGCTGGCCGCGCTGCTCCTGGAGCGGCCCGACGTCCTGCTGCTGGACGAGCCGACGAACAACCTGGACCTGCCGGCCCGCCGCAGGCTCTACGAGGCCGTCGACTCCTGGCGCTCCGGTGTGCTGGTTGTCATCAGCCACGACCGGGAGCTGCTGGAGCGCGTCGACCGCATCGCGGAGCTGCGGGCGGGCTCGGTGAACTGGTACGGGGGCGGCTGGTCCGCGTACCAGGAGGCGCTGGCCACCGAGCAGGAGGCGGCGGGGCGGATGCTGCGCTCCGCCGAGGCCGACGTCCGGCGGCAGAAGCGCGAGCTGGAGGAGGCGCAGATCAAGAACGCCCGCCGGCAGCGCCAGGACAAGAAGCTCAACGCCCAGCGGAAGGCCTCCCGGATCGTGGCGGGCGGACTCAAGCGGTCCGCGCAGGAGTCGGCGGGCAAGTCGCGGGTCCTGCACGAGGAGCGGCTGAGCGACGCCCGCGAGCGGCGCGAGGAGGCGGCGGACGCGATCCGCGACGACGCCGAGATCCGGGTGAGCCTGCCCGCCACGGCCGTGCCGGCGGGCCGTACGGTGCTGACCCTGAGCGAGGTGCGGCCCCGCTTCGGGAAGCTGCGGGAAGCCACGCTCGACGTACGCGGGCCGGAACGGATCGCCCTGGTCGGACGCAACGGATCCGGCAAGACGACCCTGCTGCGCACACTCACCGGCGAGCTGTCGCCGCTGTCGGGGGAGGCGAAGACCTTCGTGCCCTCGCGGTTCCTGCCGCAGCGCCTCGACGTGCTCGACCCGGAGCTGAGCATCGCGGCGAACGTCGCGCGCCTGGCGCCCGGGGTCAGTGACAACGTCATCCGTTCGCAGCTCGCGCGCTTCCTCTTCAAGGGGGAGCGGGCGGCGCAGCCCGCGGGGACGCTCTCGGGCGGCGAGCGTTTCCGTGCGGCCCTCGCCGCGATGATGCTCGCCGCGCCCGCCCCGCAACTGCTGATGCTGGACGAGCCGACGAACAGCCTCGACATCGCCAGCGTGCGGCAGTTGACGGGCGCGCTGGAGTCCTACGAGGGCGCGCTGCTGATCGCCAGCCACGACGTGCCGTTCCTGGAGTCGGTGGGGATCACGCGCTGGCTGGTGGTCGGGGAGGAACTGCGGGAGACGTCGGCGGACGAGGTGTGGGACGTACTGGAGGAGTCGCCGGAAATGGCCGGGCCGTCGGAGGAGGACACGCTCTAAGCTCGGGAGCATGGCTGCTGAAGCTCATGTCACCGAGGACCAGGGGTCGGTACGGGCGGACGTCTGGATCTGGTCCGTACGGCTGACGAAGACCCGCTCCCAGGCGGCGTCCGCCTGTCGGGCGGGCCACGTCCGCGTCAACGGGGAGCGGGTCAAACCCGCCGCTCCGGTCAAGGTGGGCGACGAGATCCGGGTCCGGCACGCGGAGCGCGAACGGCTCGTGGTGCTCAAGCGGATCGTACGGAAACGGGTGGGCGCGCCGGTGGCCGTGGAGTGCTACGTGGACAACAGCCCGCCGCCCCCGCCGCGCGAGTTCGCGGGTCCGGTGGCTGTCCGCGAACGGGGCGCCGGTCGTCCGACGAAGCGCGAGCGGCGCGTACTGGACGAACTCCAGGGCCACTGAAGGCCGTTCGGAATGTGCGGGCGCCGCGCCGCGGCGCGCGGCGCCGAATCCGCTCGGTCACGTTCCGTGTACGGAAAGTAAAAGCCCGTGTCGTGGGGAAGGTCATCCCCATGAACCACGACTGTGACCAGCACATGAGGCTCCGGCTTCCCCGCCATCCCCGCAGCGTCGGCCGTGCGCGGGAGGGCCTGACGGGGCTCATGGGACTGTCGGGCGAGTTGGGTGAGACGGCGGCGCTGCTGCTGTCGGAGCTGGTCACCAACGCGTTGCGGCACGGGTCGCCGCCGGGGCGCGAGATCGTGGTGACGGTGCGCAGGGCCGACGGGCTGCTCCGGATGGAGGTCGAGGACGCGGGGGACTCGCTGCCCCGGCCGCGTACGCCCGACCCCGTCGACGAGTGCGGGCGCGGCCTCGCGCTGGTCGCCGCGCTCGCCGACGACTGGGGGGTGGCGCCGAGGCAGGGCCCGGGGAAGCGGGTCTGGGTGACGCTGAAGGCACCGGACTACTGAAAGTGCCGCACCGCCGGAGGACCGCCGGTGCGGCGGGTGGCGCTGTCACCGGCGCTGTGACGTGATCGCCTGCGCCGCCCGCAGCTCCTGCCGCAGGGGTGCCAGCACACCCTCCTCGTCCGCCGCCGACCACGCCTTGCGTACGTCCACCAGGACCACACTGGAGCGCACCCGCGCCGCCAGCTCCCGCAACTGCCTCTCCGCGTCCGCGATCTCGGCCTCTCCGGGCGGCGGCGCCCCGTGGTTGACGCGTACCCGGGCCGCCGTCGTCGCGTCGATGATCCGCTCCAGCGCCACGACCAGCGGCCACCAGGCGGCGGCGCGCCTGCCGGTCGGCGGCGGCTCCGTGAGCGCGCGCTGGAACTCCGTCCGTACGACGGACAGGTCGCGGTAGATGACACGTCTGCGCCGCACCCGCTTGGCCTGGTCCGCCGCGGTCTCCGCCTCCGTACGGCCGGCGGTCGGGCCGAACGCGTACGCCAGGTAGTCCGCCGTGTCCTCCACGGCGTCCGCGAGCCGGTCGCCGATGCGGGTGTGCCAGCTCTCCGGCCAGAGCAGATAGCCCGCGACCAGCGCGATCGCGCAGCCGATGAGACTGTCCACGAGCCGCGGCACGACCAGCGCGAAGCCCTCGTGGTTGAGCACGTCGGAGACCAGCAGGATCACCGGGGTGATGGCCGCCGTCTGGAAGCCGTAGCTCTTCGCCGAGACCGCCGGGATGAACGCGGCGAGCACCAGCATCACCGGCACGTCCCACCAGCCGCGCGGCACGTGCCCCAGCACGGCCGCCGCGACGACGAGACCGGCCGCCGTGCCGAGCGCGCGCAGGACGGCGCGCGAGAAGACCGAGCCGAAGTCGGGCTTGAGGACGAAGGTGACGGTGAGCGCGACCCAGTACGAGCGCGGTACGTCGATCACCGACACCAGGGCCTGGGCGAGACCGATGCACAGCGCGAGCCGCAGCCCGTAGCGCCAGGACGACCCGCTGAACAGCATGTCGCGCCCGGCCCGGCGGATCCGGACGCCGAGGGCGGCGGGGCGGCCGAGGCGGTCGTCGACGTTGTACGGGTCGGGGTCGGGCTTGTGCACGACGGACGCGGCGTGCCGCAGCGCGGCGTCGACCGCCCGCTCGGAGGGGGTTCCGGGCGCCGGCAGGTCGAGGTCCGCGCCGCCGAGCCGGCCCTCCTCGACCGCCCGCGCCAACTGCCTCACGGCGGCCGGGATCTCGTCGGGCAGCGGGCGGCGCCGCAGATGGGCGGCGGGTGCGGCCTCGACGAGCGGGATGAGCACGTTGAGCTGCGAGAGCAGCCGTACGAGCGGACCGCGCCTGCCGTTGTCGCGGGCGCGGCGGGCGAGGACGAGGTCGTAGGCGTCGTTCAGCGCCGCGGTGACGGCCTGCCGCTTCGCGTCGTAGTCCCCGTCGGTGTCCTGCCGGCCCGCCGACTCCAGCAGATCGGCCGAGGCGCGGTAGGCGTCGGCCACGGCGGTGCGCTCGGCGACACGGCCCCGGAAGGGCCAGCCGAGCAGGGACAGCGCGAGCACGAAGAGACCGCCGCAGGAGAGCAGCAGCGGGGCCAGCCACCAGGGCTCCGGCATCTGGAGACCGGCGCCGACGACAGCGTTGAGGAGCAGCAGCAGTCCGGAGACCGAGGCCACCGCGCCGATCGAGGAGATCATCCCGGAGACGAGCGCGACGAGTGTCAGCGCGCCGACGGCGAGCCAGCCCTGGCCGAAGACGAGCGTGCCGAGGGTGACACCGATCGCGCCGAAGAGCTGGGGGATCGCGATCTTCAGTATCCGCAGCCGGTAGGCGTCGGCGGTGTCGCTGATCACGCCGGACAGCGCGCCCATGGCCGCGAGGGCGCCGTACGCGGGCCGGTCGACGGCCAGTCCCACGGCCAGCGGGGTGGCCAGCGCGACGGCGGCGCGGACGACGGCCGCCCAGGGGACGGGGGCGGGCTTCGGCCGCAGACCGCTGAGCAGCCACTCCGGAGGCGTGAGACGGACGGTCGGCCGGACGCTCG
>NZ_JAAPBF010000267.1 GCF_022695985.1 Streptomyces sp. NP-1717 | reverse complement strand
CCCGGCGATTGAGGGCACACGGACCGGCACGAATCAGCCCGTCCGGCGATTGAGGACAGAGCCGGCCGGTCAGACTCGGGACCAGGCCTCAAGGGCCAGGCCCGGCTCCGCCTTCTGGCGGGAGACGCGGAGGCCGCCGTCCTTCGCGATCACCGCCATCACCACCCGGCCGCGACCGTCCAGCGCCAGCGCCGGCGCGCCCACGCACTCCTCGCCCGTCGGCGTCCAGGTGACGCCCGCCGACTCGTCCTCCGTCGGGTACGCGGCCAGCGCCGGGCGGCCGTCGAGTCCGCGCTGGGCCAGGATCGTGCAGTCGTGGCCGTCGACGGGCGTACGGAGCAGGGCGATCGGCCCGGTGCCCGGACCGCCCAGCGGGGCCGTCTCGCCGGTTTCGAGGCGCCAGGCGTGCACCGTGCGGTCGTCGGTGTCGCGCCAGTAGTGCGTGAGGCGGTCGCCCCCGGTGCGTTCCGAGGTGAGCGTGCCGGGGGTGACGCGCGCCGCGAAGCTCTTGGGGTCCCGTTCGGCCTTCGCCGCCACCTTCGGCTGCCGCCAGCGCATCACCGCGTCGTCGGTCGGGCCCAGCACCTCGATCAGGCCGTCCTCGCCCACGACGGCCGCCGCCTCGCCGGTCATCCTGGACCCCTTGAGGTCCGCCCAGGTGAGCCACGCTCCGCTGGGCTTCTGGATCCGGGCCGACAGTCCGCGCCCGGCGTTGCGGGCGAACAGGTGCAGCGAGCCGTTGGGGTCGATCACCGCCGCGGGCAGGCCGAGCAGCCCGCCCCGCGCGAGGTCCTTCGGGTACGGCGTACCGAGTGCCTGCCAGTCGCGCAGCGGGCGGCCGGTCTGGAACTGGACGGCGTACACGACGTCCGTGCGGATCTGGCCGCCGGCCGCGGGCTTGCGGCGCAGGCCCACCAGATGCACGTAGCCCTCGGCGCCGCCGGCGATGGAGAGATACGGCAACAGGCCGGGGGCCGGGAGCAGTTCGGGACCGGACCACTTCGGTCCGCCGAGGCGTTCCTCCGTCCACCGCAGCACGCCGTCCTCGGTGGGGGCGTACGCGGTGAGCCTGCCGTCCTTGCCGCGCAGCAGCCAGCCGGTGGTGGCGGGCAGTGTCTCGTCGACCGTGGGGACGGGAGTGGATTCAGCCGGTCTGCCGCCGGTGTCCGGGGCCTCGCCGGGGGTGCGTCCGGATCGTTTCGACGTCCGTGCGGACCGCAGTGCCATGACCCACTGCCACCTTCCCCAGCGCATGAAATTTCCCCGACGATAGCATTCGCGGGCGAACGGGAGACCTACCGCCCCGACCGGTTGTGGCACGCTCCTGAGGTGCGGATTCTACTGATTGTCGACGGGGCCAACGTGGTTGGTTCGGTGCCCGACGGATGGTGGCGCGACCGGCGGGGAGCAGCCGAGCGGCTGCGGGACCGGCTGGTGCCTCTCGCCGCGCGCGGGCTGCCCGACGCCGGGGCTCCGGGGCCCGCGGAGACGGTGCTGGTGGTGGAGGGCCGGGCCCGGGGCGTGGAGTCGGTGCCCGGCGTGCGGGTGGAGTCGGCGACCGGCAGCGGTGACGATCTGATCGCGGAGCTGGCGCGGGGCGCGGGAGACCGCCCCTGTGTCGTGGTGACCGCCGACCGGGAGCTGCGGCGCCGGGTCGAGGCGTACGGGGCGCGCTGCGTCGGGCCCCGTACGGTCCGTCAACTCCCCGACGAGCGCACGTAGAAGACCGTGCCCTCGACGGTGCCGGGGAGCGGCTCGTAGCCGCCGGCCAGCAGTCTTCGCAGGGTCGGGACGCGTTCGGGGGCGTACGGCTTGCCCCGTGAGTCGTCGACGATCAGCGCGGGCGGTCGCTCCCTCATCTCGGCGGCGAAGACGCGCCAGGCGCCCGGGACCGCGTACGCCTCGCCCACCTGCGGGCCGTCCCTGCCGCCGCTGAAGTTGGTGAGCAACCCGGCGGTCAGATAGCGGCTGGCGGGCGTGCGGTCGGCGAGCCGGTAGATCTCCGGGTGTATCCCCCACACGAGGACGCGGTCGGTGGGGTCGGTGTGTTCCCGTACGGCGGCGGCGACGCGGTCGGAGTGGTCGAGTTCCGAGCGGGGCGCGACGGTGGCCCAGAGGACGAAGATCCCGCAGACGCAGGCCGGGACCGACAGGACGGATCTGAGCCGTTCGGGGCGGAGCGAGCGCAGGGCTGCGGTGGCCAGCAGCGTGATGGGCGGCAGGAGTTGGAGGAAGTAGTGGCCGAAGAAGTGGAAGCCGACGGCCACGGCTCCGGCGGACGCGGCGAACCAGACCCAGAGATCGGTGAGTCGCCCGTCCGGGTGCCGGGTGGTCCGCAGGGCCCGGCGGACCGGCGGGAGGATGCCCGCGCAGGCGAGGCAGAGCAGCAGGGAGTTGACGAACGCGCGGATGAGCACGTGGAGTTCGGAGCCGGTCAGGGAGAAGGCGTAGGACCCCGATCCGGTGACGGTCCAGAAGACGAAGCCCGCCGGGTCGGTCAGGAGCGCGGCGGCGAGTACGGGTGCGCCGAAGCCGACTGCCGTACGTGTCAGGCCCGTTCGGCGCAGGACGGGGCCCGGTGACCGCCAGAGCAGCCACAGGACGGGGACGAGGACCGCGCCGCCCGTCTGCTTGGTGAGGAACGCGCCCGCGACGGCCGCACCGGCGGCGCCCCAGCGGCCCCGGTCGGCGCAGAGGACCGCCGCCGCCGTCCAGGGCAGTATGAAGACCTCGAAGGTGGTGGCCTGGGTGTCCTGCGGGATGAAGCCGACGGAGATCAGCAGGAAGAGCACTCCGGCCGTGACACCGGACCGGTCGCCCCAGCGGCGCCGGGCGAAGGCGGCGAGCAGGGCGGCCGTGGTGAACTGGGCGGCGATCGCGAGGAGTTTCATCGCGTGCTGCGATCCGTCGCCGAGGACCGTGTACGTGGCCTCGTACAGCCACGGCAGCAGGGGCGGCTTGCGGTCGACGACCGTCTCGTACAACTCGCCGCCGTGCGCCAGTATCCGGGCCTGTACGGCGAGATAGCCCTCGTCCGGGCTCCAGAAGGGGTGCAGGAAGGACGGGAGGCGTGGTGCGGCGGACTGCGGCTCGACGGACATGCGCGACCTTCGTGCGGGATTGACTGAGGGACCGTCAGCCTGATTTGCCCAGGCGGCTGTTGCGCCGTCCGTAGACGAAGTACACGACCACGCCGACGGCCATCCAGATGGCGAAGCGCAGCCAGGTCTCGGCGGGCAGGTTGAGCATCAGCCACAGGGAGGCGAGCACGGACAGCGCGGGCAGCCAGGGCACGAGCGGGGTGCGGAAGGCCCTGGGGAGGTCGGGGCGGGTACGGCGCAGGATGACGACGCCGATCGCGACGACGACGAAGGCGAAGAGCGTGCCGATGTTCACCAGGGAGGCCAGTTCCTCGATACTGGTGAAGCCCGCGACGACCGCGATGACCACACCGAGGAGCACCGTCGAGCGGTAGGGGGTGCGGAACGTGGGGTGGACACGTGAGAAGAACCGCGGGAGCAGCCCGTCGCGGCTCATCGCGAAGAACACGCGGGTCTGGCCGAGCAGCAGGATCATGCACACGGTGGTGAGGCCGACGGCGGCCCCGAAGCTGATGACGCCCGCGTAGAACGGGTGCCCGGTGGCCTTGAAGGCGTCGGCGAGCGGCGCGTCCACGGTGAGTTCGGTGTAGTGCTGCATGCCCGTGACGACGATGGACACGGCGACGTAGAGCACGGTGCAGATGATCAGCGAGCCGAGGATGCCGCGCGGCATGTCGCGCTGGGGCAGCTTCGTCTCCTCGGCGGCCGTGGCGACGATGTCGAAGCCGATGAAGGCGAAGAAGACGACGGAGGCGGCGGTGAAGATGCCCATGACGCCGAAGTTGGTGGGCGCGTAGCCGAACATCAGCTGGATCAGCGGGGAGTCGAGACCGGCGCCTGCGGGCTGCTCCTGGGCCTTGGGGATGAACGGCGAGTAGTTCTTGGCGTCGATGAAGAACGCGCCGGCGATGATGACGATCAGGACGACGGCCACCTTGATCGCCACGACGACCGCGGTGACGCGGGCGGAGAGCTTCATCCCGAGGACGAGGATCCCGGTGAGCAGGAGAACCAGGAGGAACGCCAGCAGGTCGAAGCCGAAGCCGGTCTCCTCGTTGGTGCCGGCGAGGGAGTCGGGCAGGTGCCAGCCCGCGTTGTCGAGCAGCGACTGCACGTAGCCGGACCAGCCGACGGCCACCACGGCGGTGGCGAGGGCGAATTCGAGGACCAGGTCCCAGCCGATGATCCAGGCGGGCAGTTCACCGAGTGAGGCGTAGCTGAAGGTGTACGCGGATCCGGCCACGGGCACGGTCGACGCGAACTCCGCGTAGCAGACGGCCGCGAGGGCGCAGACGATGCCCGCGGCGACGAAGGCGAGTGCGGTGGCGGGGCCCGCGTTGTCCTTGGCGACGGCGCCGGTGAGGACGAAGATGCCGGTGCCGATGATGACACCGACACCGAAGACCGTCAGATCCAGCGCGGAGAGCGACTTCTTGAGCGCGTGCTCCGGCTCCTCGGTGTCCTGGATGGACTGTTCGACGGTTTTCGTCCGGAACATCGAGTTCTTCCTGGGCCCCGTGCCGTGCTGGGTGCTCACCGGTGTACCTCCGAGTGCGTGTTTGCCGCCATGATCGAGAGGTGGTCGGCGGCCGGGTACCCGGAAGGGTCTTTTTCACACGGATGAGCCGGGCGGACCACCCGTACAGGGAGTCCGACCGGCTCATCCGCCGTTCTGTGGTGCCGGGTCAGTCGCGGGCGATCTCCTCGGCCGACAACTCGGGGGACATACGGCCGTCGATCTTCGACACGAGACCGGTGACCTGGCGCGCGATGTCGGGCGCCGTCAGGCCGATCTCGGCGAGGAGTTCCTTGCGTGACGCGTGGTCGAGGAAGCGCGCCGGGATGCCGAAGTCCCGCAGGGGGATGTCGACGCCGGCGTCCCGCAGGGACTGGGCGACGGCCGAACCGACGCCGCCCGCACGGCTGTTGTCCTCGACGGTGACGACGACGCGGTGTCCCTCGGCGAGCGGCGCGAGCGCCTCGTCGACGGGCTTGACCCAGCGGGGGTCGACCACGGTCGTCGAGATGCCCTGCTTGTCGAGGAGGTCGGCGACCTCCAGGCACATCGGGGCGAGCGCGCCGACCGACACGAGCAGTACGTCGGCGCCGCCGGTGCCCTCCGCCGGCCTGCGCAGTACGTCCATGCCGCCGATCTTGCCCACGGCGGCGACCGCGGGGCCGACGGCGCCCTTGGAGAAGCGCACGACGGTCGGCGCGTCGTCGACCTCGACGGCCTCCCGGAGTTGGGCCCTGACCTGGTCGGCGTCGCGCGGTGCGGCGATCCGCAGGTTGGGCACGCACTGGAGGATCGACATGTCCCACATGCCGTTGTGGGAGGCGCCGTCGGTGCCGGTGATCCCGGCGCGGTCGAGGACGAACGTCACGCCGCAGTCGTGCAGGGCGACGTCCATCAGGACCTGGTCGAAGGCGCGGTTGAGGAACGTCGCGTAGACGGCGAAGACGGGGTGCAGTCCGCCGGTGGCCAGGCCGGCCGCCGACACCGCGCCGTGCTGCTCGGCGATCCCCACGTCGTACACCCGGTCCGGGAACGCCTTGGCGAACTTCTCCAGGCCGACGGGCTGGAGCATGGCCGCGGTGATGGCGACGATGTCGGCGCGCTCGTTGCCGAGCTTGACCATCTCCTCGCCGAACACCGAGGTCCAGTCGACGCCCGAACTGGCGATCGGCAGGCCGGTGTCGGGGTGGATCTTGCCGACGGCGTGGAAGCGGTCGGCCTCGTCCTGGAGCGCCGGCTGGTAGCCGCGTCCCTTCTCGGTGAGGCAGTGGATGATGACGGGTCCGCCGAAGCGCTTGGCGCGCTGGAGGGCCGACTCCAGTGCCTCCACGTCGTGTCCGTCGATCGGGCCGACGTACTTCAGGCCGAGGTCCTCGAACATGCCCTGGGGGGCGATGAAGTCCTTGAGGCCCTTCTTCGCGCCGTGCAGCGTCTCGTAGAGCGGGCGGCCGACGACCGGGGTGCGCTCCAGGATGTCCTTGCCGCGGGCCAGGAAGCGCTCGTAGCCGTCGGTGGTGCGCAGGGTCGCGAGATGGTTCGCGAGGCCGCCGATGGTGGGCGCGTAGGAGCGCTCGTTGTCGTTGACGACGATGACGAGCGGGCGGTCCTTGGCGGCGGCGATGTTGTTCAGCGCCTCCCAGGCCATGCCGCCGGTGAGCGCGCCGTCGCCGATGACGGCGACCACGTGGTCCTCGCGGCCCAGTACCTGGTTGGCCTTGGCGAGGCCGTCGGCCCAGCCGAGGACGGTCGAGGCGTGCGAGTTCTCGATGATGTCGTGCTCGGACTCGGCCCGGGACGGGTAACCGGACAGGCCGCCCTTGCCCTTGAGTTTGGAGAAGTCCTGACGTCCCGTGAGCAGCTTGTGCACGTAGGACTGGTGGCCGGTGTCGAAGAGGACCTTGTCCTTCGGCGAGTCGAAGACCCGGTGCAGGGCGATCGTCAGCTCGACGACCCCGAGGTTGGGACCGAGGTGTCCGCCGGTCTTGGAGACGGCGTCGACGAGGTAGGACCGGATCTGAGCGGCGAGCCGGTCCAACTGCTCGGGGCCGAGGCGGTCCAGATCACGCGGGCCCTTGACCCGGGTCAGCAGGTCCCATCCGTCGCCCACCGCCGCCTCGGGCGGTCGTGCTGCGCGCGGCTGTGTCACCGTGCCTCCTTGCGTTGAACGATCTGGCATACCGGTCCGCCGAGTCTAATGTTCCCGTCGGGGCGGGCGTCATCGGGCGGCGCGTCATTCACCGTACGAGCATGTGTACGCATGCCGGTCACACCTGCCCCGAAAACGCGTCCGGGACACGAACATGCCCGGCACCGGGGCTCCGGTGCCGGGCACGACGTGCGACGACGGCGGTCAGGCGCGACCCGCGGTCTTCTGGGTCTTCCGGGTGACGGCGTCGATGACGACGGTGGCGAGAAGCACACCACCGGTGATCATGTACTGGATCGGCGAGGCGATTCCCTGGAGCGCCAGTCCGTACTGGATCGACGTGATGACGAGCACACCGAGCAGCGCGTTCCAGGTGCGGCCCCGGCCGCCGAAGAGGCTGGTGCCACCGATGACGGCCGCCGCGATGGCGTTCATCAGCAGCTCACCGGCGCCGGCGCCCTGGTTGGCGGAGGTGATCTTCGAGGCGATGAAGAGACCGCCGATCGCGGCGAAGGTGCCCGCGATGGAGAAGACCGCGATCCGGACGCCGACGACGCTGATGCCCGCGCGGCGGGACGCCTCGACGCTGCCGCCGAGCGCGAAGACCTTGCGGCCGAAGCTGGTGCGGCGCAGTACGAAGTCCGTCACCACCAGGACGACCAGGAAGATCAGCACGGCCAGGGGCAGGCCCTTGTACTGGTTGAACATGATCGCCACGGCGAAAGCGAGGACGGCCAGCAGCACGGTGCGGACGATGATCTCGCTCAGCGGCCGGGACGGGACACCGGCGGCGGCGCGGCGGCGGTTGTCGAAGAACGACGACAGGAAGAAGCCGGCCACGGCGATCACCGCGAGCGCGTAGGCGGCGGCGACGTCGGTGAAGTAGTAGCCGGTCAGCTTGGCGACCAGGCCCTCGGAGTCCAGGTTGATCGTGCCGTTGTCGCCGAGGATCTGGAGCATGAAGCCGTTCCAGAACAGCAGACCGGCGAGGGTGACGGCGAACGCGGGCACGCCCACCCGGGCGAAGAAGAAGCCGTGGACGGCGCCCGCGGCGGCGCCGGTCAGGATGGCGAGGATCAGCGCCAGCCACTCCGCCATGCCGTGGGTGACTGCGAGGACCGCGAACGCGGCGCCCGCCACACCGCTGACGGAGCCGACCGACAGGTCGATCTCGCCGAGCAGCAGGACGAAGACGATGCCGACCGCGATCATGCCGGTGCCGACCATGGCGACCGAGATGTCCGAGAGGTTGCCGGCCGTCAGGAAGTTCGAGTTCAGGCTGGTGAAGATCGCCCAGATGATGATCAGGCCGATGACGACGGGGATCGACCCGAGGTCGCCGCCGCGCATCTTGCGCTTGAACTCCGAGAGATAACCCGCGAAGCCCTGCTCGCGTACGAGAAGCCGCGGGTCCACCGCGACGGTGGTGGCGCCGGCCGCCGGGGCGGGCGCGTCGTCGGCGGTGCCGACGGGTGCGGAGGTCTTGTCCAAGCTCACTTCTTAACCTCCACGTTGCGCGCCGCGCGTCGGGTCACGGCGTTGTCCGTGGCACCGGTGATCGCGGAGATGATGTCTTCCTGCGACGTGCTGGCGACGTCGAAGAAGCCGTTGTTACGGCCCAGCCTCAGCACGGCGACCTTGTCGGCGACCGCGCGGACGTCCTCCATGTTGTGGCTGACGAGGATCACGGCGTAACCGCGCTCCCGCAGCCGCTCGACCAGGTCGAGGACCTGGGCGGTCTGCTCGACACCGAGGGCCGCGGTCGGCTCGTCGAGGATCACGAGCTTGGGCTCACCGAGCATGGACCGGGCGATGGCCACGGTCTGGCGCTGACCGCCGGAGAGCGAGGCGATCGGTATGCGCACGCTGGGGATGCGGATCGACAGCGTGTTGAGGAGCTCGCGGGCGCGGCGCTCCATCTCGACCTCGTTGAGGACACCCCAGGAGCGGAGTTCCCTGCCGAGGTACAGATTGCCCACGACGTCGAGGTTGTCGCAGAGCGCGAGGTCCTGGTACACCGTCGCCACGCCCAACTCCTGGGCGTCGTGCGGCTTGTTGATCGCGACAGGCCTGCCGTCCCACTCGATGACACCGTCATCGATGGGGTGGACTCCGGCGATCGTCTTGACGAGCGTCGATTTGCCGGCGCCGTTGTCGCCCACGAGGGCGACGACCTGTCCGGCGTGGACCTCAAGCTCTACGTCGGTGAGCGCCTGCACGGCACCGAACCGCTTGGAGACCCCTCGCAACGCCAGCACGGGCGTAGCGGTCACGTAAACCATCTCCTTCGCCGCCTGGCCGGCGGGGATACC
>NZ_JAAPBF010000266.1 GCF_022695985.1 Streptomyces sp. NP-1717 | reverse complement strand
GAGCGGCGGGACCGTCCGGCCGGGCGGCCGGAGGGCCGGGATCAGCCGAGTACGGCCAGCGCGTCGATCTCGACGAGCAGTCCGGCGGGCAGGCCGACGTACACCGTCGTACGCGCGGCGGGCGCGTCCTTGAGGTTCTGCTCCTCGAAGTAGGCGTTGTAGATCTCGTTCATCTCGGCGAAGTGCGCGACGTCCGTGAGGTAGACGCGCAGCATCATCACGTCGTCCCAGCTCGCGCCGCCCGCCTCCAGGACGGACTTGACGTTGGCGAGGGTCTGGAGCGTCTGCTCGCGCAGTGTCGGTCCGACCACGGTCGGGGCCTCGCCCGGGACGGCCGGGAGGAAGCCGACCTGTCCGGCCACCTGGAGGATGTTGCCCTTGCGGACGCCGTGGGAGAACTTGGCCGGCGGCGCGGCGTGCGTGGCGGGGACGACTGCGGTCTTCGCGGTCTGGTCGCTCATGAGATCTCTTTCCGAAGAGCGGGAGGTGCGGGTTCCGGTTGGTGCGTGTGCCCCGAATACTCGCGGCTGATCGCGTCGGCGGCGCGGCGCAACAGCGGGAGAAGGGCGAGGAGTTCATCAGCGGTGACGACGACGTTCGGCGCGGACACCGACATGGCGGCGACGGTCCGGCCGTCCGCACCGCGGATCGGGGCCCCGATGCAGTTGATGGACTCCTCGTGGCCGCCGAGGTCGGTGGCCCACCCCTGTTCGCGTACGGTCGCCAGCTCCTTGAGGAAGGCGGCGGCGTTCGGGATCGAACGGGGGGTGTACATGGGGAAGTCGAGCCGCTCGGCGAGTGCGCGGCGCTCGGCCTCGGGCAGGTCGGCGATGAGCAGCTTGGCGACGGCCGCGACGGTGACGGCGACCGGTTTGCCGATCCGGGAGTACATCCTGACCGGATAGCGGCTCTCGACCTTGTCGATGTAGAGGACCTCGCTGTCCTCTATGACGGCGAGATGGACGGTGTGTCCGCACTGTTCGCCCAGCGCCGTGAGGTGCGGGTGGGCGATCTCGCGTACGTCCAGGCTCTCCACGGCCTCCTGCGCGAGCGCGAAGAGGCGGGCGCCGAGGCGGTAGCGCTGGTCCTGCTGGCGGTAGACGAGCCCGTGCTCGTGCAGGGTGCGCAGCAGCCGCAGGGCGGTGGACTTGTGGACGTCGAGGCGCGCGGCGACCTGTCCGAGGTCGGCGGGGCCCCGGGCGAGGAGCGGCAGGATGCTCAGCGCGCGGTCGACGGTCTGGCTCATGAGGTGGGTACCGCTTCCTGCCGCTGTCCGGGCTCCCCGGCGCCGGAGGTCCAGCCGGGGCCGAGCCGCAGGGCGCCCCAGGCCGCGTCGTCCAGTGCGGCGAGGCGGTCGGCGTGCGCGCGGGCGGCCGGGACGCAGACGTCGCCGGCGTCGGTGAGTACGGCGGCGGCCATCAGATGGCCGTGGCGCAGCCGGGCCGCGGTCGGCAGGTCCCGGAGGGTCGCGGACAGGAAGCCGGCGGCGAAGGCGTCGCCCGCGCCGACGGGTGCCACGACGTCGACGGCCAGGGCGGGTACGGAGGTGACGGTGTCCGTGCCGGTGCCGGTGCCGGTGCCCGTGCCGGTGTCCGTGCCGGCGCCGGTCCCGGGGTCCCGTACGAACGCCGTCGCCCCGTCCGCGCCCGCCTTCACGACCAGCACCGCGGGCTCCGGCAGCGCCTCCCGGATCGCCTCGGGGCTGTGCAGGTCCCAGAGCTGCGCGGCCTCGTCGTCGCCGACGAAGACGAGGTCGGCGCCGCGGGCGAGGTCGAGGAGCACCCGCGGGCCGGAGTCGTCGCGCCAGAGCGCGGGACGGTGGTTCACGTCGAAGGACACCAGCGGCCGCTCCGCCCGGCGCTCGTGCAGCGCGCGCATCAGGGCGAGGCAGTCGTCGGAGAGGGCGGCCGTGATGCCGGACAGGTGCAGGACGCGGCCGGACCAGAGGTCGGCGCGGTCCATCGTCCCGGGGGACATCGCGGACGCGGCCGAGCCCGCCCGGTAGTAGGCGACCTCGTGGGCGGTGGTGGAGCGGTCCGTGGCCGTACGGAAGTAGATGCCGGTCGGGCGGCCGTCCGCGTCGCGTCGTACGGCGGAGGTGTCGACGCCGTACGCGCCGATCGCCTCCACGAGATGGTCGCCGAAGCCGTCGGAGCCGACGCGGCTGATCCACCTGACCGTGTGCCCGGCGGCGGCGAGCGCGCAGGCGACGTTGGACTCGGCGCCGCCGATGGTGCGGGTGAAGGCGGGGACGTCGGCGAGACGGCCGGGGCGCGAGGGCAGGAAGGTGACCATGGACTCGCCGAGGCTGACCACATCGACGCGTGCGCCGGGCCCGCCGTGGCCGGTCGGGTCCGCTTCTTCCGGTGCGGGCACTCGGGGCTCCTCGCTCGTCGTGGCCGGCGGGCTCCACTCCACCCGGTCCGGCCCTGGCCTTCACCGGCCGGGGCGCCGGGCCCATCATTGACCCGGCAACGGCTCGGATGTTAGACAGCGTCAAGCGTCATACGCAATGGGTGTTGCACATGTTGCAACGAGACAGATGGAGGAGGCCCTATGGCGGTCGCCGGACGACTCAGCGAAGAGCACCTCAGGAACGAGCGTCTCGACCACCGTTTCAAAGGGCTGCCGCCGGACGCCGACGGCCTCACCGTCGCCGAGCTGGCCGCCGAGCGCCGCAACCTCTTCACCGGCGGTTTCACCACCCCGGTACTCGCTCTCTCCGCCGAGTCCCTCACCCACAACCTCGCGCTCCTGGAGACGTACTCCGAGCGGCACGGCCTCGCGTTCGCCCCGCACGGCAAGACGTCCATGTCCCCGCAGCTCTTCGCGCGCCAACTGGAGTACGGCGCCTGGGGGATCACCGCCGCGCTCCCCCACCAGGTGCGTGTCTACCGGGCGTTCGGCATCCAGCGGATCTTCCTCGCCAACGAGGTCGTCGACGCGGTCGCGCTGCGCTGGCTCTCCGCCGAACTGGACTCCGACCCGGGCTTCCGCTTCATCTGTTACGTCGACTCCGTGCGCGGCGTCGAGCTGATGGACGAGGCGCTGCGGGCGGCGGGCGGTTCGCGCCCCGTGGACGTCGTCGTGGAGCTGGGCGCGGGCGAGGGCGCGCGCACCGGTGTCCGCAAGGAGGCGGAGTGCGCGCGGGTCGCCGACGCCGTGGCCGCCACCGACACGCTGCGGCTGGTCGGCGTCGCCGGTTACGAGGGCGAGGTGCCGCACGCCGACAACGAGACCGTCCGCGCCTGGCTGCGCCGGCTGACCGCGCTGGCCGCCGAGTTCGACGCGGCGGGCCGGTTCTCCGGGACCGTGGACGAGGTGGTGGTGAGCGCGGGCGGCAGCGCGTGGTTCGACGCGGTCGCGGACGTCTTCGCCGACATCCCCGTGCTGTCCCGCCCCGTACTGAAACTGCTGCGCTCCGGCGCGTACGTGTCCCACGACGACGGCCACTACAAGCGGCTGACGCCCTTCAACCGGGTGCCCGCCGAGGGCGCGCTCCGGCCGGCCTTCCGCCTCTGGGCCCAGGTGGTCTCGCGTCCGTCGCCGGAGCAGGCGTTCGTCAACGCGGGCAAGCGGGACGCGGCGTACGACCTCGACCTGCCGGAGGCGCAGGTCGTGCGCGACGCGCGGACCGGCGAGATCCGTCCGGCGCGCGGCATCACCGTCACCGGCCTGTCCGACCAGCACGGCAAGCTGCACACGTCGCCGGACGCGGTGATCGAGGTCGGCGACTGGGTGGGCTTCGGGCTCTCGCACCCGTGCACGTCGTTCGACAAGTGGCAGCTGATCCCGCTGGCCGAGGCGGACGGCACGGTCACCGACCTCATCCGAACGTTCTTCTGACACCTCCGAGCCCGTCCGGCGACCGAGGAACGACCACCCACCGGGCGGGCCGCGCGAAGTCCCCCCGACCCCGAGGAAAGCGCTGCCAGTCATGGATCTCGTCATACGGGACGTACGTGTCGTCGACGGCACGGGCCAGGACTCCTACCGGGCGGACGTCGGCGTCACCGACGGCCGTATCGCCGGGATCCGGCGCCACGGGCCCGGCGCCGGCCCCGCGCTCTCCGGGGCGCGGGTCGTCGAAGCGGCGGGGCTCGCCCTCGCCCCCGGCTTCATCGACATGCACGCGCACAGCGACCTCGCGCTGCTGCGCGACCCCGACCACTCGGCGAAGGCCGCGCAGGGCGTGACCCTGGAGGTGATCGGCCAGGACGGGCTGTCGTACGCCCCCGTCGACGACGCCACGCTCGCCGAGGTCCGCCGGGCCATCACCGGCTGGAACGGCGGGGCGCCCGGCGACACGTCGGTGGACTTCGACTGGCGCACGGTCGGTGAGTTCCTGGACCGGCTCGACCACGGCTTCGACGGCCGGGGCATCGCCGTCAACGCGGCGTATCTCGTGCCGCAGGGCACGGTGCGGATGTACGCGGTGGGCCAGGACGACCGCCCGGCGACCCCCGCCGAGCTGGACCGGATGCGACAGCTGGTCGCCGAGTCCCTGGAACAGGGCGCCGTCGGCATGTCCTCCGGGCTGACGTACACGCCCGGCATGTACGCGGACGACGCCGAACTCACCGAACTCTGCCGGGTGGTGGCGCGCTACGACGGCTACTACTGCCCGCACCACCGCAGTTACGGCGCGGGCGCCCTGCGCGCGTACGAGGAGATGGTCGACCTCACACGCACGGCCGGCTGCGCGCTCCATCTCGCCCACGCCACCATGAACTTCGGTGTGAACAAGGGCAGGGCACCCGATCTGATCACCCTGCTGGACAAGGCGCTGGACGACGGCGCGGACATCTCGCTCGACACCTATCCCTACACGCCCGGCTGCACGACGCTCGTGGCGATGCTGCCCAGCTGGGCGAGCGCGGGCGGCCAGGACGCGATCCTGGAGCGGCTGCGGGACGCGGCGACGGCGGAGAGGATCCGGCACCACATGGAGGAGATCGGCGCGGACGGCTGCCACGGGGTGCCCATCGAGTGGGACACCATCGAGATCTCCGGCGTCGCGGACCCGGCGCTCACGGCGCACGTCGGCCGGACGATCGCCGAGACGGCGCGGCTGCGCGGCGAGAGCGGCTGGCTGACCGCCCGCAAGCTGCTGATCGACGACCGGCTCGGCTCGACGATCCTCCAGCACGTCGGGCACGAGGAGAACGTGCGGGAGATCATGCGCCACCGAGTGCACACCGGCGGCAGCGACGGGATCCTCCAGGGAGCGAAGCCGCACCCGCGCGCGTACGGCACCTTCCCGCGGTATCTGGGCCGGTACGTGCGCGAGCTGGGCGTCCTGTCGCTGGAGGAGTGCGTGGCCCATCTGACCTCGCGCCCCGCCGCACGCCTGCGCCTCGCGGACCGCGGGCTGGTCCGCGAGGGCTACCGGGCGGATCTGGTGCTCTTCGATCCGCAGACGGTGGCGGCGGGCTCGACGTTCGCCTCGCCGCGCACCCTGCCGGTGGGCATCCCGCACGTGCTGATCGACGGCCGTTTCGTGATCGAGGACGGCCGCCGCACGGACGTCCTGGCGGGCCGGTCGGTACGGCGTCAGCCGTAGACAGCCCCCACCGCCGGACGGGCCGCTGTTGAGCCCGTCCGGCGTTCGAGGACACCCCGGCAACAGGGCCGGGGCCGGGGTCACCCCTCAGCGGCCGACCCGGTAGACCGACGTCGTCCCGCTCACCTCGTTGCCGACCACCAGCAGCGCGTCACCCGTCGGGCTGTCCTTCGCCGCGACGAACAGCACGCCCTCCGGGCCCAGGTCGCCCGCCGTACCGGCCTCCGGGTCGCCCGCGAAATCACGCGAGTTGACGTAACCGGCCGCCTTCGGGCGGCGCGGGTCGCTCAGGTCGTACGCCGCGATGCCGCCGACCCGCTCCAGACCGACGAAGGCGTACGTCGTACCGCGCACCGTTCCGGTGGTGATGCCCTCCGGCTCGGGGCCCTTGTTGTCGCTGCGGCTGTCGGGGGCGTTCTCGGCGTGGTCGGTGTTGAAGTTCTCCGGAAACGCCTCGGCCGTCAGCTGCTCCAGGTCGTCCCCGGAGTCCCAGACGAGCCGGCCGCGCTCGTCGCGCACGGAGATCGAACGGCCGCCGAGCGAGTTCAGCTCGGTGACCCGGCCCCGGCTGTCGCGCGGCGAGGTGGTGGTGATGTTGAGGCGGCCCAGCGCGCCGTCCTTCTGGAGCGCGGCGGCGTCGGGGAACGCCTCCGGGTTCAGCTCGACGTCCTTGACCCGCACCTCCTCGGCGAAGCAGTCCCAGTCGCGGGCGTCGCCCTCGTTGGCGCTGACGGTGTACTCGCCGCCGCGCGAGGTGAAGGCGCTGATGCCGTCGGGCTTGTAGAGGCCCTTGACCGGCCAGGTGCGGATGTTGACGCCGCCGTCCTTGTCGGAGGCGTCGAGGCCGTTGCCGGGCTTGGAGTGGTCCTTCTCGCCGAGCGGGACGATCTTCTCGACCTCGGCGCGGCGCAGGTCGACGAGCGCGAGCGCGTTGTTCTCCTGGAGGGTGACCCAGGCGGTGCGGCCGTCCTTCGACACCGCCACGTACTCGGGCTCGATGTCCTGGCTGACGGAGGCGTTCGGGCCGTAGATCAGCACGCCGTCCCGGGTCAGCTGGTCCTTCTTGCGGTCCCACTTCCCGAAGCCGGCCGTGCGCACGGTCGCGCGCCGCAGCTCGCCGCCGCGCCCGCGGTCCAGGTCGACGACGGAGACGGAGCCGACGGGGTCGATACCCGCGGGCTCCTCGCCGCCGGGCGGGCAGTACGAGTCGGGCTCGCCCTCGTTCGCGACGACGACGCGGTCACCCTTGGGGGTGAACGTCACCATGTCGGGCAGGGCGCCGACCCGTACCTCGTCCAGCTTGCGGCCGTCGGAGGCGCGGAAGAACGCGACCGTGCCCCGGTCCGTCTTGGCCCCGGCCTGCTGGGCGACGGCGATCAGGCCGTCGTGGACGGCGACGCTGTTGGCACCGGGGGTGACCAGCTCGCCGGTCTTGCGGGGCTCGGCGGGGTTCCGGATGTCGAGGATGTCGACGGTGCCGGCCTGCGCGTTGATCGTGAAGACCCGGCGGGTCCTGGAGTCGTACGCGGTGATCTCCGCGCCGCCCTCGTCGTACTTCCCGCTCTCGTAGCGGCCGAGGAGGGTGAGGTCGAGCTTGCCGCCGTGGCTGTCGCCGCGGCCGGGCTCGGTGTGCGAGCCGGTGGCCAGGGCCGACGGCAGCAGTGCGGTGGTGGCGGCCATGACCGTGACGGTGGCCAGGGCGAGGATCGTGCTGCGCTTCTTCATGAGCGCCCAGCGTCGTGGGACCCCCCGCTGCCCGGGTGAACTGCCCGGTCCGCTTCGGTGAACACTGCCTCAACAAAATGCGGGGTCCGCCGGGGGTTGGCGGGCCTTCGCGTCTCACACTCCGGACCGACGTGGTCAAAAACACCAGGCGCCCCGCGAAACCCGGTCGTAAGCTCGCCGTCATGCAGGTCATCCAGTCAACCAAGCTCGCCAATGTCTGTTACGAGATCCGGGGTCCCGTCCTCGATGAGGCGATGCGGCTGGAGGCAGCAGGCCACCGCATCCTCAAACTCAACACGGGGAACCCGGCGGCCTTCGGCTTCGAGTGCCCGCCCGAGATCCTGGAGGACGTCCTCCGCAACCTCGGCGACGCCCACGGCTACGGCGACGCGAAGGGGCTGCTGTCCGCGCGGCGCGCGGTGATGCAGCACTACCAGACCAAGAACATCGAGCTGGACGTCGAGGACGTCTACCTCGGCAACGGCGTCTCCGAGCTGATCCAGATGTCGATGCAGGCACTGCTCGACGACGGCGACGAGGTCCTCGTACCGGCGCCGGACTATCCGCTGTGGACCGCGTCCGTCTCCCTCGCGGGCGGCACCGCCGTGCACTACCGCTGCGACGAGCAGGCGGAGTGGATGCCGGACCTGGCCGACGTGGAGCGCAAGATCACCGACCGCACCAAGGCGATCGTGATCATCAACCCGAACAACCCGACCGGCGCCGTCTACAGCGACGAGATGCTCCTCGGGCTCACGGAGATCGCCCGCCGGCACGGTCTGATCGTCTGCTCGGACGAGATCTACGACCGGATCCTGTACGACGGCGCGACCCACACCCCGACCGCCGCGATCGCGCCGGATCTGCTGACCCTGACCTTCAACGGCCTCTCGAAGAACTACCGCGTCGCCGGCTTCCGCTCCGGCTGGCTGGCGGTCTGCGGCCCGAAGAAGCACGCGACCTCGTACATCGAGGGCCTGACGATCCTGGCCAACATGCGGCTGTGCGCCAACATGCCCTCGCAGCACGCGGTGGCGACGGCGCTCGGCGGCCGGCAGTCGATCAACGAACTCGTCCTGCCGGGCGGGCGCATCCTGGAGCAGCGGAACACCGCGTACGACCTCCTCACCCGGATCCCGGGCGTCACCTGCGTGAAGCCGAAGGGCGCGCTGTATCTCTTCCCCCGGCTCGACCCGAAGGTCTTCAAGATCAAGGACGACCGGCAGATGGTCCTCGATCTGCTCCAGCGCGAGAAGATCATGGTCGTCCACGGGACGGGATTCAACTGGCCGGAGCCCGACCACTTCCGCATCGTGACGCTCCCGGCCGCGCCGGAGCTGGCGGACGCGGTGACGCGGATCGGGAACTTCCTGGACGGCTATTCGCAGCCGTAGGCGGCGGTTCCTTTCCGCTCGACCGGACTCAACTTTAGACTGATTCCAATGTAGGATGGTCTCCTGACGACGCCAGGAGACCATCCCCATGTACGAGCCGATCCGCACCAAGTCGGTCCACTCGATGGCCGACACCGACTTCCCGCACCGCACCCGCGAAGAGGAACTGGACATCCAGCTCGCCGGCCACCTCGCGGCACTGCTGGCCGTCACGGACGACCTGGGCCTGGACAACGCGGCGGAGCTGATCGCCGAACAGCTCACCCGCCTGCGCGGCACCCCGCCGGCCCGCGCGTCCGCCCCTCTCCCCGGCCCGGACGCGACCGAGCTGCACCGCCGCGCACTGGCCCACGCGGGCCGGGCGCTGGTGGTCGCCGCGTCCCGTGCGGACACCACGGCGGCGATCC
>NZ_JAAPBF010000265.1 GCF_022695985.1 Streptomyces sp. NP-1717 | reverse complement strand
CGCGGACCTCCGACAGCGCCTGTTCCAGCGCCCGGAGGAAACGGTCCGTCGTCGCCCGGTCCCGCACCGCGAGCCGCAGCCATCGCGGCCCGAGCCCCGGAAACGTGTCGCCGCGCCGTGCCGCGAAGCCCAGCTCGCGCAGCCGCTCCCGTACGGCCGCCGCCGACTCCGTCGTGACGAGGACGAAGGGCCCCGCCGCCGGTTCCACGGCGCGCACAGCGTCGAACCCGGCCAGCCCGGCCAGCAGATGGGCCCGCTCCGCCGCCGTACGCCGTGCGGCCGATGCGGCCTCCGCGAGCGCGGCGGGCGCCATGCACGCCTCGGCGGCGGCCAGCGCGGGCGTCGAGACCGGCCAGAGCGGCTGGGCCGCCGCGAGCGAGGCGACCGTCGCCGGATCCGCCAGCGCGTAGCCGATCCGCAGACCGGCGAGCCCCCATGTCTTGGTCAGGCTGCGCAGCACCACCAGCCCCGGCACGTCGCCCCGCCCCGCCAGCGCCTCCGGCTCGCCGGGCACCGCGTCCATGAACGCCTCGTCCACGACCAGCGTCCGCCCCGGACGCGCCAGTCGTAGGAGGTCGCCGGCAGGGTGCAGTACGGATGTCGGGTTCGTCGGGTTGCCGACGATCACCAGATCCGCGTCGTCCGGGACGGCGGCCGGATCCAGCCGGAAGCCGTCACCCGCGTCGAGCAGTACCCGCCGCACGGTGTGCCCGGCGCCGAGCAGCGCCGCCTCCGGCTCCGTGAACTGCGGATGCACCACGACGGGGCGCCGAGCGCCGAGGGCGCGGGCGAGCAGTACGAACGCCTCCGCGACGCCCGCCGTCAACAGCACGCGCTCCACCGGCAGTCCGTGCCGGGCGGCGACGGCGGCGCGCGCGGCACGCCCGTCCGGATAGCCGGCGAGACCGGTGAGCGACACGGCGATCCGCTCACGCAGCCAGTCCGGGGGAGTGCCGGGGCGGACGTTGACCGCGAGATCGGTCAACTCCGCGCCGTCGTCACGCACCTCCGCGTCGCCGTGGTGACGCAGGTCGTGCGGGGCCTCCGGGGCGTCAGTGCGCGTGCGCATGACTGCCGTGGCCGTGGTGATGGCCGTGGCCGTGGTCGTGACCGTCGTCGTCCGGGTGGAAGTGCGGCTGCTGCGGAGCCCCCACCTTGTCCTCGAAGCCGGGCAGCGCGATGCGATAGACGCACGAGTCGCAGTTCATCCGCAGATCGCCCCGGACCGCCTCGCGGTAGCGCTCCATGACCAGATCCAGCAACTCCTCGGCCGGCCCCACCACATCGGCCGACGCCACCTCGGTCGCCGGATGCGCCGCCGCCCACTCCTGCGTCTGGCGCACCACCCGCTCCGGCAGGATCCCGGTGAACAGGAAGTACGGCAGGACCACGATCCGGCGCGCCCCGAGCCGTACGCAGCGGTCCAGCCCGCTCGGCACGTCCGGCGCGGCCAGCGACACGAACGCCGTCTCCACACTCGCGTAACCGCGCCCCTCCCAGAGAAGCCGCGCCGCCTTCAGCACCTCCGCGTTGGCGTCGGGGTCGGTCGAGCCGCGTCCCACGAGCAGGACGGTCACCTCCGACCTGTCGCCGTCGTAACCCGCCAGCCCTTCCAGCGCCTCGTCCAGGCGCCGTTCGAGGACCGTGAGCAGACCGGGGTGCGGGCCCAGCGGGCGGCCGTAGGTGTACGAGATCCCCGGGTGCCGTTCCCTCTCGCGCTTGAGCGCGGCCGGTATGTCGCCCTTGGCGTGCCCGGCGGAGACCAGCATCAGCGGGACCGCCGCGAACCGGGTGACGCCCCGCTCGACGAGTTCGGACACCGCGTCGCCGATCGGCGGCGCGGAGAGCTCGATGAAGCCGCCCGCGACGGGCAGTTCGGGGTGGCGCCTGCCCAGCTCCCGTACGAACTCCCGGAAGGCCTCGGCGCCCCCCGTGTCCCTGGTGCCGTGGCCGGCGATGAGCAGTGCGGGTCCGGGGGTGGTCACGCGTTCTCCTTGGCGAGCTGGTGATGGGGCGGGTCGTACGGGTGGTAGAGCAGGGCGTTGAGCGCGGCGGCGGCCACCGCGGAGCCGCCCTTCTCCGAGATGTTGGACACCGACGGCAGCCCGCTCCCGCGCAGCGCCGCCTTCGACTCGACGGCGCCGACGAAACCGACCGGCAGCCCGATCACGAGCGCGGGCGCGGCGTCCAGGAGCAGCAACTCCTCAAGCGCGGTGGGGGCGCAGCCGATCACCCAGATCGCACCCGGCCCCACCTGCTCGTACGCGAGACGCACCGCGTGCGCGGAACGGGTCAGCCCCGGGCCCGGCACGGCCTCCTTGAGACGGCAGACCGCGGTGCGACGGGTGATCCCGGCGGCGACCATCTCCACATCGGCGACGACCGGCGCGCCCTCGTGCAGCGCGCCGTGCGCGGTGGTCAGCGTGGCCTCGTCGCAGACGACATCGGTCACATACGCCACATCCGCCGCCGAGTGGACGACGCGCTCCACGACGGCGCGGGTCAGCGGCGCCAGGTGCGAGGTGTCGACGCGGGCGCGCAGCCTGCGGAACGACTCCTCCTCGATGGGATGGACGACACGCTCCTGCCGGTTCACCGGGCTCCTTCCGACTGCCACCGGTAGCCCCGTGGCGTCACCATGCGGCCCGCGATCTCACGCGTGGCCGTGTTGCCCACCGTCACCACCGTCATCATGTCGACGGTCGCCGGATCGAGCCGGGCGAGCGTGGTGAGCCGGCTGGTGCCGTCGGGGCGGGACGCGTTGCGTACGACGCCGACGGGTGTCGCCGCCGTACGGTGCTCCGCCAGCAGGGCGAGCGCCTTGGGCAGTTGCCAGTCCCGGCCCCGGCTGCGCGGGTTGTAGAAGGTCACCACGATGTCCGCCTCGGCCGCCGCGCGGACACGGCGTTCGATGACCTCCCACGGAGTGTGCAGATCGCTCAGGCTGATCGAGACGTGGTCGTGCCCGAGGGGCGCGCCGAGTATCGCGGCGGCGGCCAGCGCGGCCGTCACGCCCGGTACCCCGACCACCTCGATGTCGTCGGCGGCCTCGGCGAGCGCGGGCGACGCCATGGCGTACACGCCCGCGTCGCCGCTGCCGACGAGGGCCACCGCGTGGCCCGCCTGTGCCTCGGCCACCGCCCTGCGGGCCCGCTCCTCCTCGCGCCCGAGCCCCGACTCGACGACGCGGGTGCCGGGCCGCAGCAGGTCCCTGATCTGGTCGACGTACTGGTCGAGCCCGACGAGCACCGACGCGCGCCGCAGCTCCGCCGTCGCGCGCGGCGTCAGCAGGTCCCGCGCGCCGGGGCCGAGCCCGACGACGGCGAGCCGTCCGCGCGGCGCACGGCGCACAACGGCGCACGTGGCCATGGCGGCCCGCCCCTGAGGGCTGGACTTCCGCTTCGGTACCAGGAGTTCACCGCCCTGCCCGGCGGCGAGCGCGGCGGCCTCGGCGACCGACGGGGTACCGACGGCGGCGAGCGGCGCGTCCGACGGGTTGGGCACGGTGATCGCGGCCAGCGCCTCCGCCGGATACGTCCGTACGGGCACCCCGAGCCGGCCGGCCGCCCCGACGACGCCGGGTTCGTCCGCCTTGGCGTCGACGGTCGCCAGCTCCACCACGCTGAGCACGGAGAGACCGGCGTCCCGCAGGGCGTCCCGGACGAGCCCGTACACCTCGTCGACGCCCGCGCCCCGGCTGGCGCCGACCCCGACGACGAGCGACGGCGGCCGCAGGACCACATCCGCCGTCCCGAGGCCCACGACCCGGTCGGTGACGAGCAGCCGAGGCCCACGGCCGCCGGTCGCTGCCGGCGCCGGACCTTTCGGGTCCACGCCACCCGGCGACCACCCGGTACACGCTGACGCGGCGCCGTCCGCCGACGCCCCGGCCGTGTCCGGCCCGGGGACCGGCTGCTCCGCAGCCAGGGCCTCGCCGGGTCCGTCCGGGGCCGCGACCAGCGGTGCTTGCGTCTCGGACGCCTCAGCATTCGGCCCGTAAGTGCGCGAGGCCGTGCGCGGCGCGGCGCCCTCCGGCGCGCCGGAGATCACCTGCTCCACAGCGCGAGCCCCGCCGGGCACACCGGCGTCGCCCGTGTCACCGGGCAGCGGCTTCGGAGGGAGCACGCCGTGCCCGTCAAGAGGCGTGCCCCGTGTCACGTTCGGGGGCAGCGGGGGCAGCGGCCACACCGCGTCCGCGTGCAGTGTCACCGGGGCGCCGTCGAGGATCGCGCGGGTCACCGCGGCCACCGCGCCCTCCGCCGGGAGGCCCAGCGTGTCGAGGCCGGGGATGCCCGTGACGTCCGTCGCCGTCGTGATCACCGGGGCCGCTGCCAGGACGGAGCCGACCTCCGTCGCCAGGGAGTTGGCCCCGCCGCCGTGGCCGCCGAGCAGCGACACCGCGTAACGGCCCGCCTCGTCCACGCACACGACGCCGGGGTCCGACGCCTTGTCCGTCAGGAGCGGGGCCAGCAGACGCACCGCCGCCCCGGTGGCCAGGAAGCACACCAACTGCTCGCACTCGGCGAACGCGCGCTCCACCGCCTCGCGCACCGGGCCGTCGTAGACGCGGGTCCGGCCGGGCCAGGCCGTGGCCAGCCGGTCGCGGGCCGAGGCGCCCGCCGCCGTGGCGGAGATCAGGCCGATCACTGGTTCGCTCCTCGTAGGGGGTGGGGATCCGCCGAGGGGCGGTCGCCCCACAGCAGGAAGACGGGGTTGGTGCCCGCGAGCCGGGTCACCTCGCCGGGCAGCGGCGCGAGCCGCGAGGAGTGCAGCAGTACGCCACCGGTCGCGAACCCGGCCGACGACAGCGCCTCGCGCACCGCCCCCACCCGGTCCAGCGCGGCGACCGAGACCACCACCGTCCGGCGCGCCCGGCGCGCGCACGCCGTGACGATCGCGGGCAGCTCACGGCCCCCGCCACCGACGAACACGGCGTCCGGGTCGGGCAGCCCGTCCAGTGCCGCGGGCGCGGAACCGTGCACGGTCCGCACGTCCACACCGTGCGCCAGGGCGTTGGCACGGATCCGCCCGACGCCGTCCGGGGACTTCTCCACCGCGACCGCCGCCGCACCGAACCGCGCGCACTCCACGGCCACCGACCCCGAGCCGGCGCCGACGTCCCACACCAGGTCGCCCGTCCGCGGCCCGAGCCTGGCCAGCGCCAGCGCCCGCACCTCGAACTTGGTGATCATCGAGTCGCGGTGCGCGAACTCCTCCTCGTCCAGGGCCCAGCGCGCCGGCCCCGGCCCGCGACCGGCCACCGTGCGCGGCACCGGGGCGTGCGCCCGCGCGCCGTCGAGGCAGAGCACGACACTCAGCGGCTCCGGCCACACGCGGGCCGCCGCGTCGGCGGGGGACACGTGCTCGACCCGCTCGCCGTCCGGATCGCCCAGCGCCGACGCCACGACGAGCGTGCGCGGCGGCCCCGTGTCCGCGAGCGCCGCGCCCAGCTCGGCCGGCCCCGCTCCCGGACCGGTCAGCACGGCCACCTTGGGATGCGCGCGGCAGACGTTGACCGCCGTACGGAGGTCACGCCCGTGCGCGCTGACGACGACCGCGTCGTCCCACGGAAGGCCGATCCGGGCGAACGCCACGGCGACGGACGGGGCGGCGGGCCGTACGTCCAGGGCGTCGGGCCCGAAGCGCCCGGCCAGCGCCCGCACGATCCCGAACAGTCCCGGGTCGCCGGAGGCCAGCACCACGACGCGGCCGGCGCCCCCCTCCGCCCGGTGCCGCGCGATCACGTCCAGCGCCGGCGCCAGTGGCCCGAGCACCACGCGGGAGACCCGCTCGGGCAGCCCGGTCTCCGCCGCGGCCTCCTGGAGATGCCGTCGCCCGCCGACGACCAGCGTCGCCTCCGACAGCGCGCGCAGGCAGTCCGCCGCCAGCGGCGTCCCCGTCCCCGTACCGATGACCGTGATCACCGCGCGGCGCCCCGGGACCGCTCCTCGCGCAGCGCCTTGCGGGCCGACGGGTCGGCCCGCCGGAAGCCGTGGAAATGCCCCGGATGGTAGAGGTGCGAGCGGGTCCCCGACGCGGACAGCGCGGGCCCCACCAGGAACAGCGTGTGCTTCCAGAGCCTGTGCTCCTTGACGGTCTCCTCCAGCGTGCCCAGGGTGCAGCTCACGACCAGCTCCTCGGGCCAGGTCACCTGGTGGGCGACGACGACGGGGGTCGACGTCGGATAGCCGCCCTCCAGCAGCTCCTGGGTGAGCTGGCCCGACCGCGCGGCCGACAGGAACACCGCCATGGTCGTGCCGTGCCTGGCGAACTCCCGCACCTCCTCACCGGGCGGCATCGGCGTCTTCCCGCCGCCCAGCCGGGTCAGGATCACCGACTGCGCGACCTCAGGAATCGTCAGCTCCCGCCCCGCGACGGCGGCGACGGCCGAGAACGACGAGACCCCCGGCACGATCTCCACCTCCAGACCGAGCGCGGCGCAGCGGTCGGCCTGCTCCTGCGTACCGCCCCAGAGGGCCGGGTCGCCGGAGTGGATCCGGGCGACCTTCAGACCGTCGCGCACCGCCCGTTCGTACACGGCGACGACGTCCTCCAGGGAAAGTGCCGCCGAGTCGAGGATCTCCGCGCCCTCGCGCGCGTGCTCCAGCACCTCGGCCCGTACCAGGCTCGCCGCCCAGATGACGATGTCGGCGGCGGCGATGGCGCGTGCGGCGCGGAAGGTCAGCAGATCGGCGGCGCCGGGGCCCGCGCCCACGAAGGTCACCTTGCCGACGGTGGTCCCGGCAGTGGTCTCGGTCATGAGCGGCGGTCCTCGCGGGTCAACGGGGCGGGGGAGCGGAAGGGGTGAACATGAACGTGCGGACCGGGGGGCCGATCGGCTAGCAAGGGCGTATGGCGGTGTTCGTCGCGCTCGGCGCGTTCCTCATGACGCTCTTCGGCGGCTGGACGGCGCGGCGCGTCACCGACCGCCGCCATCTGGTGCTCGGCCTGGCCGGCGGGCTGATGCTCGGCGTGGTCGGTCTCGAACTGCTGCCTGAAGCCATGGAGATGGCCGGCGAGGACTTCCTCGGCGTACACCAGGCGCTCCTGCTGTTCGTCGGCGGATTCCTCTTCGCGCACGTCGTGGAACGGCTGCTGGCGGTCCGCCGGGCCGCGCACGGCGCGGCGGACGGCGCGGCGGACGGCGCGGGCCCGCACCGTCACGGCGGGGCCGCCGGAAGGCCGGCGCGCACCCCCGAGGTGGGACTGACGGCGGCGGCGGCGATGGTCCTGCACAGCCTGATGGACGGCATCGCGCTCGGCGCGGCCTTCCAGGTGGGCGGCGGCGTCGGCGCGACCGTCGCGCTCGCCGTCATCACCCACGACTTCGCCGACGGATTCAACACGTACACGCTCACCAGCCTCTACGGGAACGACCGCCGCAGGGCCTTCGCGATGCTCCTCGCCGACGCGGTCGCACCCGTCGTCGGCGCCGCCTCCACGCTGCTGTTCACCCTTCCGGAGGAACTTCTCGGCAGCTACCTCGGGTTCTTCGGCGGCGCACTGCTGTATCTGGCCGCCGCCGAGATCCTTCCGGAGGCGCACCACGAGCACCCGGCGCTGTCCACGCTGCTGTGCACCGTCGGCGGCGTGGCGTTCATCTGGCTGGTGGTGGCCCTGGCCGGCTGACCCCGGCCCGGCGGTGCGGAGGGCGCTCACAGCTTGCCCCCGCGCCCGCCGTCGCGCCGCGCGGGCGCGATGAGCGTCGAGAGGTACGGCAACGGCCCCTGCTCCAGCTCGGACGCGGGCCGGATCGACTCCTCCGGCAGCCCGAGGGCCGACCCCCACACCGCGCCCTCCGTACGGCCGGTCTCCCGCAGCGCGGTGGCGACTTCGCCCGCCAGCCGCCCGAACTTGTACGCCACGACCGTGCCGGGACCGTCCAGCGCGTCCTTCAGTACGGAGGCGCCCGCCGTCACCGGCACCAGCGTCAACGGCTCGGTCCCCTCGGCCAGTACGACCTCGCCGCGCGCGGCGAGGTCCTGCATGGCGGTGATGCCCGGAACGGTCTCCACGACCGTCCCCGGCACCAGCTCACCGATCGTCTGCGCGAGATAGGTGAAGGTCGAGTAGACGTTCGGGTCGCCGATCGTCGCGAACGCCACGCTTCCGTGCGGATGCGCGCGCAGCAGCGCGGCGACGCGCCGGCCCGCCGCGTCCCAGGCGGCCTCACGGCGGGCACGGTCCGCGCGCTCGTTGAGCGCGAAGACGATCCGCACCACGTTCCCGGCGCCGACGTGGTGCAGCACGGTCGCCTCGGCCCGGCCGGGCTCCCCGCCGTCCGTGCCGTCGGGCGCCGCCATCACGGGGACGACGACGACATCGGCCTCCCGCAGGCACCGCACGCCCTTCACCGTCACCAGTTCCGGGTCACCGGGCCCCACGCCGACCCCGACGAGTCTGCCGCTCATGCCGTGCACCTTTCGACGAATCTCCGTGCCATACCGGGCGCCGCCGCCCAGTGCGTATGCAGATAGCTGGCGTGCACACCCCGCTGTACGAAGCCCTCCACCCGGCGCTCGGGCCGTACCAGCCCCCAGGCGGGCGCCGCACCGGCCCCCGGCTCCAGCACCGTCCGGTGGAACTCGTGACCCCGCAGCCGTGTCCCGGCGGCCGCGAGGACGCTGTCCCCGACGGCGACGGCTTCCCGGTACCCGAGCGTCAGCCGCCGCGACATCCGCGCGTCGGCGTCGAGCACCCCGCACATGGGCGCCCCGTCGAGCGACCGCGCGAGATAGAGCAGCCCGGCGCACTCGGCGGCCACGGGCGCGCCGGAGCGCGCCAGTTCGGCGACGGCCTCGCGGAGGGGTTCGTTGGCGCCCAACTCGGCGGCGTACACCTCGGGGAAGCCGCCCCCGATGACCAACCCTCCGGTTCCGGGCGGCAGTCGCTCGTCACGCAGCGGATCGAAGACGACGACATCGGCGCCGGCGGCGCGCAGCAGCTCGACGTTCTCGGCGTACGAAAAGGTGAACGCGGCCCCACCGGCGACAGCCACGGTCAGCCCCTCCGCCCCTTTGAGCCCGGCGGTCCCACTCAGCCCCTCCGGCGTTTGAGGAGCGGGGCCCGGGGCAGCGCCCCGAAATCCAGCCCGCCCGGCGTTTGAGGGCACGGCCGAAGGCCGTACGGGGTCCGGGGCGGAGCCCCGGTTGTGGGAAGGGGCGGGCAGGGGAACAGCCCCGC
>NZ_JAAPBF010000264.1 GCF_022695985.1 Streptomyces sp. NP-1717 | reverse complement strand
GACATGCGCAAGCGCCTCTCGCTGCGCAAGGAACAGGTCGCGGTCAGCCTGGACAAGCACGGCGTCACCGGCGTCGTCGCACGCGTCATCCTCGTCCTCGACGCCTCGGGATCCATGAGCGCGCTGTACACACGCGGCGTGGTGAAGAACGTCGCCGAGCGGATGGCTGCCGTCGCGGCGCAACTCGACGACGACGGCGAGATGCAGGCGTGGACGTTCGCCACCAACCCGGCACGGCTGCCCGATCTGGTGATCGGCGACCTGCCCGAGTGGCTGGGGCTGCACGTACGGGTGGGGCAGATGAGTCTCTTCGGCCGGAAGAAGCCGCAGAAGGGCCTGGTGGCGGGGCAGGTCGACATGCGGGCGGTCGGTTTCCAGAACGAGGAGCAGAAGGTCATCGCGGAGGTACGCGCGTACGTGCGCGAGAACCCCGTGCCCGCGCCGACCCTGGTCCTGTTCTTCTCCGACGGGGGCGTGTACCGCGACGCCGAGATCGAGCGGGAGCTGCGCGCGGCGGTCGAGGAGCCGGTGTTCTGGCAGTTCGTCGGGCTCGGCAGGGCCAACTACGGCGTGCTCCAGCGTTTCGACACGATGGCGGGCCGCCGGGTCGACAACGTCGGCTTCTTCGCCGTCGACGACATCGAGCGCGTCTCCGACCCGGAGCTGTACGACCGGCTCCTGTCGGAGTTCCCGTCATGGCTGCGGGAGGCGCGGCAGGCGGGGATCCTGCGCTGAGCCGGTCGCGTCGAGCGGAATGAACAAAGGCGACGGCCTTCCCGGCTACGCGGTCCGGCTGTACGACGC
Organism: Streptomyces sp. NP-1717; assembly: GCF_022695985.1. Taxonomy (GTDB): domain Bacteria; phylum Actinomycetota; class Actinomycetes; order Streptomycetales; family Streptomycetaceae; genus Streptomyces. The sequence continues at coordinate 8,493 of NZ_JAAPBF010000264.1, read as the reverse complement.
CTACCGATCACCGACGCGCGGGCACAGGGCGCCGTCGATCCGTCCGGTGGGCGCGGGCCCGGCAGGGCGGATCGGGGGGATCGCTTTCCCCCGCACTGCCCGCACTTGTCCCCCGGTCTGTACCACTACACCCTTACTGTTAGTTTCTACAGTGCTGTAGAAGCAAGCGCTACGGCCGACAGACGGCGGTGCGGGGGGCGGGGCGTACCCTCCGCGCCGCTCCGTCCGTACGGCCGGCTCCGCACCGCTCCCCTGCCCCGCTGACAATTTCTACAGTGTTGTAGATTTTGCTCAGTCCATACCTTCGAGCACCAGGAGAAGATCGTGGGAGTTTCCCTCTCCAAAGGCGGCAACGTTTCGCTCAGCAAGGAGGCGCCCGGCCTGACGGCGGTGGTCATCGGCCTGGGCTGGGACGCACGCAGCACGACCGGCGCCGACTTCGACCTCGACGCGAGCGCGCTGCTGGTCAACGCGGCCGGCAAGGTCCCCTCCGACCAGCACTTCATCTTCTACAACAACCTCAAGAGCCCCGACGGTTCTGTCGAGCACACCGGTGACAACCTCACCGGTGAGGGCGAGGGCGACGACGAGTCGCTGAAGGTCAACCTGGCCGGTGTCCCCGCCGATGTCGACAAGATCGTCTTCCCGGTCTCGATCCACGAGGCCGAGTCGCGCAGCCAGAGCTTCGGCCAGGTCCGCAACGCGTTCATCCGCGTGGTGAACCAGGACGGCGGAGCGGAGCTCGCGCGCTACGACCTCACCGAGGACGCCTCGACGGAGACCGCGATGGTCTTCGGCGAGCTGTACCGCAACGGCGCGGAGTGGAAGTTCCGCGCGGTGGGCCAGGGTTACGCCTCCGGCCTCTCGGGCATCGCCACCGACTTCGGTGTCGGCGTCTGAGCTGAACCACACGCCGCCGGACCCGGACCAGCCGTCAGGCTTCCGGGACCGGCGGCGTCGCGCTTTCCGGGTTGCCCGATGGGGCACCGCCGGGTGCCCCGGTCGGGCCGGTGTGCGGACTGGACCGGGAAGGGGTCGGCGGCGAAGGGTGGAACGTGGGGAACGCCGCGGCGCGGCGCCCGGCCCGGCAGCCGAACGACCGGTGCGGTCAGGGGAGATGGCGATGAACGCACACGACCACGAGCACGAGAACGAACGCGGGCAAGGGCATGAGCACGAACACGAGCACGAGCACGTCGGTGACCGCGAGCTTGTGTCTGACCGCGACCGCGACTCCGGCCTCACCCACCATCTCTACCGCGCGGCGGCCGACGGACGGGCCGATGTGATCGGTGCCGCCGGGATGGGCACGCTCCAGCGGGCCGTCGGCAACAGAGCGCTCGGCCCGATGATCCAGCGCTCGCGGAACGGCCCGCCGGACCGGGTCTCCGCCGAGGAGGAGCCCCGTTCGCCGGTCCACGAGGTCGTGTCCTCGGGCGGCTCCCCGCTTGACGCCGACACCCGTACGGACATGGAGAGCCGGATGGGCGCCGACTTCTCCGACGTACGCGTCCACAACGACGCCGCGGCCCACGAGTCGGCGAAGGGCGTCGGCGCGCACGCGTACACCGTGGGCAACAACGTGGTCTTCCAACGCGACGCCTACGACCCGTCGTCACCGCAGGGCCGTACCACGCTCGCGCATGAGCTGACGCACGTGATCCAGCAGCGGGAAGGGCCCGTGGAGGGGACGGAGGCGCCCGGCGGCATCCGGGTCAGCGACCCCTCGGACCGCTTCGAGCGGGAGGCCGTCGCGAACGCGGACCGCGTGCTGGCCGACCCGGTAACGGCCGTACCCACGCCGGTATCCGGCGGTACGTCAGCCCCGACTCCGGCGACCGCCGCCGTGCAACGGGCGGCCACGGAGGACGAGGAGGAGCAACCGGCCGATGTGCAGGGCTCGTTCGTCCAGCGGGCCGCGACCGGCGGCCCCGAGGAGGAGGAAGAGGCGCCGCCCGCCTGAGCCGCGCCCCCCTTCGCCAGACGGACCATCACATCGCTTATTCCGGGCGCATGTTGCCGCCGAGGAACAGCGACTCCGAGCAGCGCGACGGCGCCGGCGCGCCCACCGGTCTGCCGACCCTGCGGCAGTCGATGGTCATCGTGACCGTACTTCCCCCGGGCACCAGGATCGGGGTCACGAAGTGGTAGTCGGAATCACGGAAGTTCTCCAGTCCGAGGCTGAGCACCCGCGTCTCCCGCCCGGCCGAGACGACGACCGTTCCCGCGTCGCCCTGCGGGTTCTGCACGACGATGTCCGTCAGCTCGAAGGTCTGCCCGGCCGGTACGCGCAGGGCCGTCCCGGTGTTCGCTCCGCCGCCCACCGCGTCACTGACCCGTACCTGTGCGCTGGTCGGGGCGGTCGCGGCGGCGTCCGCCGAGGATCCGGGGCTCGGTGACGCGCTGGGTCCCGGCGCGCCGTCGCCCGAGCCGGCGGAGTCGCCACCGGCGGAACCGGCACCGGCCGGGCCTCCTCCCCCGTCCGGGTCTTCCGCGTCCGGCGACGCGCTCTTGTCGGCCTCGACGGCGGACCGTACCGCGTCGGGCGTGACCGCCTCCCGGGCCGCCGACTTCACCGCCGGGCGCAGCAGCGCGTACCAGAGGCCGACCAGCGCGATCAGCACCACGGCGGCGACGACGAGCGCCCGTGGCAACCAGCGCGGCAGTATCGGTTCCTGCTGGTACGAGCCGTCCAACAGGACGGGTTCCAGGGGCTCTTGGTCCTCGGCCACCCGTGGGGTGGCGAACACCTGGAAGGGGTGCGTCACCGGCGTACCGCGCCACATCCGCTTTGCCGGCCGCACGCGCAGCTTCCCGAACTCGGCGCGGCCCGGCTCGATTCGGAGTTCGGAAGCGGCGAAGACCACCCGCGCAAGCTCCGTACCGGGCTGGGCTCCGAGCCGTACGGAGACCGGCGTGTTGCCCCGGTTGTCGACGGCGAGCCGGTGCTGACCACTCCGTGACCCGTGCGAGCTGCGCGGGACCAGTTCGGCCGTCGTCTCCGTGAACGGCAGGACGGTCACCCGGCCCTCGGGCACCACCGTCCCGCTCTCCTCACTCGTCGGCACCACCCGGATGCCGAACGGAGTCCCGCCCGCCGGCACCGTCGAGTCGCGGGGCGGGCGCAGCATGAGCGACACGGTGCCGGAGTCGCCCGGATAGAGGGACAGGACCGAGGGCTCCACCGCCGACCAGGCGGCGCACGCGCCGACCACCTCGAAGCGGTACTCCTCCACGGTCCGGCCGGAGTTCAGGACCCGCAACGCAAGGGCCGTCTCCTCGCCCGGTTCGGCGGTGACGGACGATTCGTCCAGACTGGCGGTGAGACTCATACCCGGACCGTAGGGTCGGTGACCGGGTGTCACATCGGCCTCGAAGGAACACTTTCGGGCAGATTCGATGCCCGCCACAACGTTTCAGTTTCCTTCTCCGTGAAGGCGGGAATCTTCAGTCAGCCTCACAACGGATGGGGCAATCACATGCAGCTGTGAGGCTTGTGCATTGCTGTGACGCTTCAGGCTGTCGCCCAGGGGGAGCATTCGTATGGAGCGCACCACTGTCGCGTTACGAGCCCAAGATCCGATTTCACGGGCCGGGGTAGCCAGTCAATTAAGGGCCCGCCCCGAGGTCAGCGTCATGGAATGGGACGCCGGAGACGTCTCGCCCGAGGTCGTGGTCATCGTCGTGGACACGGTCGACGAGGATGCGCTGCGGACGCTGCGCCACATCCAGCGCACGAGCACCTGCCGCACGGTTCTGGTCACCACGGACATCGACGAGCAGAAGCTCGTGAGCGCGGCGGAGTGCGGCGTCGCCGGTGTGGTCAGACGCTCGGAGTCGACACCGGAGCACCTGGTCCAGGTGATCGGTACGGTGGCGCGGGGCGAAGGGCATCTGCCCTCCGACCTGCTCGGCCGTCTCCTCGAAGAGGTCGGCAGGCTCCAGGGCCAGGTCCTCGGCCCGCGCGGACTGCACTTCACCGGGCTGGCGGCACGGGAGGTCGATGTGCTGCGACTGGTCGCCGAAGGTTATGACACAGCGGATATCGCGACGAAACTGGCGTATTCCGAACGCACGATCAAGAACGTCCTGCATTCCGTGATGACCCGGCTGCAATTGCGCAATCGCTCGCACGCGGTGGCTTACGCGATGCGTCAAGGTCTTATCTGACGTCGGACGATTTGCCCCGCCGTTGCCCCAAAGGGCAATCGCGCTTACCCGTGGCAGTGGCTCGCATTCCGCTGCGCGCGCGGGGGTGGTGCGGGACCGTTCGAGAGGCCGCGACGGCATGTCCGGACGGTGGGGACGGGGAGGAACGCTGTGCGGTGGATTCGGCGGACGGGCATGCCGAGGGAGATGACGAGAGACCTGTCGGCGGACAGACGGACCGCGCCGTACGGGCGGATCCGACCGCGCGGCGCGCGGCGTGCGGCGGCGCTCGCCCTGCTCCTGCTCGGCGCCGGTCTGGCGCCCGCGTCGGCGGTGGCGGACACCGCGCCGGTGACGGGTACACCTGCGGCGGTACGCGTCCCCGTACCGCCGGACCCATGGGTCACGCCGGCCACGCTTGACGAGGCACTGGACCCGGGCGGTTCGACGGGTGTGGCCAAGCAGGTGCGGACACCTGCGATCCCGCCGAGGCCGGATGTGGTGCTGCTGGTGGACGGCACGGGCAGCATGGAACGGCCGATCCTGGATGTGCGGACATATCTGCCGGAAATCACCGACAAGATCCTGGCCGCGGAGCCTGAATCACGTTTCGCGGTCGCCACGTTCGGCGACCAGGAAGTCGATGAGCCGAACGCGGGGTTCAAAGTACTCCAGGAGCTGACGGACGACATCGGACTGGTCCAGATCGGTGTGAACCAACTACGCACGGACCTCGGCGAGTTCAGCATGGGCCCGTCGGAGGACTGGATCAACGGCCTGTGGGAGATCGCCAACGGCGCTGACGGCAAGACGGTGTTCCGTGAGGGCGCGAGCCCGGTCGTGGTCCTGGTCAGCGATGCATCAAGTCATGCGCCGAGCGACGGCCACACCATCGACGACACGATCGCCGACCTCCAGGACAAGGGGGTCCGGGTGATCGGCATCGAGGTGGACAGCAACCTCGGGGACGGCCTCAACGGCAATGGGAACGCCAACAATCCGGACTACCCCGATCAGATCGAAGATCCGCCGACCACCCCCGGCCAGGCCACCCGGATCATCAACGCGACCGGTGGCCGCCTGCTGGAAGGCATCCAGCCGGACGAGACGGCCCAGGCGATCATGGACGGCTTCGACAACCTGCCGACCACCGTCGGTCATGAGCTGCACGACTGCGACCCGCATCTCACCGTCGCCCTGGACCCGCCGACGAGGCGGCTCACCAGCGGCGAGACCGCACAGTTCACCGAGAACGTCGACGTGTCGGCCGACGCCCCCCAGGGCACGACCTTGACCTGCACGGTCCAGTTCCTCCAGCTCGGCGCGCAGGTACCGGGGACGGACGCGCTCGGCCCCGCCGCCGTTCCCGATCCCGACTTCCAGCAGAAGATCAGCATCACCGTGAACGACGTCAACGACCCGGTCGTCACCGTGGACGACCGCACGGTCAGGGCGGAGGACGACGACGGCGCGCGCATCGGATTCACGGCCACGGCCACGGACGCCCAGGACGGTGAGCTGCCCGTCACCTGCGATCCCGCGTCGGGCGCGCTGTTCCCGGTCGGCACAACGACCGTCACCTGTTCGGCCACGGACTCGGCGGGCAACACCGGTACGGACACGGCGGAGTTCGAGGTGCTTGAGCCTCCCGTACCGCCTTCGTCGGACATCGCGGTACGGGTGGACGTCAGCCCGGACCGTACGTACATCGGCCGCCCGGCCCGCGCCGAGTTCACGGTCACCAACGCGGGACCGGACGCGGCCCGGGGTGTGGTCCTCTCGGCGGCCTGGCCGGCGCCGTCCCGCGCGGGCGACCGCACCCTGCCGGCCCTGAACCGCTGTACGGCAGCCCGGCCGTGCACGATCCCCGCCGGAGGCCGTATCGAGGTGACGCAGACGGCGACCTACCAGGCGGCGATCACCGGCGACGTACGGGCCACCGTGCGCGGCACGCTGCCCGACCGCCGTACGGCCAACAACCGTGACACGGACCGGCTGCGCGTCCTGAAACCCTCGCTCACCGTGACCCCGCTGGTCGCCAAGCCGGGGCAGCCCGTACTGGCACGCGGCAAGGACTACCCACCGGGCGAGACCGTACGTCTCACGTGGTCCCTCGGCATCACGGCGGACAGGTCGGGCACCCGGGTGGGCCGGGACGGCACCTTTGAGGTGCAAATGCTGGTGCTGCGCAAGGACACGCTCGGGCCGCGCGTGCTGCGGGCGGACGCCACCGGCCTGCCCCGGCTCCAGGAACCGGTCCTGGTGGTGCAACGCAACCTCCAGCCACCGGACTTCAAGGGTCGCTCGTGACGGGCGAGGTAGCTGAATGATCCACGAGGTGGACGACGTCCTGAGGACCCTGATCCGGGCGGAGGTGCTCGAAGGCGGCCCGATCGCGGTCGTCTTCGACGCGCCGACGAGGGAGTGGGCGGCCAAGGTCAATTCGCCGATGGTCAACCTCTACCTCTACGACATCCGCGAGGACATGCGGCGCCGTGAGCGGGGGCTGCACAACGAGTACGACGAACGCGGCGCGATCGTCGCGCGCCGCCGCCCGCCGCGCTACTTCAAGTTGTCGTATCTGATCACGGCGTGGACCAAGCGCCCGGAGGACGAACACCGGCTGCTCTCCTCGCTGTTGGCGTGCCTGTTGCGGTACGAGGCGCTGCCGCCGGAACGGCTGGCGGGATCCCTGGCGGAGATCGGCGCGGCGGTGCCGATGTCGATCGCGCTGCCGCCGCCGGAGGACCGGTCGTTCGCGGACGTGTGGAGCGCGCTGGGCGGTGAGTTGAAGCCGTCGCTGGACCTGGTGATCAGCGTTCCGGTGACGTCGTCGCCGGTCTACGAGGCGGGTCCGCCGGTGGGCGACGAGGGGCTGCGGGCGAGCTTCGGGGACGTACCGGCGCGGGGTGAGGGATCAGGTGCGGGCGCGGGACAGCCGGTGTACGGGTCCCGGCCCGGCCGCCCGCGCCGGGAACCTGCGCCGCGACGGCCGTCCGGTGCAGTCCGTGTCACGGAGACGCGCGGCACGGCGCCGGAGGACGTATGACGGGAGCCTCGGACCTGCGACACCTGCTGGCGCGGGCGGTCGCGGTGGAGCAGCGCGTCCGCCGGGCGGTCGCGGCGAGGCGGGCTACCGACCCGGACCCGGACGACGCGTTCCGCGGCCTGTATCTGACGGAGGAGAACGTCGCGAGGCTGCTGGACGAGGACGCATCACGCTCCTTCCCTCCCCCTGACGAACAGCCACTCGGAAGTCCACCAGACTCCCGACTCACGTCCCTGACAGAGAAGTTCGCACTCACCGCACTCGACGTCGAGATTCTGCTCATCGCCCTCGTACCGGACCTGGACGACCGCTTCGAGGCGTTCTACGGCTACTTGAACGACGACGTGACCCGCCGCCGACCGTCCATCGGTCTGGCCCTGGGCCTGTGCGGTTCGACTCCGGCGGACCAGGAGGCACGCGCCCGGCTGGCTGCCCGGTCACCGCTGCGGGCCGGTGGACTGCTCCTGGTCGAGGACCTGGACCGCCCGTTCCTGAGCCGCGCGCTGCGCGTACCGGACCGGGTCGCGGCCCACCTCCTGGGTGACGACACCCCGGACCCCCGGCTCGCCGATCTGCTGGCCCCGTGGCGCGCGGTACAGGGCGTCGGCGACCCGGCGCCGCTGGCCGGGGTGCTGTCCGAGGGCGTTCAACTGGTCTACCTCAGCGAGGACCAGGGCGGCGCGGGTACGGCGCTGGCCGCGTCCGCGCTGACGGCGGCGGGCTTGGGCGTCCTGGGCGTGGACCTGGCACGGCTGGCCGAGTATTGGGCGCCGGCGGAGGCGGTACGCACCCTGGTCCGCGAGGCCCGGCTGACGGGGGCCGGCCTGGTGTGCGCGCCGCTGGACGCGGTGTCCCGCGAACACCCGCACCTGCTCCGGCTTCTGACGTCGACTCAGGTTGCGACGATCCTGGTGGGCCGAGCGCCGTGGGACGCCTCGTGGTCCGCCTCTCCCCCGCTGCTCCTGCACGCTCCGCGCGTGGAGCCGTCGGCGCGCGGGGCCCTGTGGACGGACGCGTACAAGCAGTGGTCCCCGGCGCCGCCCCCGCCCGGGATCGACGCGGACCATCTGCTGGCGCCGTTCCTCCTCACCCCGGAACAAGTCACGGCCGCGGCCCGCAGCGCGGCCCAGACGGCCAGTCTGTCGGGCGGCGCGCTCACCGCCGACCACGTACGCCGGGGAGCCCGCGCCCAGAACGCGGCGGGCCTGGACCGCCTGGCCCGCCGCATCGAACCGACGGTGACCTGGGACGACCTGGTCCTCCCACCCGACACCCACGCCCAACTCCGCGAACTC
>NZ_JAAPBF010000263.1 GCF_022695985.1 Streptomyces sp. NP-1717 | reverse complement strand
CAGTACCTGGACCCGAGCCAGGACCCGCTCAGGCGCAGGCCCCAGCGGCCCCAGGGCCAGAGCGGCCAGCGCCAGGGCCCGCCGCCCCAGCAGCACCAGGGGCAGCGGGCACCGCAGCCGTACCCGCCTCAGCAGCCCCAGCCGCCCCAGCGCCAGCGGCAGCGCTACGCGCCCCCTCCGCAGCAGCAGCAGCGGTACTCCCCGCCTCAGCAGCCGGCGCCCCAGCAGCCCCAGCCGCCCGCGCCGCGCCAGCCCCGGCAGCGCAGCGCCAACCCGATGCGGATCCCCGGCCTCGGCTGCCTCAAGGGGTGTCTGTTCACCCTGGTCCTGCTCTTCGTCGCCGGCTGGCTCGTCTGGGAGCTGACGCCGCTCCAGGACTGGATCGGCGAGGGCAAGAGCTACTGGAACGCGATCACCGACACCGTCGACACGGTGTCGGGCTGGGTCAAGGACCTCGGCGGTTCGGACGCCGGATCCGGCGGCTCGGGCTCCGGATCCAACTGACATCCGGCCGGCGACACCGACGCCGGTGACCGGAACCGGTGGGGCTCCCACCGGTTCCGGAGCGGTTCCGGCGCTTCTGTCGCTTTGTCGATACCCGCGGGATCAATTCCCCCGCAGAAGTGAACGTTGACGCGGTACCGGGCACTCAACACCCCGATACCCGCGTACTTTGATGGGCAAAGCCAGCCGCTGAGGGAGCAGTCTTGGCACGGAATATCGGCAGCCGGTACACCGCCCATCAGATCCTGGGGCGGGGCAGCGCCGGCACGGTGTGGCTCGGCGAGGGGCCCGAGGGTCCCGTCGCCATCAAGCTGTTGCGCGAGGACCTCGCCTCCGACCAGGAACTGGTGGGGCGCTTCGTCCAGGAGCGCACCGCGCTGCTCGGACTCGACCACCCGCGGGTGGTCGCCGTCCGCGACCTCGTCGTGGACGGCAACGACCTGGCACTCGTGATGGAGCTGGTGCGCGGCACCGACCTGCGCACCCGCCTCGACCGCGAGCGCCGGCTCGCACCCGAGGCCGCGGTCGCCGTCGTCGCCGATGTCGCCGAGGGCCTCGCCGCCGCGCACGCCGCCGGTGTCGTCCACCGCGACGTCAAGCCGGAGAACATCCTGCTCGACATGGAGGGCCCGATCGGCCCCGGCGGCGCGCACCCGGCGCTGCTCACCGACTTCGGCGTCGCCAAGCTGATCGACACACCCCGCCGTACGAAGGCGACCAGGATCATCGGCACTCCCGACTACCTGGCGCCCGAGATCGTCGAGGGCCTGCCGCCGCGGGCCGCCGTCGACATCTACGCGCTCGCCACGGTCCTGTACGAGCTCCTCGCCGGCTTCACGCCCTTCGGCGGCGGCCACCCCGGAGCCGTCCTGCGCCGCCATGTCACCGAGACCGTCGTGCCGCTGCCCGGCATCCCCGACGAGCTGTGGCAGCTCCTGGTCCAGTGCCTGGCCAAGGCCCCGGCCTCCCGGCTGCGCGCCTCCGAGCTGGCCGACCGGCTCCGCGAGCAGCTTCCGCAGCTCGCCGGCATCCCCTCCCTGGAGGTGGACGAGCCCGACGCCGAGCCGGCCGAGGAGGAGCCGTCGTACGGCGACACCGAGGCCGCGCGGGCCCCGGCGGACGAGCAGCCGCGCCGCAGGGGCGCGGTCCCGCTCGTCCCGGGAGCGGCGCCGGACTCCAACCGCGACACCCACACGAGCATGCGCGTTCCCGCCCCGGACGAGCTGGCGGGCGGCGCGCGCGGCACGGCCAGGGCGCCGCGCGCGGCGGGCCAGCGCAGGCCGGGATCGGCCCGGCACAAGGCGGAGGCCGTCCGTAAGCGGCGGATCACGCTGGGCGTGACGGCCGTCCTGCTGGTCGCCGTCCTCGGTGTCGGGGGCTGGCTGGCGTCGAGCAGCGACGGCGCGGAGCTCACCCCCACGGGCCCGGCCCCGGCGGCGTCCCCGGCTCCGTAGGAGGTGTCCGCGAAGTCCCGCCTGGCCCGCGACGCCTGGTAGGCACCTCGCCGCGTTGTCGGACCCGGCCGAGTACGGGTCCATCCACCACGCCGGTTCTCCGCCTTTCGATGCACCGCACCAGCCGCCGCGGGCTCCGCCCTGCGGGCGGACGGCGCCACTTCGCGGACACCCCCTTGGCACCTGCTCCCCGGACCGGCCGGAACGTGGCCCGTCCGGCCGTGGGGGATGCGGCACGCGGCCCGTCCGGTGACCGGCGACAGGGTGTGGGGCCCGTCCGGTGTTCGGGGACGAGGAGTCCCGCCGGGATCGGCGGCGGGGTTCCGGCCGTCAGCCGTTAGGCTGGGTGCGTGGCAGTCGTCGATGTATCCGAAGAGCTGAAGTCCCTTTCCTCGACCATGGGGTCGATCGAGGCCGTCCTTGACCTCGACAAGATGAGGGCCGAGATCGCTGTCCTGGAGGACCAGGCAGCCGCCCCGTCCCTCTGGGACGATCCGGAGGCGGCGCAGAAGATCACGAGCAAGCTCTCGCACCTCCAGGCGGAGCTGCGCAAGACAGAGGCGCTCAGGAGCCGCATCGACGACGTCGAGGTGCTCTTCGAGCTGGCCGAGAGCGAGGCCGACGCCGACGCCCGTACCGAGGCCGAGTCCGAGCTCGCCTCGGTGAAGAAGGCGCTCGACGAGATGGAGGTCCGCACCCTCCTGTCCGGTGAGTACGACGAGCGGCAGGCGCTCGTCAACATCCGGGCCGAGGCCGGCGGCGTCGACGCGGCGGACTTCGCCGAGCAGCTCCAGCGCATGTACATCCGCTGGGCCGAGCGGCACGACTACCCGACCGAGGTCTACGAGACGTCGTACGCGGAGGAGGCCGGCATCAAGTCGACCACCTTCGTCGTCAAGGCGCCGTACGCCTACGGCACGCTCTCCGTCGAGCAGGGCACCCACCGGCTGGTCCGTATCTCGCCGTTCGACAACCAGGGACGCCGCCAGACCTCGTTCGCGGGTGTCGAGGTGCTGCCCGTCGTCGAGTCCAGCGACCACGTCGAGATCGACGAGACCGAGCTGCGCGTGGACGTGTACCGCGCGTCGGGTCCCGGCGGTCAGGGCGTCAACACCACCGACTCCGCGGTCCGCATCACGCACATCCCCACCGGCATCGTCGTCTCCTGCCAGAACGAGCGCTCGCAGATCCAGAACAAGGCCAGCGCCATGAACGTCCTTCAGGCCAAGCTGCTCGAACGCCGCCGCCAGGAGGAGCAGGCCAAGATGGACGCCCTCAAGGGCGACGGCGGCAACTCGTGGGGCAACCAGATGCGTTCGTACGTCCTGCATCCGTACCAGATGGTCAAGGACCTCCGTACGGAGTTCGAGGTAGGCAACCCGCAGGGTGTGCTCGACGGTGAGATCGACGGCTTCCTGGAGGCCGGAATCCGCTGGCGCAAGCAGCAGGAGCGCTAGGGCGCTTCCTTCGGTTCCGGCCGAGGTCAGAGCCCAACCGGGCACCCTCGCAACGGACTCGCTTTGTCGACAAAGGAACTGCCGCCCCGGAGGCGGCAGTTCCCGTTTATGTCACAGTTACCCCTCGCTCGGCGGACAACTGGCTCGATAAGCGGGCAACGTGCGCGCAACGACCTTGACGCTCATGCGAAAACTCGGAATCGTGACGCGCGGCATGCGTATTTCCGGGGCGCGTGTGATTCGGGGGACCCGCACGCACGGACCCCCAACCGGCCGGCCCCGGACCGCTGCACCACTCACGATTAGCTACTGGGGGTAGCAAGCACATGACCAAGAAGACGCGGATCCGCGTAGCGCGGATAGCCGCCGGCGCGGTGATCGCAGCCGGTGCTTCGCTGACCGCCGCGGGCGCCGCTTCGGCCGTCGGCATCGATGTCAACGTCGGTGGCCTGAAGGCCTCCGTGGCCGTCGAGGGCGAAGGCGAGGGCAACACCATCGTCGGCGCCACGTCGGGTTCCGACGGTGGCAACACGATCGTCGGCACGACCTCGGGTGCTGACGGCGGTGCCGATGGTGGAGCCGATGGCGGTGCCGATGGTGGCGCTGACGGCGGTGCTGACGGTGGAGCCGATGGCGGTGCCGATGGTGGCGCTGACGGCGGTGCCGATGGTGGCGCTGACGGCGGTGCCGATGGTGGCGCTGACGGCGGTGCTGACGGTGGCGCTGACGGCGGTGCCGATGGTGGCGCTGACGGCGGTGCCGATGGTGGCGCTGACGGCGGTGCCGATGGTGGCGCTGACGGCGGTGCTGACGGTGGAGCCGATGGTGGAGCCGATGGTGGCGCTGACGGCGGTGCTGACGGTGGCGCCGATGGTGGCGCCGATGGTGGCGCTGACGGTGGAGCCGATGGTGGCGCCGCCGAGGGCCAGAGCGGTGGCACCGACGAGGGTCAGACCGGTGGTGCCGACGCCGGCGCCAGCGCGGGCACCACGGGCGGCACCGACACGGACAACGCCGGTTCGCAGCCGGTCGAGCAGGGCGAGGCCAAGGAGGAGCTGGCTGAGACCGGCGCCGCCGAGACCACGTTCCTGCTCATCGGTGCCGCGACCATGATCGCCGGTGGCATCGGCTTCCGGATGCTCCCGCGTCTGGTCGGCAACCGCGCCACGGCCGCCTGAGCACCCGCTTCAGGCATCCGCACGCACAGAAGGGCCCGGACACCCAACCAGTGTCCGGGCCCTTCCGCATGCTCAGGGACGGCTCAGGCCGTCTGATGCCCCACAGCCACCAGCGCCACCGCCGCTATCAGCACCACCAGCAGGGTCAGCAGCGCCACCGGGCTCAGGCCGCCGAGAGGGCCCTCCTGCTCCAGCCGCTGCCTGTTCGCACGGCAGACATGGCACCGGCCCTCGCTGACCGGTCCCGCGCAGTTGGCGCACACCAGCCGATCAAAGGTCATGCGCTCTCCTCCTCCCGCGCCGCGGAGCCGCGGGCACTGTCTCTGCGCCCAACGTTCCGGGAAACGCGACCGTTCCCCCTACCACTGTGCCAGCTCCCGCTCGATTCGGCGCTCCCCGTCGGATTGCACCCGGTCCGTCCCCGATGGCGGCCGACCGCCATCCGTGATAAATCACCCATGCCAGGACCAACCCCGGCGGCCGACTGCGCGGCCCTCGCCGGTTCGCGTAAGGTCTCGCTCACCTACTCCCGGCCGACCGTGGTGCACCCGTGATCCGATTCGACAACGTCTCCAAGACCTATCCGAAGCAGAACCGCCCCGCCCTGCGCGATGTGTCCCTCGACATCGAGAAGGGGGAATTCGTCTTCCTGGTGGGCTCCTCGGGCTCCGGAAAGTCGACCTTCCTGCGGCTCGTCCTCCGTGAGGAGCGCGCCAGCCACGGCATGGTGCACGTCCTCGGCAAGGACCTCGCGCGCCTGTCGAACTGGAAGGTCCCGAGCATGCGCCGTCAACTCGGCACGGTCTTCCAGGACTTCCGCCTCCTGCCGAACAAGACCGTCGCGCAGAACGTCGCCTTCGCGCAGGAGGTCATCGGCAAGTCCCGTGGCGAGACCCGTAAATCCGTCCCCCAGGTCCTCGATCTCGTCGGACTCGGCGGCAAGGAGGACCGGATGCCCGGTGAGCTCTCCGGTGGTGAGCAGCAGCGCGTCGCGATCGCGCGGGCCTTCGTCAACCGGCCCATGCTGCTGATCGCGGACGAGCCGACGGGCAACCTCGACCCGCAGACCTCCGTCGGCATCATGAAGCTGCTGGACCGCATCAACCGCACCGGCACGACTGTCGTGATGGCGACGCACGACCAGAACATCGTCGACCAGATGCGCAAGCGTGTCATCGAGCTCGAAAAGGGCCGTCTCGTGCGAGACCAGGCGCGAGGCGTCTACGGCTACCAGCACTGAGCAACGCGAAGAGCATCGAAAGCTGAAAGGACGCCATGCGCGCCCAGTTCGTCCTGTCGGAGATCGGCGTCGGTCTCCGCCGAAATCTGACGATGACGTTCGCCGTCATCATTTCCGTAGCCCTCTCGCTCGCGCTGTTCGGCGGCGCACTGCTCATGCGCGAGCAGGTCAGCGTGATGAAGGACTTCTGGTACGACAAGGTCAACGTCTCGATCTTCATGTGCAACAAGGGAGACGCCGAGACCACCGAGAAGTGCGAGAAGGGCCCGGTCACCGCGGATCAGCGGAAGACCATCGAGGGCGACCTCAAGAAGATGGACATCGTCGACGAGGTCTACCACGAGACGGCCGACGAGGCGTACAAGCACTACCGCGAGCAGTACGGCGAGACGCCCATCGCCGGGATGATCACCCCGGACCAGATGCAGGAGTCGTTCCGGGTCAAGCTCAAGGACCCGGAGAAGTACAAGGTGGTGGCGACCGCCTTCGAGGGCCGGGACGGTGTGCAGTCCGTCGCGGACCAGCGCAACATCCTCGAGAACCTCTTCAACTTGATGCAGGGCATGAACGTCGCCGCGCTCGGAGTGATGGCGCTGATGCTCGTCATTGCCCTGATGCTGATCGTGAACACCGTCCGGGTGTCCGCGTTCAGCAGACGCCGGGAGACCGGCATCATGCGGCTGGTGGGAGCGTCGAGCTTCTACATCCAGATGCCGTTCATCATGGAGGCCGCGTTCGCCGGGCTCATCGGCGGCGTCGTCGCCTGTGTACTGCTGCTCGCCGGGCGCTACTTCCTGATCGACGGCGGACTCGCGCTCGCCGACAAGATGCAACTGGTCAACTTCATCGGCTGGGACGCGGTGCTGGCCGTCCTCCCGCTGGTGCTGGTGATCGGTCTGCTGATGCCGGCCGTGGCCGCTTCCGTCGCGTTGCGCAAGTACCTCAAGGTGTGACAATGGCCCCTGGCGTCGTCTCGCCAAGCCGCTCTGCGGCGCCGGGGGTTGTCCTAGACTCGGCGCCATGCCGGGCCCCGAAAGTCGCCTCAGGCCCCACGGTTTCTACCGCGGGGCGGCCCTGACATTGCTCTTCGCGAGCGTGCTCGCCACCGCGGCGGCCACCGACTCGCTGCCTCGCGCCGACGAGGAAGCCGCCCGCATAAGCACCCGCTCCGTCGCCTCCACGGCCGACAGGGACGAGGTCGCGAGGGCCGCCGCCGAAGCCATGGCCGACGGGAAGTCCGCCACCGAGGCCGCCGAGGACGTCGTCAGCCGCAGCGGTGACCGCTGGGGCGCCGTGTACGACAAGGGTGAGTACGAGGAGTTCGAGCAGGCCCTCGACGGCAAGTACACCGGGGTGGGCCTCTCCGCGAAGCGGCTGGCCGACGGCCGGATCGCGGCGAGCAAGGTCCAGCCCGGCGGCCCCGCCGCGCTGGCCGGGATCAAGGCCGGCGACATCCTCCGTACGATCGACGGCGAACCGGTGGGCCGGCGGCCCGTGACCGAGGTCGTCGCGCTGCTGCGCGGTGACGGCAGGGACCGGGACACCGGCCGGTCCGAGGACGCCTCGGCGGGCACCACCGTCGTCCTCGGCCTGGCGCGCGACGGGCGCGAGTGGAGCGAGACCCTGCGCCGGGCCAGCCTCAGTACGGACGCGGTCACGCTCGACACCGGCGCCGACGGCGCCCTCGTGATCAAGGTGGCCGCCTTCACCAAGGGCAGCGGTAAGCAGATCAGGGACGCCGTGCTGGAAGCGCCCAGGGGCACCGGCGTCCTGCTCGACCTCCGGGGCAACGCGGGCGGGCTGATCACCGAAGCCGTCCAGGCGGCCTCCGCGTTTCTCGACGGCGGCCTGGTCGCCACGTACGACATACGGGGCGAGCAGCGATCCCTGTACGCGGACCCGGGCGGCGACACCGAGCGGCCGGTGGTCGCGCTCGTCGACGGCGGCACGATGAGCGCCGCCGAGCTGGTCACCGGCGCCCTCCAGGACCGTGGCCGGGCGATCACCGTCGGTTCGCCCACCTTCGGCAAGGGTTCCGTACAGATGCCGAGCCGGCTGCCGGACGGTTCCGTGGCCGAGCTGACGGTCGGGCACTACCGCACTCCGGCCGGTCACAAGGTGGACGACAAGGGCATCACGCCCGATCTGGTCGTGGCCGAACGGGCCCAGGAGCGGGCCCGCACGGTATTGAGTGGCCTCGGGGGCGGGGCGTAGTGCGAAAATGAACGCACTATGGCAAAGGAAAAGGACACAGGGCGCAAGCTGGTCGCGCAGAACAAGAAGGCGCGGCACGACTACCTCATTCTCGACACCTACGAGTGCGGTCTCGTACTGACAGGTACCGAGGTCAAGTCGCTGCGCCAGGGACGCGCCTCCCTGGCGGACGGCTTCGTACAGATCGACGACCACGAGGCGTGGCTGCACAACGTGCACGTGCCCGAGTACACCCAGGGCACCTGGACCAACCACTCGGCGCGGCGCAAGCGGAAACTGCTGATGCACCGGATCGAGATCGACAAGCTGGAGCAGAAGTCGAACGAGTCCGGTCACACGATCGTGCCGCTGGCCCTCTACTTCAAGGGCGGCCGGGCCAAGATCGAGATCGCGCTGGCGAAGGGCAAGAAGGAGTACGACAAGCGCCAGACGCTCCGTGAGAAGCAGGACCGGCGGGAGACGGAGCGCGCGGTCTCGGCCGTACGCCGGCGCCAGCGGGCCTGATCGCCCGACGGGCGGAATAAGGTGGCCGCGGCCCCCGTTGGTCACGTACGATGGTTGTTGTCCCGCTGCGCAGGGACGGCGTTTGAAAAATCAACATGGGGATGATCGGTTTCGACAGCGGATGTCGAGGCAGGGGAAGCGAGTCGAGGAAGCGGCAATGATCTCGTTAACCATATGTCGCAAACAATAATCGCCAATTCCAAGCGCGATTCCTCCACCTTCGCCCTCGCTGCTTAATTAGCAGCTAGCGAAGACTCCGTGGAGTGTCAGCCCGGGGGTGTTCCCGACCCGGATCCTGGCATCAACTAGGGAACTAAACCACCGCGTTCGGTCACGGGACACGGTGGGAAATCAAACAGTGACTGGGCCTGTCGGAGGCTTGTTCGCGTGACCTCCGGGGCCGAGTAAAAACGTAGCGAACTGCACTCGGAGAAGCCCTGGTTCCGCACCGTTGGACGCGGGTTCGATTCCCGCCATCTCCACCACCCCATGTGAGGCGAAGGCCCCGCTGCCCTGTCGGCAGCGGGGCCTTCGTCGTGCGTCCGGCGCCGTGATGTCGGACACAGCGTCCCGGCGAGGTGCGGCGCCGTGCCGGCTACGTACTCGCCCACCCCCGCCGCCCCGGATCGCGGCGCCCTGGAACAAGGGCAGTTCAGGGCCGTGAGGCCGTGCCGCGAGAACGGACCGCATGGCCGGAATCTTTACCTCAGGATCGGCCGTACGGCAGCGAACTCGTGCAGATGCCTATCAACTGGTGAAGCTGGAGTGGAGCACGTGTG
>NZ_JAAPBF010000262.1 GCF_022695985.1 Streptomyces sp. NP-1717 | reverse complement strand
CCGCCGCCGGTTCCGGTGACGAGGGCGCGTACGTGACTCCGCTCGTGCGCAAGCTCGCCGCCGAGAACGGCGTCGACCTGGCCTCGGTGAAGGGCACCGGCGTCGGTGGCCGCATCCGCAAGCAGGACGTCGTCGCCGCCGCGGAGGCCGCCAAGGCGGCTGCCGCTCAGGCCGCCCAGGCGCCGGCTCCCGCGGCCGCTCCGGCTGCCGCCGCGTCGAAGACCCCCAAGCTGGAGGTCTCCCCGCTGCGTGGCCAGACGGTCAAGATGCCCCGCATGCGCAAGGTCATCGGCGAGAACATGATGAAGGCGCTGCACGGCCAGGCCCAGCTGACGTCGGTCGTCGAGGTCGACATCACCAAGCTGATGAGGCTGCGCGCGCAGGCCAAGGACGCCTTCGCCGCCCGCGAGGGCGTGAAGCTGTCCCCGATGCCGTTCTTCGTCAAGGCCGCCGCCCAGGCGCTCAAGGCGTACCCGGTGGTCAACGCCCGTATCAACGAGGACGAGGGCACCATCACGTACTTCGACTCGGAGAACATCGGCATCGCCGTGGACTCCGAGAAGGGTCTGATGACGCCGGTCATCAAGGGCGCGGGCGACCTGAACCTCGCCGGCATCGCCAAGAAGACCGCCGAGCTGGCGGGCAAGGTCCGCGGCAGCAAGATCACGCCGGACGAGCTGTCCGGTGCGACCTTCACCATCAGCAACACCGGCTCGCGCGGCGCCCTGTTCGACACGATCATCGTGCCCCCGAACCAGGTCGGCATCCTGGGCATCGGCGCGACGGTCCGCCGCCCGGTGGTCATCAACCACCCGGACCTCGGCGAGACGATCGCGGTGCGCGACATGGTCCACGTCGTGCTCTCCTACGACCACCGGCTGGTGGACGGCGCGGACGCCGCCCGCTACCTGACGGCGGTCAAGGGGATCCTGGAAGCGGGCGAGTTCGAGGTCGAGCTGGGCCTGTAGTCCGCATCCCTACGGCACGTCCGTATGTCACGACGGCGCCCCCGCCCGGAGAGATCCGGCCGGGGGCGCCGTCGCGTAAAGGTCTCGTTCTCCCTCAGCCATGATCCCCCTGGCGGCCCGCCCGCGAGAGGTAACCTCGGCCACGGCCGTCCGAAGGAGCCCCGTCATGATCCCGCCCGTCGTCCACTCGCTGCGCGAGCAGATCCGCGAGCACATCGTGGAGGGCATCGTCAGCGGACGCTGGAAGCCGGGTGAGCGGATCGTCGAGCGGCGGATCGCGACCGAGCTGGCGGTCAGTCAGACGCCGGTACGTGAGGCCCTGCGCGAGCTGGAGTCGCTGCGGCTGATCGAGTCCGCGCCCAACAAGGGCGTACGCGTACGGAATCTGACCGCCGCCGATCTTGAGGAGAGCTACCCCGTACGGGCCGGTCTGGAGCAGATCGCCGCCGAGCTGGCCGCCGAACGGCTGGCCGCCGACACCTCCGCCCTGGAGCCGCACGTGACGGCGCTGTACGAGGCGGACCGGCGGGCCGACGGCACCGCGCAGGTGCGGCACACCGTCGACTTCCACCGCGAGCTGGTGCGCGCCGCCGGGAACAGCGTCCTGCTGCACACCTGGGAAGGGCTCGGCATCGAGGTGTTCACGGCGCTCTCCATCCGGTGGCTCGGGACCGTCCAGAAGTCGTACGCGGAGGAGCACCAGGAACTGGTGGAGGCGTTCAGGCGCCGCGATCCGCTCATCGGCGCACTGGTGAAGGACCACGTGCTCGGATGCGCACCGCGCGCCTGACCGGCCGCCGGATTCATCCCGATTCGCGGCGTCACCGCGTGCCCTGCCCACCGGCACTGGATGCCAATTTCCGCAGATCATGAAATTTTGCCGTCAGTTCTTTGATCGATCATCGATCAGCGACTTACAGTCGACATCGGGCTGTACCCAGCCCTTCGCCCTGTCCTGCCAGACAAGGCTCCTCTCCACACTTTCCCCACCCCTCTCTCCACCCCCTCCTGTGTGACCGGAAGGCGGCGACCATGCCCGACCCCGTAGGCAAGCTTCCGAGCGAGCTCGACCAGCTCCCGGACCGCGACGCCGAGGAAACCGCCGAGTGGGCGGCCTCACTCGACGCCGTCACCGAGCACGCGGGCCCGCACCGTGCGGCGTACCTGATGCGGCGCACGCTCCAGCACGCCGAGCGCAACGGGGTTCCCGTGCCCGCTCTGCTGGAGACGGACTATGTGAACACCATCCCCACCGCCGCCGAGCCCGCCTTCGACGGCGACGAGGCGATGGAGACCCGTATCGCCGGCTGGAACCGCTGGAACGCCGCCGCGATGGTCACCCGTGGCTCGCGCCTGGGCGTCGGCGGCCACATCGCCACCTTCGCCTCGGCCGCCTGGCTCTACGAGACGGGCTTCAACCACTTCTTCCGCGGCAAGGAGTCCCAGGACTCCCCCGGCTCGGGCGACCAGCTCTACATCCAGGGCCACGCCTCCCCCGGCATCTACGCCCGCGCGTTCCTCGACGGCCGGCTCACCGAGGAGCACCTCGACAACTTCCGTCAGGAGGCCGGCGGCAAGGGTCTCCCCTCCTACCCGCACCCGCGGCGCCTGCCGTGGCTGTGGGAGTTCCCCACGGTCTCCATGGGCCTCGGCCCGCTCTCCGCGATCTACCAGGCGCGCTTCAACCGCTACCTGACGAACCGCGGGATCAAGGACACCTCCGCCTCCCACGTCTGGGCGTTCCTCGGCGACGGCGAGATGGACGAGCCCGAGTCCACGGCGGCACTCGCCCTCGCGGCCCGCGAGGGGCTCGACAACCTGACCTTCGTCATCAACTGCAACCTCCAGCGCCTCGACGGCCCCGTCCGCGCCAACTTCAAGATCGTGCAGGAGCTGGAGTCCCAGTTCCGGGGCGCGGGCTGGAACGTCGTGAAGTCGCTGTGGGGCTCCGCCTGGGACGAGCTGTTCGCGCTCGACACCACGGGCGCCCTCGTACGGCGGCTGCGCGAGGTGCCGGACGCGCAGTTCCAGACGTACGCGACCCGCGACGTGGCGTACATCCGTGAGCACTTCTTCGGAGCCGAGCCCGCGCTCGCCGAGCTGGCGAAGCTGCTGAGCGACGCGAAGATCGACGAGTGCTTCCACAGCTCGCGCGGTGGCCACGAGGCCCGCAAGGTGTACGCGGCCTACCGCGCCGCGCTCGCCCACAAGGGCGCGCCGACCGTGGTCCTCGCCCAGACGGTGAAGGGCTACACGCTCGGCACCGGCTTCGAGTCGCGCAACGCCAACCACCAGATGAAGAAGCTCTCCGGCGACCAGTTCCGCACCATGCGGGACCTGCTCGAACTTCCCATCCCCGACTCGAAGCTGAACGACGAGCTGGTGCCGTACGGCCACCCCGGCGCCGACTCCCCCGAAGTCCGCTACCTGCAGGAGCGGCGTGCGGAGCTCGGCGGGCCCGCCCCGGCCCGCCGAGTGCATGCCGTCGCCCTGCCCGAGCCCTCCGAGAAGGCGTTCCAGTCCGTCTACAAGGGTTCCGGGAAGCAGTCGGTCGCCACGACCATGGCGTTCGTCCGGCTGGTAAAGGACCTGATGCGGGACAAGGAGACCGGCAGGCGCTGGGTCCCGATCGTCCCCGACGAGGCACGTACGTTCGGCATGGAGGCGCTGTTCCCGTCGGCGGGCATCTACTCGCCGCGCGGCCAGACGTACGACCCGGTCGACCGCGACCAGATCATGTACTACAAGGAGGCCAAGGACGGCCAGATCCTCAACGAGGGGATCACCGAGGCCGGTTCGATGGCCGACTTCATCGCCGCCGCGACGTCGTACGCGACGCACGGCGAGACGATGATCCCGTTCTACATCTTCTACTCGATGTTCGGCTGGCAGCGCACGGGCGACCAGATGTGGCAGCTCGCCGACCAGCTCGGCAAGGGCTTCATCGTCGGCGCGACGGCCGGCCGTACGACCCTGACGGGCGAGGGCCTCCAGCACGCGGACGGCCACTCGCACCTGCTCGCGGCGACGAACCCCGCCTCGCTCAACTACGACCCGGCGTTCGCGTACGAGATCGCGGTCATCGTCAAGGACGGCCTGCGGCGGATGTACGGGCCCGATGCCGAGGACGTCTTCTACTACCTCACCGTCTACAACGAGCCGATGCCGCAGCCCGCCATGCCCGAGGGCGTGGAGGAGGGCATCGTCAAGGGCCTCTACCGCTTCAAGGAGGGCGTGCCCGCCAAGGCGGACTCGCCGAGGCTCCAGCTGCTCGCCTCCGGTACGGCCATCCACTGGGTCCTCGCGGCCCAGGAACTGCTCGCCGCCGAGTGGGGTGTCACGGCCGACGTCTGGTCGGCGACGTCCTGGGGCGAGCTGCGCAGGGACGCCCTGGAGGCCGACGAGGCGCTCCTGCGGGGCGAAGAGCGCACGCCGTACGTGACCCAGGCCCTGGACGGGGCGCCGGGCCCGGTGCTGGCCGTCAGCGACTGGATGCGCCAGGTGCCCGACCAGATCAGCCAGTGGGTCGAGCAGGACTACTCCTCGCTCGGTACGGACGGCTTCGGCCTCTCCGACACGCGTGAGGCGGCCCGCCGCCACTTCGGCGTCGACGCGCACTCGATCACGGTCGCGGCGCTGGCGCAGCTCGCGCGGCGCGGCGAGGTGCCCGCGTCGGCGGTCAAGGAGGCGCGGGAGCGCTACGGCCTCTGACAGACGCGTCGTCGTCAAGGAAGCGGCTTCCGCCGGCCCCTCGTGGCCGGCGGAAGCCGCTTCCTTGTGAGGCTCCCCAGGAGGTCACGTCCACGGCATGCTGTCCCCCGGCACCACGCTTGACCCTGACACCGTGTGAACCCGTGCAGTAGGGGACGTCATGTTCACCATCGGAGACTTCGCCAGGCACGGCCGTGTGTCGGCCCGCATGCTGCGTCACTACGACGCGATCGGGCTGCTGCGCCCCGCCCGCACCGACCCGTTCAGCGGGTACCGCTACTACACGGCGGCCCAGCTCGCCCAGCTCAACCGGGTCATCGCCCTCAAGGACCTCGGCTTCACGCTCCAGCAGGTGCGGGAGATCCTGGAGGACCGTGTGAGCCCGGACGAGCTGCGCGGGATGCTCACGCTGCGGCGGGCCGAGCTGGAAGCGGCGATGGCGGCGGCCGCCGCCAGGCTGGGCCAGGTCGAGGCGAGGCTCCGGTCGATCGAGAGTGAGGGACGTATGCCCACCGAGGACGTCGTCGTCAAAAGCATCCCCGCGGTACGGGTGGCCGAACTGTCCGCCGTGGCGGCCAGCTTCGAACCGCAGGACATCGGCCCCGTCATCGGCCCTCTGTACGAGGAGCTGTTCCGGCGCCTGGAGGCGGCCGGAGTACCGGCAACGGGGCCCGGCATCGCCTATTACGAGGACGTGCCGGACGGCGACGGCGCGGTCGTCGTGCACGCCGCCCTCACGGTCGCCGCCGAACCCGACCCCGCCCACGGTTTCCGGATCGTCGACCTGCCCGCCGTCGAACGCGCGGCGACGATCGTGCACCGCGGCCCGATGGACGCGGCGGTCGGCGACATGCTCCGTACGGAACAGATCCTGGCCGCCTGGAAGGACGCGGGCGGCCACGTCTCGGCCGGATACCCCCGCGAGGTCAGCCTCGAATGCCCGCCGGACCGCGAGAAGTGGGTGACGGAGATCCAGGAACCCCTGGCGTGAACCGGTCCGGGCGCGCCCGCGCCGCCATGGACAATGGCTCCATGCGCGCTGCCCGGCTGATCAAGATGGTCCTGCTCCTCCAGGCGCGGCCCTCCATGACCGGGGCCGAGCTGGCACAGGAGCTGGAGGTGTCCGAGCGCACCGTCACACGCGACGCGCTGGCCCTCTCCGAGGCCGGGGTGCCGGTCTACTCGGACCGGGGGCGCTCGGGCGGCTACCGGCTCGTCGGCGGCTACCGCACCCGCCTCACGGGCCTGGCCCGCGGCGAGGCGGAGGCCCTGTTCCTCTCCGGGCTGCCGAACGCGCTCCGCGAGATGGGCCTGGAGGACGCGGCGTCCGCCGCCCGGCTGAAGGTGTCGGCGGCGCTGCTCCCCTCCCTGCGGGGTGCGTCGGACTCGGCGGCGCAGCGGTTCCACCTGGACGCGCCCGACTGGTACAAGGAGCCGGAGACGCCGGAGCTGCTGCCGGTCGTCGCCGAGGCCGTGTGGGACGACCGCACCGTCGTCGCCCGCTACCGGCGCCAGGACACCGAGGTGGAGCGGCGGCTGGCACCGTACGGGCTCGTGCTCAAGGCGGGCGTCTGGTACCTCTGCGCCCGCGTCGACACGTCCTTCCGGGTCTACCGGATAGACCGTTTCACACGGATGACGCTCTCGGAGGAGCGCTTCGAACGGGACGAGTCGTTCGACCTGCCCTCCTTCTGGGAAGAGCGGGCCGCGCAGTTCACCCGGTCGATCCTCCGTACGGAGGTGGTGCTCCGGCTCTCCCCGGAGGGTCTGCGCCGGCTGCCGTATCTGACCGACCGGGCGTCGGCCCAGGAGGCGGCGGAGGCGGCCGGCCCGCCGGACGAGAACGGCTGGACGACCCTCACGCTTCCGGTCGAGTCGGCCGACGTCGCGTTCTCCCAGCTCTTCGCCTTCGGCCCGGAGCTGGAGGTGGTGGAGCCGGCGGAGCTGCGCGCCCGCTTCGCCGACTCCGCCGACCGCACCGCCCGTCTCTACCGGTAGCCGTCCATGGAGATCTCCGTGCCGGGCGCCGCCGCCTCGGCCGCCATGTACGCCCACACGTCCGGCCGGCTGCCGTCCGTGTCCGTGACGCCGTACTCCTTCGCCAGCTGCCCGCTGGAGAGCGACTGCCCCGCCCAGCGCTCCCGCTCCGGGTCGGCGGCGAGCGCCGCGATGCCCCGGCCCAGGTAGACGGGCGTCTCCGAGAGCGCGAAGTGCCGGTGGACCTTGATCCCCTCCCGCCAGTTCTCCTCGGTGATGCCGAAGTCGTCGAGCATCTCCTCGGAGCGCAGGAAGCCGGGCGTGACCGCGACCGCCGTGCCGCCGACGCTCTTCAGCTCCTCGGCCAGCAGGTAGGCCATCCGGATCGGGGCGTTCTTGGCGAGGTCGAAGTAGAGGTTGTTGCGCGGCGTCCTGTTCGACTCGGCCGTTCCGTCGGTGACCTCGACGACCAGCCCGCCCGGCCGCCGTACCAGCAGCGGCAGCGCGACGGAGCTGGTGATCAGATGGGTCTTCACTCCCAGTTCCAGCATCCGCAGCCCGCGCCGCAGATCCAGCTCCCACACGGGGGTGTCGAAGTCCAGGAGCTGATTTCCGCCCCATACGTCGTTGACCAGCACGTCCAGCCGGCCCTGCTCCCGGTCGATCCGGTCCACGAGCGCCCGCACCCGCTCGACCTCCAGATGGTCGGTCGGTACGGCGATGCCCTCGCCGCCCGCGCGGGTGACCAGTTCGGCGGTCTCCTCGATGGTCTCCGTGGACCGCCCCACCTCGCTGACCTTCTCCCGCGTGGTGCGCCCGGTCACGTACACCGTCGCGCCCGCGGCGCCGAGCTCCACGGCGATCGCCCGGCCCGCGCCCCGGGTGGCCCCGGCGACCAGTGCGATCTTTCCTGTCAGCGGCTTGTCGTGGTTGTCGGTCATCGGCCGGCTCCCTCTCTCTCGATCTCCCGGTGATCGTTCCACGGAAAGGAGACATCTTCTGTCCGGCTTCCTCACCACGCGCGGCGCGGATGCCCCGCTTTCCGCACTCCGCGTGCGCCGCCCCGTGCCAAGCACGATGCTGTACCCGTGACCGACGAGACGGAGTTCTGGGAGATCATCGACGCCACGCGCGAGGCGGCCGGCGGCGATCCCGACGAGCACGCCGATCTCCTCGTGGAGCGGTTGCTCCAACTGGACCCCGACTCGGTCCTGGACTTCGCCCGGCACTTCGAGACCCGCTACAACCGCGCGTACCACTGGGATCTGTGGGCGGCCGCCGCGATCCTGCTCGGCGGCGCGAGCGACGACGCGTTCGACTACTTCCGCTGCTGGCTCATCGGCCAGGGCCGGGAGATCTTCGAGGGCGCCGTGCACGAGCCGGACAGCCTCGCCGAACTCGTCGGGGAGTTCGACGAGGAGATCGACGGCGACGGCGAGGAGCTGGGGTACGCGGCCGACGAGGCGTACGAACAGCTCACCGGGGCCGTCGCGCCCGATCTGGGGGTCGCCCCGCAGGCCCCGGAGCCCGAGGGCACGCCGGTCGACTTCGAGGACGCACAGGCGCTCGCGGACCGGCTGCCCCGCCTCTGGGAGCGGTTCGGCGTGGACTGACGGCCGCGTGTCTCGGTGTCAGGTGTCCAGGGAACGGCCCATGAGCACGTCGTCGACGTACCTCCGGTCCAGGAAGAACTCCCCCGGCAGCACGCCCTCCACCACGAACCCCTCCGACTCGTAGAGCGTGCGCGCCGGCGTGTTGTGCCCGAGCACGCGCAGCGTCATGCGCACCGCGCCCTCGGCGCGCGCCCGCTCGATCGCCGCCCGCAGCAGCAGCCGGGCCACGCCCCGGCCGCGTGCCCACTCGTGCACGGCGAGCCCCTGGATCTGCCGGACGTGCGCGTTGCAGGCCAGCGGGGTGGGCGCCACCAGCCGGAGATAGCCGGCGATCCTTCCGTCGGCCTCGGCGACCAGATAGTCGCCGGGCCGGTGCCGCGCGTCGAAGAACGGCTCGAACGGCGGCTCCTGCCTGGGCGTCACCGCGTGCAGGGACGACCAGGTGTCGTGGTCGAGGCTGCTCAGGGCGTCGTCGTCCGAAGGAAGGGCGCCACGTATGTGAGGTTCCGGCATGGCACCAACTGTCCCACGTGGGCGGGTGCGGGCAGGATGGGTCTCATGAGGATCGCGATCACCGGCTCCAACGGGCTCATCGGCACGGCGCTCACGCGCTCCCTGCGAGCGGACGGGCACGAGGTGGTGCGCCTGGTCCGGCACCCCTCCCGGGCGGGCGACGAGGTCGAGTGGGACCCGTCCCGCCAGTACGTCGACGTGAGCGGGCTGTACGGCTGCGAGGCCGTCGTCCATCTCGCGGGCGCGGGGGTCGCGGACCACCGGTGGACCGACGCGTACAAGAAGGAGATCAGGGACAGCCGCGTCCTCGGTACGGCGGCGATCGCCGAGGCCGTCGCGTCGCTCGACACCCCGCCGAAGGTCCTGGTGTGCGGGTCGGCCATCGGCTTCTACGGCGACACGGGCGACCGCCCGGTGGACGAGTCGGCGCCGCCCGGCGAGGGGTTCCTGCCGTCCGTGTGCGTCGAGTGGGAGGACGCGGCGTCCGCCGCGTCGGACGCGGGCGTACGGACGGTGTTCGCCCGCACGGGGCTCGTCGTGGCCCGCGAGGGCGGCGCCTGGGGGCGGCTGTTGGAGTCGGGGTTCACGTTC
>NZ_JAAPBF010000261.1 GCF_022695985.1 Streptomyces sp. NP-1717 | reverse complement strand
TACGGCGGCGGCAACCCCGGCGCGCCGGGCGGACCCGGTGGACCCGGCGGGCCCGGACCCGATCCGCTTCCCCGGCCGTCCCGGCCGGAGCGGCGCGGATTCTGGGCCGGCTGCGCGGTGGCGATCGGCCTCTGCTGCACCTGCAAGCTCTGCTGCGCCAAGGAGTACGAGGGCCCGTGGTCGCGCAAGAAGCGCGAGGGCTGCTGCCGGGACAGTGACATCTGCGACTGCTGTGATTGCTGCGACTGCAGCTGCTGAACCCCCGACGCGGGCGTGTGTGGAAGGCTGCGTCGGCATGAGTACAGACACCGACCCGGATCCCGTGCGGAACTGGGAGAACTGGCACGAACGCCGCATCGCCTCGGTCTCGGCGCCGCACGGACCGCTCTCGCTCACCGGAACCCACTGGCTCTCCGAGTACCCGGAAGGTCGAATTCCGGCCGTGCCCGGCGTGTGGCGGGGCCGTGTTGACGACGTGTCAGTGACCGCCGGGGCCGGTGACGGGATCACCGTCGACGGCCGGCCGCTGACCGGTGAGGCCGTCCTGACCGCCGACCGGGGACCCATCGGCGGGTCCCGGGTCGCGCACGGCGGACGCCGGCTGGTGGTCATGCGCCGCGAAGGGCTCTGGGCGGTACGTGACTTCGACCCGGACTCCCCCGCACGCAGGGCGTTCGTGACCGTCGAGGCCACGCCGTACGACCCCCGCTGGGTGCTGCCGGGCCGCTTCCGCCCGTACCCGGAGAGCCGCACCGTGCGTGTCGGGAACGCCGACGGGCAGGAGCGGGGACTCGGGCTCGCGGGTGAACTCGCCTTCTCCGTCGACGGTACGGAGCACACGCTCGGCGCCGCCGTCGAGCCCGACGGGTCGCTCTGGGCGGTGTTCGCCGACGCGACCAGTGGCCTGACCAGCTATCGCTTCCGTTTTCTGCGGCCGTCCCCGCCTGCCGCCGACGGCACCGTGACGGTCGATCTCAACCGGGTGCTGCTGCCGCCGTGCGCCTTCGCCGAGCACTTCATCTGCCCCTTCCCGCCGCCCGGGAACACGCTGTCGATCGAGGTCCCGGCGGGGGAGCGGAACGTCGTCGTCCGCTGAGTCCCCCGAGCCGTGGGGACGGCCCCGGTCCGCACCGTGCGGACCGGGGCCGTCCCACTATGTGGGCAGGGCGGGATCGAGACGTGGATGGCGACTTCAAGACGAGTAGCGGCATCTCGGCCGGTGGGAGTGGCTGAAAGCCGCCCTTGCGCGGCTGGTTGGCGCATCCAATACTCCCCTCAGCGCTTGTCAGGGGCACGGCACATCCGGAATGCGGACGTATCCCTGACTGCGCCTCACGGGCCGGACCACCCCCAATCAGGCCCCAGATTCCTTCGGAGGAACCACACGTGAGGATCAAGCGCACCACCCCCCGCAGCGGTGTGGCGAGACGTACGCGTCTGCTCGCCATCACGACCGGTTTCGTCGCCGCCGCGGCACTCGCCGTCCCCACGGCGAGCGCCGACACGGCCGGGACCTTCAGCGCGAACCAGCTCACGGCGGCGAGCGACGCCGTCCTGGGTGCCGACGTGGCGGGCACCGCCTGGTATGTCGACAAGACGACGAACGCTCTCGTCGTCGAGGCGGACTCCACCGTCAGCAAGGCGGAGATCGCCGAGATCAAGGCCGAGGCCGGGGCCAACGCCGGCGCCGTGAAGATCAAGCGGACCCCCGGCAAGCTCTCCAAGCTTCTCTCCGGCGGCGACGCGATCTACTCGCCCACCGGTCGCTGCTCGGCCGGGTTCAACGTGCGCAGCGGCAGCACCGACTACTTCCTGACCGCCGGGCACTGCACCGACGGCAACCCGAACTGGTACACCAACTCGGCGCGCACCACCCTCATCGGCCCGACGGCCGGCTCCAGCTTCCCGGGCAACGACTACGGCATCGTCCGTTACTCCAACTCCTCGGTCTCGCGCCCCGGCACCGTCGGCAGCATCGACATCACCAGCGCGGCCAACGCCACGGTGGGCATGTCGGTGACGCGTCGCGGCTCCACGACGGGCACCCACAGCGGCAGCGTCACGGGCCTCAACGCCACGGTCAACTACGGCGGCGGCGACATCGTCTCGGGCCTCATCCGCACCAACGTCTGCGCCGAGCCCGGCGACAGCGGTGGCCCGCTCTACTCGGGCAGCCGCGCGATCGGCCTCACCTCGGGCGGCAGCGGCAACTGCTCCTCCGGCGGTACGACGTACTTCCAGCCGGTCGTCGAAGCGCTGAACGCGTACGGCGTCAGCATCACCTGAGCGCGTCCGGGCACCGCCCGGCCGGCCTGACGGGCCGAGCCGCACCGCACTGAGACGAGTCCCCGCCCGTGAGCTCCGGGCGGGGACTCGACGCGTTTCCGGGGCCGTGCGGCCGGGTGAACTCCCGGCCCCGACAGGCGGTTTCAGGACAGGACTAGACCTCACCCGCTGCCAACCCCGTGATTGCGCCGAGTGTTCACGAATGGAACGGCTCGACGCTGACCTCCGCACGTGACCGGGTTGAAAAGGAAATGAACCCGGCGTGTGCACGTCCTGAAGTCGACCTTGTGTGCTACTGGCGAGTTTAGGAATAGTGGGCGCCTCGTCCTCCGCATCACCGCACCCCACATGCGATGACGCGGCCCCCACAGGAGGTATCAGTTGAAGCACCGTCGCATTTCCAAGAAGCGCGTGGCGATCGCGAGCAGCGCCGTCACCGCCATGGTCGTGGCCGGGATTTCCTTCCAGACTGCGAACGCCAGTGAGGACACCACCGCTACCACGGCGAAGACGCTGTCGGCGCCGGCGGCCGGAAAGCTCGCATCCAGCCTCGTCGGCGACCTCGCCGGCGACGCGGCCGGCTCGTACTACGACAGCAAGACCAAGGCCCTGATCGTCAACGTCGTGGACGAGAAGGCCGCCGAGACCGTGCGCGAGGCGGGCGCCAAGGCGAAGGTCGTGGCGCACTCCCTCGCAGAGCTGAAGGACGCCCGCGGCTCCCTCACGGGCAAGGCGAGCACCCCCGGCACGGCCGTCGCCGTCGACCCGGTCACGAACAAGGTCGTCGTCACGGCGGACAGCACCGTCAAGGGTGCCGCGCTCGACAAGCTCACCAAGACCGTCGAGAAGCTCGGCACCAAGGCCGAACTGAAGACGACCGCCGGTGAGTTCAAGAAGTTCATAGCCGGTGGCGAGGCCATCCACTCCGGCGGTGGCCGCTGTTCCCTCGGCTTCAACGTGGTCGTCGGCGGCGAGCCGCACTTCATCACCGCCGGCCACTGCGGCACGACGGGCAGCTCGTGGTCCGACTCCGCCGGCGGCGCCGAGATCGGCTCCATGGTGGACTCGCAGTTCCCGGGCAACGACTTCGCGCTCGTCAAGTACACCGGCTCCGCGGAGCACCCGAGCGAGGTCGACCTGTACGACGGCAGCACGCAGGCCATCGCGCAGGCGGGCGACGCGACCGTCGGCCAGGCCGTCTCGCGCAGCGGCTCCACCACCCAGGTGCACGACGGTGAGGTCACCGCGCTCGACGCCACCGTGGACTACGGAGGCGGCGACGTCGTCGAGGGCCTCATCCAGACCACGGTCTGCGCCGAGCCCGGCGACAGCGGCGGCTCGCTCTTCGCCGGTGACACCGCGCTGGGTCTGACCTCGGGCGGCAGCGGTGACTGCTCCTCGGGTGGCGAGACGTTCTTCCAGCCGGTGCCGGAGGCGCTCTCGGCGTTCGGTGCCGAGATCGGCTGACCGTACGGTCGAACCGGAGAACGGACAACAGGACAAGAGGCCCGGCCCGCCGTCACCGGCGGGCCGGGCTTTTCCGTGTGCCCGGTGTTCCCGCAGGTGGGAGGGGTCCGGATGGCTGACGAGCCATGATGTCGCACAAACGTTCGATACTCATCTATGGTGGGAGCGGGGGAGGTGAGAACGGATCGATCAGGAGGTGCGGATGCCCGGGTTCACGCATCTGCATACCGTCTCGGGGTTCTCCCTGCGGTACGGGGCCTCCCATCCCGAACAGCTGGCCGAGAGCGCCGCCGCGCGGGGCATGGACGCCCTCGCCCTGACCGACCGCGACACCCTCGGCGGCGCGGTCCGCTTCGTCGACGCGTGCGAGGAGCAGGGGATCAGACCGCTGTTTGGCGTGGAGCTGGCCGTGGCCGAACCGGCGGACGGGCCGGTACGCGAACGGGGCCGGACCCCCGCCGTACGGCCGCGCACCCCGGTGCGCGGCGGCGCCTTCGTCGACGAGTCCGCGCCCCGCACCGTCTTCCTCGCCCGTGACGGCGCCGCCGGCTGGGCCGATCTGTGCCGGCTCGTCACCACCGCGCACGCCGCCGGGGACGGCGGCCCGCTGCTGCCCTGGCAGGACAACCACGGCGCGGGCGTCACCGTGCTCCTCGGCCCCGACTCCGGCGTCGGCCGGGCCCTGGCCGCCGGCCGGACCGGCGAAGCCGCCCGGCTGCTCACCGCCTGGCGGGAGATCTACGGCGACGCCCTGCGGCTGGAGGTCGTCCACCACGGGCGCGAGGGCACCGGGCCGGGATCGCTGCGGCATGCCGCCCGTACCCTCGGCCTCGCCGTCGAACAGGGCGTACGGGCCGTGCTCGGCAACGCCGTACGGTACGCCGACCCCGGCCGGGGCCCGGTCGCCGATGTCCTCGACGCGGCCCGCAGGCTGGTGCCCATCGACCCGCGCAGGGGCCTGGACAGCGGGGAGCGCTGGCTCAAGGACCCGGCGGCGATGGCCCGTACCGCCGGGCTGGTGGCCGAATCGGCCGGGCTCGGGCAGGACACCGCGCACCGGCTGCTGGCCATGACACAGGAGACGGCCGAGAGCTGCCGGGTCGATCCCAGGGACGATCTCGGGATCGGCGGTGTCCACTTCCCCGAGCCCCGACTGGTCGGCGCCGGCCTGCGGACCGCCGCACGGGTGCTCCGGTCGAAGGTGGCGGCGGCCATGGTGCTGCGCGGCTACGACCGTGACCGGGCGTACTGGGACCGGACGGAGGCCGAGCTGGGCACGATCGAACGGCTCGGCTACCCCTCGTACTTCCTCACCGTCGCCCAGGTCGTGGACGACGTACGGGGCATGGGCATCCGGGTCGCGGCGCGCGGCTCCGGGGCCGGCTCGCTGGTCAACCATCTGCTGGGGATCGCGCACGCCGATCCGGTCGCGCACGGACTGCTGATGGAGCGCTTCCTCTCCGAACGCCGGCGCGCCGACGCCCGTGGCCGGTTCGAACTCCCGGACATCGACATCGACGTCGAGTCCGCCCGGCGCCTGGAGGTCTACCGCGCGATCCTCGACCGCTTCGGCCCCGAGCGGGTCGCCGCCGTCGCGATGCCGGAGACCTACCGGGTCCGCCACGCCGTACGGGACGTGGGCGCCGCCCTGTCCATGGACCCGGCCGAGATCGACCGGATCGCCAAGTCCTTCCCGCACATCCGGGCGCGCGACGCCCGCGCGGCGATGGACGAACTGCCCGAACTGCGCGAGGTCGCCAAGGAGTCGCGACAGGAGGGGACGGGGCACGCCCGGCTGTGGGACCTGGTGGAGGCGCTGGACGCGCTGCCGCGTGGAATGGCGATGCACCCCTGCGGAGTGCTGCTCTCCGACTCCTCGCTGCTGCGCCGTACGCCGGTCGTGCCGACCAGCGGGGAGAGCTTCCCCATGTCCCAGTTCGACAAGGACGACGTCGAGAAGCTGGGGCTGCTCAAGCTCGACGTGCTGGGTGTGCGGATGCAGTCCGCGATGGCGCACGCGGTCGCCGAGATCGGGCGCGCCACGGGCGAGGAACTGGACATCGACGATCCGGCGCAGGTGCCGGAGGGCGATCCGGAGACGTACCGCCTCATCCGCTCCGCCGAGACCCTCGGCTGTTTCCAGATCGAGTCGCCCGGCCAGCGCGATCTGGTCGGCAGGCTCCAGCCCGCCACGTTCCACGACCTGGTGGTGGACATCTCGCTCTTCCGGCCCGGTCCCGTCGCCGCCGACATGGTGCGGCCCTTCATCGAGGCCCGGCACGGCCGCGCGCCCGTCCGCTATCCGCACGACGACCTGGAGGAGGCGCTGCGCGAGACCTACGGTGTGGTCGTCTTCCACGAGCAGATCATCCGGATGGTCGACATCATGACCGGCTGCGGCCGGGAGGAGGCGGACCGGGTACGCAGAGGGCTCTCCCATCCCGAGTCGCAGGCGAGGATCCGGCTCTGGTTCGAGCGGGCGGCCGGGGAGAAGGGGTACACGGCCGAGGTCGTCGGCCGCGCCTGGGAGATCATCGAGGCCTTCGGTTCGTACGGCTTCTGCAAGGCGCACGCCGTCGCCTTCGCCGTACCGACGTACCAGTCGGCCTGGCTCAAGGCGCACCATCCGGCGGCGTTCCTCGCCGGGCTGCTGACGCACGACCCCGGCATGTACCCGAAGCGGCTGCTGCTGGCGGACGCGCGGCGGCGCGGGGTGCCGGTGCTGCCGCTGGATGTGAACCGGTCGGCGGCGGTCCATCGAATCGAACTGGTGTCCGGTGATTGGGGGGTGCGGCTCGCACTCTCGGACGTCCACGGCATCAGCGAGGCCGAGACCGCGCGGATCGAGGCCGGACAGCCGTACTCCTCGCTGCTGGACTTCTGGCAGCGCGCCAGGCCCGGCCGCCCGGTCGCCGAACGGCTGGCGCAGGTCGGCGCGCTGGACGAGTTCGGCGCCAACAGACGGGATCTGCTGCTGCATCTGTCGGAGCTGCACGGGGCGACACGGCGGGCGGGCGCCCACGGGGACCAGCTCCCCCTGGAGGGAGGGCGGCGGACAGCTCCCGCCGGGCTGCCCGACCTGGGTGACACGGAGCGGCTGAGCGCCGAACTCGGCGTACTCGGCATGGACGCCTCCCGCCATCTGATGGCGGACCACTACGCGTTCCTGGAGGAGCTGGGCGTGATGTCCGCGAAACGGCTGCGGGAGGTACCGCACGGCAGGACCGTCCTGGTCGCCGGTGCCAAGGTGGCCACCCAGACCCCGCCGATCCGCTCCGGCAAGCGGGTCATCTTCACGACGCTCGACGACGGCACGGGCCTGGTCGACCTCGCCTTCTTCGACGACAGCCACGAGGCGTGCGCGCACACGGTCTTCCACTCCTGGCTGCTGCTGGTGCGCGGAGTGGTGCAGCGGCGCGGCGCGCGGAGTCTGAGCGTGGTCGGCGCGGCGGCCTGGAACCTGGCGGAACTGGTCGAACTGCGGGAGAAGGGCGGCCTGGAGGCGGTCGCCGCCGCGCTGGACACGCCTGCGCCGGGCCCGGGGACCGGGACGGACAACGGCCGGCGCATCGAGATGCCCACGGGCTACGCGATGAACCCCTGGGCCGATCTCCAGCCGCCCGGTGAAGGGCTGCCCACGGGGCGGAAGCTGTGGCATTCGAGTCCGGGGAGCGCGGGATGAGAGGGGACGCGGGATGATCCTCTGCGTACGGTTCCACCACGACGCCGAGACCGGGATCGAGGCCGCGCTGCCCGCCCTGCTCGGGCTGATCGGCGACCTCAGCCCGGTCGTCCAGGCGCTGCCGCCGGACTCCGCGCTGGTCGATGTGCGCGGCGCCGAGCGGTACTTCGGGCAGGACGCGGCCCAGATCGCCGCCGTCCTGCGGGTACGGGCGCTCGCGCACGTCGGGGCCGGCTGCGCGATCGGCGCCGCCGCCACCCCGATGCTCGCCAGGATGGCCGCGCGCGAGGCGGCGCCGGGCACCACGCTGACCGTCCCGGACGAGGTGCGGGCGGTCGCGGAGTTCCTGGAGCCGCTGCCGGTCGCGGCGTTGCCGGGGGTCGGCGCGGCGACCGCCCGCACGCTCCGCTCGTACGGGCTCGGCACCGTGGGGAAGGCGGCGGCCGTACCGCTGTCGACACTGCAACGGGTCGCCGGGGTGCGGATGGGGCGCGAGGTGTACGAGAAGTCCCACGGCATCGACCGTACGACGGTCGTCCCGAACGCCTCCGCCCGCTCGCTCGCCGCCGAACGGGCCTTCTCCCACGACGAGCTGGACCAGGACCGGCACCGGTCCGCGCTGCTCTCGATCACCGAGGAGCTGGGGGGCCGGCTGCGGGTCGAGGGGCAGGTGTGCCGCTCGCTGACGCTCACGGTGCGCTACGCCGACCGCTCCACGACGACCCGCGCCCGTACGCTGCGCGAACCCACCGCGCACTCCGTCGCGCTCATCGGCGCCGCCTACCGGATCCATGACTCGCTCGGGCTCCAGCGGGCGCGGGTACGGGCCCTGTCGCTGCGGGCCGAGGGGCTGACCCCGGCCGAACGGGCCACCCGCCAGCTCACGTTCGACCCCGTGGACGACCGGGCGCGCCGCATCGAGGCGGTGGCGGACCGGGCCCGTGCCAGGTTCGGCCCGAGGGCGGTCGTTCCCGGCACACTCGCCGTCCGCGCGCCCGTCCGCCCCCGCTGACGGCCCCCGTCGTGAGACGGACGGGACCGTCGCGGACACGGCCTAGGGTTCTCGGATCACACACCCACCCGAGCGGAGCGGAATCGACATGCCTGACGGATGGCAGTGGGACAGCACCCTGTTCCGGGGAAGCGCGGTCCACTACGAGCGGGGCCGGCTGCCGTACGCCCCGGGCTTCGCCGCGACGCTGGCCGCCGTCCTCGGGCTGGACGGGCGGGGGCGGCTGCTCGACGTCGGCTGCGGGCCGGGCACCGTGACCCTCGCCATGGCTCCGTACGTCGCCGAGGTGGTCGGCGTCGACCCGGACGAGGACATGCTGGCGGAGGCCGGGCGGCAGGCCGGGCTCCGCGGGGTGGGCAACGCGCGCTGGACGGCCGCGCGCGCGGAGCAACTGCCCGCCGGACTGGGGGAGTTCCGGGCCGTGGTGTTCGCCCAGTCGTTCCACTGGACGGACCGCGACCGGACGGCCGCCGCGGTGCTGGGGATGCTGGCACCGGGGGGCGCGTTCGTCCATGTCAGTGACCTGAAGGACCCTCCCGCCGCGACCACGCCGCTGCCCCGGCCCGCTCCTCCGTACGAACGGATCGGCGAGCTGGTGCGCCGGTATCTGGGTCCCGTACGGCGCGCGGGGCAGGGGACGCTCGTCAACGGCACGCCGGGCCGGGAGGATCTGGTCCTGGCGCGGGCCGGGTTCGAGAACTTCGAGCGGCATGTCGTGCCGGCCGGGGAGGTGGTCGACCGCCCGGCGGATTCCGTCGTGGCGTGGGTGTTCTCCCGGTCGGACTCCGCACCCCATCTGTTCGGCGACAGGCTGCCGGACTTCGAGCGGGACCTGCGGGCGCTGCTGCGGGAGGCGTCGGCCGAAGGGCGGTTCGCGGAGCATCTTCCGCCGACCGAGATCATGACCTGGCGCAAGCCGCCTGGTGAGGGGTGACGACGGTGCGGGGGCGCGCCGTTGGCATTCGTTCAGTTTTTACCGACGCGTAACTTCCCTTCCCGTTCCTACTCATGCGTA
Organism: Streptomyces sp. NP-1717; assembly: GCF_022695985.1. GTDB lineage: Bacteria > Actinomycetota > Actinomycetes > Streptomycetales > Streptomycetaceae > Streptomyces. The sequence goes on along the minus strand of NZ_JAAPBF010000261.1, from coordinate 94 downwards.
ACTTGGCATGAGCACAGCCAATGATGTGGTCCGGGCCACAGGGCTGACAGCTATCGCCACTTCCCCTTGAGCCGCAAGGAGATCGCTCGATGCT